>NZ_CANRPM010000081.1 GCF_947632445.1 uncultured Bacteroides sp. | reverse complement strand
AACTTGCCACTGTGTTTCTTCTAAATCTGTCGGATACATAATTATTTCAAGTGTGGTAACTTAAAAATAATCATTTTTGCGGAAATAAGAAACACTCTTTCAATATCAAACTTTAAAATTTAAACAGGCTCTAAGTTTATATTCTTTCTCAGAACATATAAGCGCAAGATGCCACAAATGTCCTGTTCTTGCTGTCCATCCCCATCTTGTTTACATTCTTCATGCCCCAATCATACCCGATGGAAAACTGGACGTGGCGTGCAATCTCTGTTCCGGTACGGAATCCCAATCCCCAATCGAAGCGGTTGAGCATTTTGTCACTGAACACGTTGCCTGACGTTTCCTTTGTCGTGGCTGTTCCCTTGTCGGGAGTAATGGTTTCCTTTGCTTTGCCAAACAGTCCGATGTTAAAATAGGGTCCGGCATTGACGAACAGGCTGACGTTCCGTCCTACGGAAAACTTGTAGCCGATGCGGACGGGAATATTCAGATAGTAAGGAGTACACTTATTGTCTGCAGTAAAGCCCGATGACGGTTTGTCCGGCTTGTCTCCAGTAGGGGAGGTATAGTTTCCGTTGTAGTAGTACCCCGGACTCTTCCATCCATGCGAAGAGAGCATCAGCCCGAAATCCATATACAGGCCTTTTGTCACCTGAGGAAGTCCAAACTCCCCTTTGAGACCGACGTGGAAACCGGATTGTGATTTGTAACCACTCAGAGAACTGAGGTTGTAACCTCCCGTCACTCCCATTCTGAAATCTTGCGCTTTCGTCACCATGCAGAATGGCAGGGCGAGAAGCAATGTCAATAGAATCTTTTTCATACTGAAACCGAATAGTTAATGAGTCAATATATCTGTTATGTTTTTGCTTGTACGATAATAGATTACGCCATCAAAGTATAAGGTAAACAAGAGTAATCATAGAACGCAAAATCTTGAATACCCTTGTTTGAACTTTTTATGCGGTTATATGACTTGTATATTATTAAAACTTTGACTTCCTGTAGAATTTCCACGTGAACATTTAAAATTTCTCACATGGGCATTAAACACATTTCCAACAGTTTCAATACGTAAATTCAGAATAGAAACTTTACAGCCATTAGGACAAGCAACAACGTTCTTGTGATGGAATTTGGTACTTTGCATTTCCAATTCAGCAGAATAACTTGCTGACACACTCTTTTTCCATAGAAACTGCTTTTTCTTTGTCTTAAATTCTACTGCAAATGAGTTTCCGTTGACAATACGACCAATAGTCATAGTACTTCTGTATTTTCCATTCTTAATGGATAAAGAAGCCCCTTTGAAGCCCTTGAAACCCGGCTCTATTGGACCCGGTGCTGCCGCCATAGTTATTTCATCGTCCACATCATAAGTAGGAGTATTGTTTTCAGGTGTTTTAAGTGTATTGCCAATAACAACAGCTCCCCTGACATTACTAACAAGAGATAGCTTGTCATCTGTAAAAGTAAAATATGGGGTCACATCATAAGTATCGATTGTGTTGAACGAGAAGATATTACGATATTTGTCTTTATATCTGTCAATCTGTTCTTTAAATTGATTTTCATCATCAATTTCAAAAATTTGTTCAAGTTCCTCATCGGCTCGGTTCCAAAGAGCATAAGCTCCATCAAATCCCAACTCCTTAAAATAACTTATACGCTCCTCATTATTCATGGCACTGAGTTTTTCAACCATATCGTCGTAGGTTTTCTCGTCTTTGAAATGAAGCACTGGCATATCTGAGACTGTTGATTCAATATTTCTTGTCTTGGGCAACCATTCGCTCATCTTTGACACTTCTACAGGCGGAACTGTACCTTCTTTTGATGGTGCAAATTCGTCCTCGTTGTTACAAGAGAATAGACTCAAAGACAAACATGTTGCTACTACCATACTGGCATGTCTTCTCAAAAAACTTAAATGTTTCATGTTACTTAAAATTTTGTTTGTTAATAATTAATTTATATCTGTTAATACATTACATATCCACTCCGTTTCTATAACCCGACATCCTCCCACAACGCCGATACCATTCTCCACATTGGAATAATGGCTTCTTATGGGTGCCAGTCCTTTATGCCCCAAATCATTGTTCTTGACATCGTTCACTGACTTCAGGTAAAGATAAAGTTCCCGTGACAATTTGTATAGATACACTTTGTAAGAGTATTTATAATTGCTACCGTCCCACATGGATACATTGTCCATAGAGTAATAGGTCTTCAAACGCAAGGTATATTCCTTTCCTCTTATCTGTTCATCACTCCAAATATAGAAATTCTGATAGAAATCATTGGAAAGATCAAAGGCAGAGTTTAAGCCGCTCTTATTATACAACAACGGCTCGTCATCCACTTCAAACTCAATATCGGAATATTCTATGTCTGTAACCTCATTGTCCGGCACACTGGTATAAATGCACCTGCGCATTACCCGTATTCCGTAATAATCTTCCGTGTAGGCATTGTCCTGAAACGTAACAAGAAACTGCAATTTTGTATCAATTTCACGTTTCAACTTTATATCCACTTTTTTCAATGGGAAAGAAGACGGCAATACGGTTTCAGAACTTACAGACGGGAGACCACCGGCAGATACTTTTATATCCACCTTGTCAGTTTCATTATATCTGCCAAGTACATAGTAACACCGGGCAGGGAGGGAAGATGTCGCATTCTCGTTCCAATATACCGATTGTTCCTTGCCGTTCACCATAAAATTGATTCCGGCATCGGAAATGCCATTTTGCAGTTTCCCTTTCTTAGAAACCGGTACGCTGCGTGACAGCTGTATCAGCGTAGTGTCCTTATCGGCACAAGGCATACAATAGAGAACTATTTTCTCTCCGACATTTATATCGTTCAATTCGAACTCATAACTGCACGAAGAGAACATAAACGCCATAATCCAGAATGTAAGATTTCTTATTTTCATCAGCTGTCAGAATTTTAATGTGTAACTGAATGAAGGGAGTATCGGGAACATACCCGTGGCTTTTTCCTTGAAACTGCCATCGGGTATTTCTTTAACCTTGCCATAGAGGGGATTCATACGGCAATAGGCATTGTAAACACTAATATTCCATATACGTTCATATCTCCGTTTGGTGGTACTGCGAAAATTAATGCCGAGGTCAAGTCGATGATATGCCGGAAGCGACACATTGTTCGGTTGCTCGTATATCCATTCAGAAACCGGCTCACCTCCGATGCCGGGTATGGCAGGAGCATTGACCTGTTGTTGCGGCACGGTCATACGGTTCCCTGTATGGTAAGTCCATGAAGCGTATGCCTCTATCCGGGAAGAAAAGTTGTGGCGAACGCTGAGGTTCAATTTATGACGATTGTCAAATTTATCGGGATACCATCCATTATAGAATGTCGGGAAATTGCGCTTGCTCCATGACAAGGTGTAAGCCGCACTGACGTGTGTCCAGTTATTGCTATAGCTGGTTTCCCATTCCAATCCGTATGCCTTTCCCTTGCCCTCATGGATTTTTTCTTCCCAATCATCTGCAGAGGGCGTGAGGCTATTGCCACCGTCATACTCCACAATATGATTCATCGTTTTGTAAAATCCCTCCATATTTAACCGGATGCGGGAAGGTAGTTGCAGATACATCCCGACCGCATATTGTCGGGAACGCATCGGGGCAATCCTTTTAGTGGAAGGTACCCAAAAATCCATCGGAAGATTCAGGTATGTATTGGAAAGCTGGTGCATGAACTGGCTCATTTCCGTATAGGATGCCTTGAATGTCACACGGCCGCTGCATTGGTAACGGATGGATGCGCGGGGTTCTATGGAATGATAAGTCTTGCCTGTCATATGAAACAGGGTGTAATGCAGTCCGGCATTCAGTTTCAGACGGTTTCCCAAAGCAATGTCATCTTCCGCATACAATGAAAATTCCTGTCCGTTATAAGAACCTGATGCCTGTCGTGACAGGGTGTCTTTCTGATTGTCAGTCCCAGAATAATCCCATGTACGTGCGCTTTGTGGACGGAAAAAGTGCATCAGGTAATTTGACCCCATGCGCAGGCGGTGCGCTGGATTTGGCCGGTAATCGAACTCCATACGGTAGCCAATATCATCAATAGTGGAACGGTTGTTACGCTCACTATGGGTAATTCCAGATAGTTGCCCTTCATCAAAAACTTTTTCTTCGGAAAGGTAATCGTGACAGGAACGGTTATGGGTATAGACACCCGTGAATATGGAATACAGTTTCGGGGAGAACTGGTATTTCCAGTTCAGGGATGCCGTCAGATTGCCCCATTGCAGGTTGAATTTAGTACGGTCTTCTTCCCGGTTGTAGTTCGTTCCGTATTCTTTCTCAAACTGCTTGTTGTTCACTTTCATGATGTCATTGCCCGAATATAGGCTGATGTCTGCACGACTGTGTTCCGAAAAGCGGTGCGTAATTTTGGCGTTTACGTCATGGAAGGCATAGCGCATATTTATCTTATCAGTCTTTGAACTGTTGCGTATGGCCAATGCCGGTATAGTGATGACATCGAGCCATGTGCGACGCATTGCAATATTGAACGAGGTTCTGTCTTTCTTTATGGGACCTTCAATTTGGATTCGTCCGTCCAAAAGCCCTATGTTTACCGTACCGTGGTATTCTTTCATGTTTCCATCATTGGTACGTACATCCACAACGGAAGAAAGTCTTCCGCCGTAGCGTGCAGGGAAGCCGCTCTTGTAGAAGTCGATGTTTTTTACAATATCCGTGTTGAATGCGGAAAAAAGGCCTCCCAGATGGTTCACCTGATAAAGAGGCGTACCGTCCAACAGGAAAAGGTTCTCATCGTTACCGCCGCCATGTACATATAGACCGGAAATGAGTTCTGTGCCTGCCGCCACTCCTGGAAGATTCTGTAATGTCTTTACCACATCCGGCGAACTCATAAGCGCATATCCGGTATTCAATTCTTTGGAGGTCAGTGACACTTTTCCTGTTTGGGTAGTCATCAATGGAGAATTCAAATCAGCGGTCACAACCACTTCTTCCAGTTGATATCCTTCTTTTAGATAAATTTTCAGACTCGTATCATGACGTAAAACCACATCTTCCGTATGTCCGCCGCAGCCTATGGATGAAAAGCGTATGGCATGATTTCCTTCTGGAAGTGTAATACTGAAAAAGCCATGCTCATTGCTCAATGTGCCTGTTCCTGTTGTGACATCCCATATAGTGGCATTTATTGCAGTTTCACCATCATGTTGATAGACATAACCGTTCAAAGTGTATTTCTTTTTCCGGCTCAATAGTATATGTTTCCCGTTTACTTCCCATTTTATGTCCGTATTGCGGAATAATTCATTCAAAGCGGAGTGCAAACCCCTTCCTTTTAAGGGTTTGCCGATATAGGGTATATCCAGTTTTAATGAAGCGTCATACACGAAATTTACGGCATACTCTTTTTTTACTGCCTCCATCTGTTGTCTGACGGTACATGAATGAACTTTATGCTGTGCTTGAAGCGATAGTGGTAATATAAAGAAGGTCAATATAAGAATTGTCAGCCTAATCATTTCACGGCCTCCTTCCTTATCTTCACATCCAGCGTTTTTTCTATCATGAAAATAATCTCATCCAAGTTATCTGTATCGAATTCTGCCGTAAGTGTCTTTCCAGTAGAAACACAGGTCAGTTTCACATGGAAGTGTTCGGACAAATCTTTCAGTACTTCAGACAAAGGCGTGTTTTTATAAACGAATTTCCTGGATTTGTCAGCCTGGTTCTTATCCGCTTTTTTTGCCATCATCAATGGGACATCTGCTCCAAAAGGCATAACGGCCTGCATATTCTGGGTAAGTACAATACCATTTTCATTGTTTTTGGCAGAAAACAGTACCTTGCCTGACGATACATAAACTTCGGTTGCGAAATCATCGTTATTCTCGTTTACTTCGAATTGTGTGCCCAGCACCTCTATATTAGCATATTTTCCTGACACAATAAACGGAGCGTGTCGATTACGGCGCACATCAAAACAGATTCTTCCGGTCATATCGACTTCCCGTTTGTTTTTATTGAATCTGTCCGGCAGGTAACTGAGCGTTGAATAAGGAAATAGCGTAACCACTGAACTGTCAGGAAGTATAAATGTCGTGGTGTCAGCATAAGAACATAGACAAACAGGAGATTCTTTCTCCCACATTAGACAATATGCAGCAAATAAGCATATCACAACAGAGGCGGCAATCCCAGATACATATCGGATCCATCTGCGCTCTTTGGCAGGATGCGCTTCCTTGTATCTGCGTAAAGCTTTTCGGGTATCAAAAATTCCCGGAGAATAATACCTCAAAACAAATTGTAATCCGTTTAATTCTTCATTGTCCATTTTCGATGTTCTTTTTAGCTAAGAGTAAAATCAACTGAAATCCTACTATTCCAAACAGAAAAATTTACCCGAAAAAGAAAAAATAAATTTTCCGGCACTCACCTTTGATGCTCTTAAGAGCCTTGCTGATTTGGTTTTTGACCGTGTTTACGGAGATTCCAAGTCTGTCTGCCACTTCTTCGTATTTCAATCCGTCTCGTTTGCACAGCAGGAAAACTTCACGGCAACGGTCAGGCAATGAATTTATGGCAGTCCACATTCTTGCTTCCATAAATGACTGTTCTTTGTATTCTGTATCAGTAAGAGTTCCCTCAAACTCAGAAATAAAGCGGTCCCGGTCAATTATATTTTCTTTTTTCAGGATAAGAAAGCATCTGTTGCGCACCATCATAAACAAATAGGATTTTATATCAGAAACGAAACGACCTTTCTCGGACAGTTCGAGAAATTCAGTCAAACAATCCTGTACGATATCCTCCGCATCTTCCGCTATATGCAGGTAATGAAGTGCATACAGACACAATGGACGATAGTATTTCCGAAAAATACTGTCTAGATCTATTTTCTCAAATTTTGTTGATTCAGACTTTATCATAGTGGCATTTACCTTACAAGGATGCAAAATTATCCGTGTAGTATCAGTTGTAACAGTAAAATCCGACTGAAACGGATAAATTGATATCTGAACCGCCCAAACGGGCGGTTTATGCACAAAAACTAATTTCCGAATTGGCATTTCGGCAAACGTAAAGTGTAACACTGTTCGTTTCAACATTCATTTTAATCACTTCGAAAGTGATTTTGTCCGTTTCAGCCGGTTTTATCTTATCAAATAAAGAAGCAAATCCCTATCTTTGTGGAATATGAAGTAACTTTGCATCTGATATGACAAAAGGAAATATAAAAATAATGAACTGGCGGAACGGGCTTTTATTATCGGCCGTTTCCTATGTGCTCTACCTCATTGTATGGTTAATTCTCGATGATGAAACAGCTGACCAATTTCCGGGAATGGCGGCAGTCAATTATATCGTCTATTTCTTATTGTGCATGCTCTTTATCTATATATTTTTGGGGTTCTCTTATTTCGTTTTTAAGATTTTGCCTTTCAGGACATCTTATGTGTGGGTGTTTGTTTATGCCTCATGTCTTTTGACTCTGAATAATGTTGTCGCATTCGGCATGACCTCTTTATTCTATTTCTTATGGGATGAAACTGGGAACGGACTTCTTGCCGAATTACTCAACATGAAAGGTGCATATACTTTTGCAATGATATCCACCTTCATATCAAGCGTTTATGCCAACACTTTCTACCTTCAATCTTACATCAAGGCACGTGACGAGAAGCAGACACTTGAAATGGCACTGATGAAGGAGAAAGAGATCGCCCTACAGTCACAACTCAACTCCCTGAAACTGCAAATCAATCCGCATTTCATGTTTAACAATTTCAACAATCTGCTGGAATTGATTGAAGAAGATACCAGACTGGCTGGCAAATTCCTAAGCAATCTGTCGAAAATGTATCGGTATATCATTGCTAATTTGGATCAGAATCTGATTCCTGTTACAGATGAGATAAAGTTCCTTGATTCATACTTGTATCTAATGAAGGTACGTCACGCCGGAGGCGTCATTACGAAAATCAGTTCAGATGTTAAAGAATGTAAGGGGTTCCTTCCTCCGGCGGTGTTGCAGCTTCTTGTGGAGAATGCAATAAAGCATAATAGCTTTTCGATGGAACATCCACTGTTTATTGCCATCACGTTGTCGGATGATTATATCACTGTACATAATATTAAATCGCCTTTGCTGTCAAAAATGGGCTCAACGGGCTTAGGCCATAAAAACATCATAGAACGATACGCATTGCTCTGCGACAAAAAGGTTAAGATAGAGAATGCCGAAAACTTCTATTCAGTAAGTTTGCCAATAATTAAAAACATCATTTCCCATGAAAATACTGATTCTTGAAGATGAACAGCGCAATGCCATGCGCCTCATAAGATTACTGAATGATATTGATGCAACGTTTGTAATTGAAGGTCCATTTACAAGTATAAAAGAGACGGTCGAATTTTTCCAATCAAGAAAAACAACAGACCTCATACTTGCGGATATCCGTCTTACTGACGGTCTAAGTTTTGAGGCTCTTAAATACGCTCCGGCAACCGTACCCATCATATTCACCACCGCATACGATGAATATGCGGTACAGGTATTCAAGTTCAACAGTTTCGACTATCTTCTGAAACCGTTGGATCCAGATGAACTTGAAGCGGCCATTGACAAGGCGGCCAAAGTCGGTAAGAATTATACCGACGAAAACCTACAACAGCTTTTTGATGCCTTACAGAAAAACCGATTTCGTTATCGGGAGCGTTTCCTGCTTCCTTATCGTGACGGATATAAGACCGTGCGAGTTTCGGACATCAACCACATCGAAACGGAGAACAAAATCGTGTATCTTCGTCTCAATAACGGAACTTCCGAAGCTGTTAATGTGTCAATGGACGAACTTGAACAGCAACTCAATCCAGACTGTTTCTTCCGTGCAAACCGGCAATATATTATCAACGTAGAGCATGTTTTGTTCCTCGGTAATTATTTTGGAGGGAAACTTATTGTCCGCCTAAAAGGTTATCCTAACACAGAAATAAAAGTCAGCAAGGAGAAAGCCCAGCGGCTAAAAGAGTGGATCGACAGGTAGTCTCCGACATACTTTGACAAAAGATTTTATTCGCTTCATATGAGAGGAAGTAACAAGTGTTAGGCTTCCTCTTGTTTGTTTTACAGGTTGCTTGTTTTTTTGATTCGTGCAAACGGTGGTTCGGTAGCTGATTTTTTCGTTTTCAGGAAGATTCTTCGTAATTTAAATCAAAAATAGCTTCCCGAAAAGTTACATGCCAACTGGAAATATCAATATGACAATGCAACGGAACAATATTTTGATGAGATGTTTGCTACTTGTGGCAACCTAATAATTAACGTGAGTTCGACATAAAATCAAAAGATAGCAAGTTGCCCGTCCTTCATAAAGTTCGCTTCAATGGCGGGTTTCTTTTCAATGCAGCAACAGGCTGCGATAGCCGGCTATGAATCGGCAATGAAACTTCTATTCCCTTCCGCTGTCACGCAGCACTTCCTGAAGTCCCGACGCAGTGCTGCGTGAGGGTGTCATGCAGTGCTTTCTGAGGAGGAGACGAAGCACTTCGTCAGAGGGTCAGCAAGCACGGCGTCAGGACGGAAAAATCTGCCCGTGAAAAAAGACGGAAGAAAAATAAGTTTTTGGCCCGATTAAAACAGTCCTGTTACACCAATTTATTGATATACAGTCGGTTACTGTGACACGTGACAGGGCTGTGCAAACTTTTTTGAAATAAAATAAAAAATAGGCTGCCTTTAAAGGAAAGGTATTTTTTATTTTTTCACGGAAATGTTTACCAAAGGTACTAAGGTGTCGCACTAATTTATTGATAATCTTCCGGTTAAGGTGACAGGACTATTTTGAGCCCCTCCCCGGATTATTTCCAAAGTGATTTGGGAGCTATAAAGACAAGATAGCTGATAAAAAAGGGAGGATGTTTGTTGTCCTCCCTTTTTTGTGATCATCCGATATTTATTCCCAATAAATGTCTATAACTTCAGACTCCGAAAACATAGTGATAATCGTTTAAATGTGATAATTTGACACTATAAATTAAATGCTTTTATAGTTATATATCTATTTATCAGATAAATATATTCATTCTTATATCGAACTCACGTTAATTACTACGGATTATGTTTTAAAGCACTAAGAACTACATTTATCA
>NZ_CANRPM010000080.1 GCF_947632445.1 uncultured Bacteroides sp. | reverse complement strand
CATGAAACGTCATCAACGCATCGCACCTCTGTTCTCTGACGATTTTTGGGTGACACGTTGACGAAGTCAGGAAAAAGGGGAATTTCCGCATGGAAATTGCATGTCTTAAAAATTATAATGGAAATTTCCGGTCGGAAAATGTACTCCGGCATTTAGCGGATGCGGGGCAATGGGATGAAATAGGAGCAGATGGCGCGGGCTTTCTTCAGCAAGCCGAAGGCGCGGCATTTCCAAATTATCCGCTTCGGGGGGGGGGCAATGTGCGGAGCCGTTTTTCCACTTCGTTGTGATCCCATTCGGGGCGCAGGGCCAGCAGGCGCCGTTCTGTTTCTTCGGCTGCATCAGTTAGGCCGGCTTCACGACAGTGGTACAGTTCATTCAGGCTAAAGCGGGTGTGAGTGTCGCGCAGCAACTCATATACTTTGGCGTCTTGTTCCCTGAAATAGTCGATAAGATATTCGCGTACCGTTATTCCCATATTGAAACGCTTTTGTCTGTTGACTTCGCTCCAAATGCCATCACTATGTTTCCGATAAACCGCCATCGGCCTTTTGAAATAGTAGATGAGCCCAAAACGTGCGTTGAGCATATGCATGGCGTAGTCGCATGAGGTTATTTGGCTGAACCATTGGGGCACTTGGAGATAGTAGGTACGGCGGAAGAGGGAAGAAGAATTGGTGATATAGTTGCTGCATGCCAAGTCGTGGATGGTGGTAATTTTTTTCTGCCCGCTATTCGACAAACTTTTGCTATGATCTTCTTCGTAATAGTTAATGACGCGATGGAAACAAATGGCGTATTCGGGATGGCTGTCCATGAAATCGGTCATACACTGCAACTTCTTTTTGTATATCCAGTAGTCGTCTCCGTCACAGATGGCTATATATTCCCCTTGGCAGTGTGCGTGGGCATCCATGAAATTCTGTTGGAGTCCTACGTTTTTTTCATGTTCCACCAATGTTATTTGGTTTGGATACAATTGCTTGTATCGTTGGCAGATACTTAAAGTGTCGTCCGAGCTGCAATCTTCAGCGATGACGAGCTGAATGTTATAACTTGTCTCTTGGCGCAATACGCTTCGGATGGCTGTCTCTATATAGGCACTGATGTTGTAGGCCAGCATAATGACGCTGACTTTGGGGCACTCTTTCATACGATTTTTTTCTTTTTGAACAGATATTGGATGCTTTCGTAGAATATCTTCGAGCGGAGGCGCCACATGAGCAGCGCGTACAGCGTGGTGGCCATTGCGATTTTGGCTCCGAAGCGCAGATATAGGTTGCCGATGCCGCGGGTAGCCATCCATGTGGCCGCCATCACAGCGAGCGTCACCAACAGGTATGGGGCGACATCTTTCAGCACATTCCGCAGGCGGATACCGGCGTGTTTGCGGGCGAAATGCTGCCATACGCCCAGCCACAGGAGGTTGGCGGCGGTGAAGACGACAAGCATCGTGTGGAGCCCGTAGGGATAGCTTGCCCACACACATAGCAACTGGAAGGCGCCCAGTCCGATGGTGTTCCACATGAAGATGTTCGGCCGGCCCAGGCTGTTTAGTAAGTTGGAGTAGAGGATAGCCACCGGCATGAAGGCGCCCCACACGCAGAGGATTTGCATCACCAGTGCGCAGGGAAGCCACTTATCCGTAATGGTGATGACAATAAGTTCCTCGGCTACAAGCCCCAAGCCAAACATGGCGGGCAGGCTGACAAACACCGTGAAGCGTAGCATCTTGTGGAAAATGTTCCGCAGGCGTGCCGGGTCGTCCGAAGCTTCGCGAAACACGGGCTGGCCGACGCTGTTTATCATTCCCGACAGGGTGGAATAGCCCATTGTGGTCCATTTGCTTCCCTGCGTGTAGTAGCCCACCTGTTGCAGGGTATAGAAGCGTCCCAACAGGACGGAAAAGATGTTGTTGTTGACATGTGTGAAGATGGAAGTGAGCAACAGTTTGCTGCTGAAGGGAAGCATGTCGGACAAGACTTTCCGACTGAACGAAAAGGTGGGTCGCCAAGGCAAACGTATCCAAATGAGCAGTGCGTTCATTCCCGAATAGACAACTGTCTGCACGGCGATGCCCCAACTGCCCCAGCCTCGGTAGGCGCACGTGACACCCACAAGACCCGACACGATGATGGCAGCAATCTGTATCTGGCTGCGTTCCTTCACCATCAGGTTACGGAAATAGTAAGCGACGGGGGCTGCAGTGGTACTACCAAGCAGAAATCCGAGGAACAGGAAGCGGGCCAGAGGTGCCAGTTCGGGCGTGTGGTAAAAATGGGCGATAAGTGGTGCGCAGGCAAATAGAAGCAGGTAGAGCGTCCCGCCCACGGTGATGTTGAACCAGAACACGGCGTTATAGTCGTCGTGGTGCACCTCCTTCTTGTTGACAATGGCCAGAATGAACCCGCTTTCGGCAAAGATGCCCGCCAAGGCGGAGAAGATGGTGAGCGCCCCCACCATACCATAGTCGGCGGGAGTCAGCAGCCGGGACAGGAAAATGCCGAAGGCGAGATTGAGCAGTTGTAGGGTGCCGTTGCCAATCCCGCCCCATAGCAAGCCTTTGGCGGTCTTTTCTTTCAGTGAAGATTCTTTCATTTTGTTTTCTGTAGGCGTATTTCCTTCTTATTTACTTGTGTGTCAAAAACTTAATAGGTCTTTTGCTCTTAAATTGCTCTTAAATTGCTCTTAAATTGTTCACTCTTTCAAGTACCATTCGGAATGTATGCCTCTTGAACGGTTCACAATCTTGTCCTGTTTCCTTAGCTTGGTTAGCAGATTGCCAATCTTGGAGCGTTTCTGATCTTCATTGAGTATATCAGGCAACTTTTTCCATAATAGTTTGGTTATTTCCTGCTTGCTCAAGGAATGGTGTTCGGCCAGTGCTTTTAATATCAGGTCGCAATAATAACGGTCTTCAAATCCTTTATTGTTGGAATAATCGGCTTTTTGGTTCAACTGTTGTGCCACATGTTTGGCAATGAGCAGATTCGGCTTTCTTCCTTCGATTAGCCGTTTTTTGCGTAGCCATGCTATTTCCTTGTCACTTACCGGATGCCCCAGTTGAACCCTGTTCAATGTTTCCACTTCCATCAGCGTCAGGTTTTTGTGGTTGGCCAGTATGTTGGCATATTCCATATTGATAATTTTTCCGATGATGGTCACCTGTACATGGTTGTTTTGCAGATTATAGTCGGGTAAAGGGAATAATCGCTGGCGTTGGAAGTTGAACATTTTCCGAATGCCACTGCCGATTGTGTCGACCATTCGCAAATCTACCATGGCTCTTGCCAGAAAGGCATTGCGGTAAACTTCTTCGGGAGCATCATTCTCAAGCACATTGCTGATGCTTTGCGGAATGAAACTGCCTTTATTGGAAAAGACCAATTTGTCTTCGTATTCTACCACATTGATTTGCCCTCCCAACGTATAATCCTGATGTGCAATGGCATTATTGAGCGCTTCACGTATGACATAGGGCTCGTACGTATCGACTTCCTCGGGAAACAACGTTCGAAACTCCGGATTGATGTACCTGTATTTCAGATTTCTTATTTTCTTGAAAATTGCTTCGGCATTCAGGATAAAGGGGCATCCCCTTATCTCGTAATCACGTTCATTTCCCTGCGAATTTTTTAGTATCCAGCGTATCTGTGCTACGGCAGGCGAAAGAAGGGCACCACTTTCTTCCTTGCCTAACAAAACAATGGCTGCATGGGTAATCTTTCCCTTAACTGTTATTTTGGCTTTGTTCAGGAAAGTCATGTCGTCCCAGCTTTCTGCTTCCTGCGCCTTTTCCTTGTGCTTGGAGGTATATAGTTCCCTGGCTTTTCGGATAGCCAGCGGATCAAGGTCATTGATAGTGGCATTATCTACGATTTGGGCACTCCAGTCAGGGCGGGGGATTTGCCGTTGGAGCAAATCATGATACAGAGGTTGGGGCATGACGGATGTGCAGCTTTCAATCCTCCGGTATGGTTTTCCATCGAATAAATAGGGCTTTCGACCAAGTTGGTCTATAAAATGGATTACGATGACCTGACGTGAAGAGGAAGGCAACGAGACGTATTGTATGTGAGGAGTATAGGCAGGCTCAAATTTTCGGATGGCTGTTGCAATATCCCGTCGAGTACTGTCCGTCACTTCTTGTCCGCGTATGATGCCCTTGTCTGTCACACCAAACAGAAGATATCCTCCGCCCTCTGAGTTCAGGAAGGCACATCCAGTCTCCATTCCCCGAGTCAGTTGCCCGGTCGTTTCTTTAAATTCCAACGAGTCGGACTCTTCGACTGATATCAGTTGTTGTATGTCTTCAATCGTAAAGGCCATGAAGTCCTTGTCAACTTGTCTGCTTATTCCTTTATTTCACTTCGCTTCCCGGCTTCACCTCGCGTAGCAGGGTGGTTACGGCCAGCGAGCCGTCATAGTCTTCGGCGGAGAGTATCATGCCTTCGCTGACAAGACCGTTCTTGAACTGACGCGGGGCCAGGTTGGCAATGAACAGCACCTGTTTGCCTATCAGCTCTTCGGGCCGATAGTGCTGGGCGATGCCGCTCACGATGGTACGGTTTTCCAAGCCGTCGGCTATTTTGAACCGGAGCAGTTTTTTCATCTTGGGCACGGCTGTACATTCCAGTATGGTGCCGACGCGGATGTCCAGCTTCTCGAACTCTTCAAACGGAATGACGGGCTTGACGGGGTTGGCCTTGTAGGCAGCAGCCTCGTTGGCTTTCTTCGTGGCGAGCAGCTTGTCCACCTGTGCCTGAATGGTTTCGTCGTCAATCTTCTCGAACAGCAATTCGGGCGTGCCCAGTCGGTGTCCTGCGGACAGCAGGTCGGTTCGGCCCAAGTTGGCCCAGTCGAAACTTTCCACGTTCAGCATGTGGCGCAGGCGCTCGCTGCTGAAAGGCAGGAACGGTTCGAAAGCGATGGCAAGATTAGCCGTCAGCTGCAGGGCGATATGCAGGATGGTCTGCACGCGGGGCATGTCGGTCTTGGCCAGCTTCCACGGTTCAGTGTCGGCCAGGTACTTGTTGCCGATGCGTGCCAGGTTCATGGCTCCCTTCTGCGCGTCGCGGAACTTGAAGTTGTCGAGCAGCTTTTCTATCTCGTTCTTCACGTCGGCAAATTCGCGGAGCGTTTCGCGGTCGTAGTCGGTCAGTTCGCCGCAGGCGGGAACCACCCCGTCGAAATATTTCTTGGTGAGCTGCAAGGCACGGTTCACGAAGTTGCCATAGACGGCCACCAACTCGTTGTTGTTGCGGGCCTGGAAATCCTTCCACGTAAAGTCGTTGTCCTTCGTTTCGGGAGCGTTGGCGGTGAGTACGTAACGCAGTACGTCCTGCTTTCCGGGGAAGTCCTGTAGGTATTCGTGCAGCCAGACAGCCCAGTTGCGGGACGTCGAAATCTTGTCACCTTCCAGATTGAGAAATTCATTCGATGGCACGTTGTCGGGCAGGATGTACGAACCTTCAGCCTTCAGCATGGCGGGGAAAACGATGCAATGGAACACGATATTGTCCTTACCGATGAAATGGACGAGGCGTGTCTCAGGGTCTTTCCACCATTTCTCCCACGAATCGGGCAGCAGCTGTTTGGTATTGCTGATGTAGCCGATGGGAGCGTCGAACCACACATAAAGAACCTTTCCCCCGGCATTTTCTACGGGTACGGGAATACCCCAATCGAGGTCACGGCTCACGGCACGCGGCTGCAATCCCATGTCGAGCCACGACTTGCACTGTCCGTAGACATTGGGACGCCATTCCTTGTGGTCTTCCAGAATCCACCGGCGCAGCCAGCCTTCGTGTTTGTCCAGCGGAAGATACCAGTGCTTGGTCTCTTTCATCACGGGCTTGCTGCCGCTGATAGCACTCTTGGGATTGATGAGTTCCGTAGGACTCAGCGTGGAGCCGCACTTCTCGCACTGGTCGCCGTAGGCACCTTCGGCGTGGCAGCGAGGGCACTCGCCGGTGATGTAGCGGTCGGCCAGGAAGGTCTTGGCTTCCTCGTCATAATATTGCATGGAGTTTTTTTCGATGAACTCGCCCTTGTCGTAGAGCTTGCGGAAGAAGTCGGAAGCCGTCTGATGATGTATGTCCGAAGAGGTACGCCCGTAGACATCGAACGAGATGCCGAATTCCTTGAATGAGTCGCGGATCAGCGTGTGATAGCGATCTACCACGTCCTGCGGCGTGCAGCCTTCCTTCCTGGCAAGAATGGTAATGGGTACTCCGTGCTCGTCGCTTCCGCCGATGAAGATGACGTCCTCCTTCTTGAGGCGCAAATAGCGCACATAGATGTCGGCGGGGACGTAGACGCCGGCCAGATGACCGATGTGGACAGGGCCGTTGGCATAGGGCAGAGCCGATGTCACGGTAGTTCGTTTAAATTTTTTCTCCATATTGTTGCTTTTCTTTATGTGACTGACTAATGTGCGGCAAAGATAAACTTTTTCCATCATTTTCCCAATTCTTTCCAGATTAACCCCTATTTTTGTGGTGTAAAACCATTCGGAAGTTCAACGTCTTTCGTGTATTACGAGCCAAAGAAGAATAAAAAAGAGAATATTTTAATAAAAGGAGAATGATTATGAACGTAAGAAAGTTGTTAATGTTTCTTCCTATTTTGCTGGGAGTATGGATGTTGTCAGGTTGCGACGACGATGAGAAGAAAATAGATTTAGGCGAACTGCCCGCCAAAGCCCGTTCTTTTATTGATAACTATTTCCATAATGCCGGTATCCTTTCCATCGTTCAGGAAAAGGAGAACGGACACAAGGAATATCAGGTGGAACTGTCCGACGGCACAGACTTGGAGTTCGATGAAGACGGCGAGTGGACAAACATCAAATGTCATTTCAATCCACTGCCAGCAGGCATTCTGCCCGCCAAAGCCCATTCTTTTATTGATAACTATTTCTATAGTGGCGATATCCTTTCCATCGTTCAGGAGAAGGAGAACGGCCACAAGGAATATCAGGTGGAACTGTCCGACGGTACAGATTTGGAGTTCGATGAAGACGGCGAGTGGACAAACATCGAGTGCCATTTCAGTCCGATTCCGACAGGCATCCTGCATGCCAAGGTAGAAGCCAAAGTGGAGGAATTGCACCCCAAAGCATCTATCTATGGTGTCGAGAAGGAACCGGGCGGTTATGTGGTGGAAGTGACGGCTGCCGACGGCATCGATTGGGATATGCGTTTCAATACCCGATTCGAATATATCTCGCAGAGTCAGGACAGGCATGATTGACGGACGTTTTTTTGCCCTATAAAAGAGAAAAGGCTGCTTTCCGCTTTGGGAAACAGCCTTTTTTGGTTGGGAAAGCAGCGCTTTCCTCTATCTGGATAGCCTTCCGGCAAAAGTTTACTCCTCCGTATAACCTAAAAAGAGTAGACTTAGAACTTATTTAGCCAACTTGTTGTCAGAACCCAGCACGTTGATAATTTTGTGCTTGTAGAGTTTCTCCATGTTGTCACGGGCCGGGCCCAGATACTTACGAGGATCGAATTCAGCCGGTTTTTCAACGAATACTTTGCGGATAGCAGCGGTCATGGCCAGACGAGAGTCTGAGTCGATGTTAATCTTGCAGACAGCAGACTTGGCAGCTTTACGCAGTTCGTCTTCGGGAATGCCGATAGCGGCTTCCAGCTTGCCGCCAAACTTGTTGATTGTATCAACCTCTTCCTGAGGAACTGAAGAAGATCCGTGCAGAACGATGGGGAAGCCCGGCAATTTCTCCATAACGGCATCGAGTACTTCGAATGCCAAAGGAGGAGGAACCAGACGACCGGTGGCAGGATCTACGTGGCATTGTTCGGGTTTGAACTTGTAGGCACCGTGAGAAGTACCGATAGAGATAGCCAAGCTGTCGCAACCTGTGCGAGTAGCAAAGTCGATTACTTCTTCAGGGTCAGTATAAGTGTGATGTTCGGCAGACACCTCGTCTTCTACACCGGCCAATACTCCCAGCTCGCCTTCTACAGTCACATCAAACTGATGGGCGTAGTCAACCACCTTCTTAGTCAAAGCTACGTTCTCTTCGTAAGGCAGATGAGAACCGTCGATCATTACAGAAGAGAAGCCCATGTCGATGCAAGACTTACAGAGTTCGAAGCTGTCACCGTGGTCAAGGTGGAGCACGATTTCAGGATGAGCGCAGCCCAGTTCCTTAGCATATTCTACAGCACCTTCGGCCATATAGCGCAGCAGAGTCTGGTTTGCATAGTTACGCGCACCCTTGGAAACCTGCAGGATAACCGGAGACTTGGTTTCAACAGCAGCCTTTACGATGGCTTGCAACTGCTCCATATTATTGAAGTTGAAAGCCGGAATAGCATATCCACCCTTAATGGCACGAGCAAACATATCTTTTGTGTTTACAAGGCCTAAATCTTTGTAATTAACCATTTTGTTTAAAAGTTTATAGTTAGTGATCAAATTCTGTGCAAAAGTACACATTCTCGTTCAAATAGCGGGTGACAATCCTACTAAAAAGACTCCTCAAACAGAAGAAAAACAATCATTTTTCAAGTGTTTGAAGAGTTTTAACAAAAGATTGTAAAGTCTATGTTACAAGTTCAAAGAATATGTTCCGCTACTTAAACGGGATTATTTCTTCAGATAAATAATGGTAGGCAGATGGTCACTATAACCGTTCAACCACGTGCGGCCGCCATGTGTACGCAGCGGGGCCCCCTTATACTTACCGTCCTGTTGAATAAGATAGTCGCGATAGAAAACCTCATGATGGTCGTAACGCAATCCGCGACGCTTTTTCAGCAATGGTTTCGATAGGACAATCTGATCAAACAAATTCCACTTGCCGCGATAGAGCAATGTACCGACCCCTTCGTCTTCCAGCGTTTCCCACCAGGGATTGTAGAAATCGCCCTTTTCTACCTCTTTTCTATATTTACGCGCACCCAGCGTCTGCATACTCTCATCCATCGGATCGTCGTTCATATCCCCCATGACGAAGAGCTTCAGCTTGCGTTCTTCATTCCGCAAAGAGTCAGCCAGAGCTTTTACCTGCCGGGCTGCATGTACACGCACCGGCGATTGGGCACCACGCGAAGGCCAGTGGTTGACAATGACACATACACGCTCACCCGCCATGTGCCCGTCCACAATCAAGAAACCGCGCGTTAAGTGTACCGTATCTCCCTGATAAGGTTCGGACAACACAAGTTTTGAACAAGCCACGTCAAACCGTTGCGGATCGTAGAGCAAGGCACAATCAATGCCGCGCTTGTCGGGACCTTCGTAATAAATATATTTGTAAGCAGAAAGAGAAGGTTGTTTCAGGAGGTCGTCCAACACACGATTATTCTCCACTTCGGCTACTCCGATGAAAGCAGGGCCTTGCGGTACCTTGTCACGCGACAGGGAAGAAAGCACCTTAGCCATATTTTCCAACTTTGCCTTATACTTCTTTGAATTCCACTTATAACTGCCGTCGGGCAGGAAATCGTAGTCGTTCTTGCCGGCATCATGAATGGTATCGAACAAATTCTCAAGATTGTAAAATGCCACGCTGTACAGGTTGTGCCTCTCGTTTTGCGCTTCCAAAACCATCGCACAGAGGCAGCATGTCAACAGAAAGAATAGTTTCTTCATATTCATACACAGATTTTAGATGCAAAAAAAAGAAATTAAACGAGATAAACCTATTTTTTAGTCGAACTTTTTTCTATTTCAAGAAATAGCACTATCTTTGCACACTGAAAATTAAAGAGACCATTACACCGCTATTTGTTACCAGCAATAGTAAACGAAATAAAAAATAAAAAACAATATCGAAATGAAAAAAGGTATTCATCCCGAAAATTACCGTCCGGTAGTATTCAAAGATATGTCAAACGGTGACATGTTCCTGTCTCGCTCAACTGTTAACACAAAGGAGACTATCGAATTCGAAGGCGAAACTTATCCGTTGGTAAAATTGGAAATCTCCAGCTCTTCTCACCCGTTCTATACCGGGAAGTCTAAATTGGTTGATACCGCCGGTCGTGTAGATAAGTTCATGAACCGTTACGGTAACCGTCAGAAGAAATAATCCTTTCTGATAAAAGGATAAATAAAATAAAAGGGAAGCTCGAAAGCTTCCCTTTTATTTTATGTCTATACTTCTATTTAGGGACATTCATTAAATAGTATAAAATTAGCCAACTAATTAATACACAAATTATTGCGAATTAGTTGGCTTTTTTG
>NZ_CANRPM010000079.1 GCF_947632445.1 uncultured Bacteroides sp. | reverse complement strand
ACTATAAATTTAGTGCTTTATAGTTATATTCTTATTAATCAGATAAATATATTAATTCTTATATCGAACTCACGTTAAAGTATATAGTCATTTAGGCGGTGAAATACCCTTTATATAGATTGTTCTGCTTTTAGTGGACAAAGGTGTGGAAAGATGGTTTCACGTTTTCATGGTATTCCATAAAACGTTTATTTACGGGATAATACGATGCAAGCAATACTAAAAAAGATTGTTTCACTGCTTTCACTGCAATCGTTTGCATTGTTTGAAGAGTATCTTTAACTCTTTTGCAGACCTGTCGTAATCTTTTTGCTTATATATTTGTTATGGTTTAATCCCATGATTGTAGTTCGGATTTAATTTGAAATGATAATAATTTTATAGTTAACTTTAATTTTTTAGTTGCATGAAGCAAGTTAATCTTAGAATCTTTCAAACGATTCTACCCCTTCTTTTAGGGATGTTCTTGTGTGTTAGCGCTTATGCACAGACCGTCACCGTGAAAGGGCATGTGAAAGATGCCTTAGGTGGTGTGATTGGCGCGAATGTTGTTGAAAAAGGTAATACGTCTAACGGTACGATTACCGATCTGGATGGTAATTTTACCTTGACTGTTCCGCAAGGTGCCACTTTGGTTGTTTCATTTATCGGTTACAAAACTCAGGAAGTGGCAGCTGCTCTTTCAGTTGTAGTGACATTGCAGGATGATGCTGAACTGTTGAGCGAGGTGGTGGTTATCGGTTATGGTGTGGCAAAGAAAAATGATTTGACCGGTTCGGTGACGGCAATCAAGCCTGACGAGAAAAATCATGGTTTGGTAACTAATGCCCAAGATATGATGCAGGGTAAGATTGCCGGTGTGAGTGTAACCACTGCCAGTGGTACTCCGGGTGCCGGTGCCAACATCCGTATTCGTGGTGGTTCGTCATTGAACGCCAGCAACGACCCGTTGATTGTGATTGACGGTTTAGCTATGGATAATCAGGGAGTGAAAGGACTTTCCAATGCCTTGTCAATGGTAAATCCTGCCGATATTGAAACTTTTACAGTTTTGAAGGATGCTTCTGCTACAGCTATTTATGGCTCTCGTGGTTCGAACGGTGTGATTATCATTACTACAAAGAAAGGTAGTGCAGCGCAGAAGCCAAAGGTCTCATATAATGGTAATGTATCATTCAGTATGAAACGTAAAACGCTTGATGTAATGACCGGTCAAGAATATGGTGAGTTCGTAGAGGATTATTACGGTATAGGTAGTGATGCTTGGAATTTGATTAAGAAGCAGACCGATTCCGGAGGTAACTATTTGATGGATGGAAATGGGAATTATCTGTATAACAATACAAACTGGCAGGATGAAATTTATCGCACGGCTGTTAGCCATGATCATAATGTTACAGTTACAGGTGGCTTGAAGAATATGCCTTACCGCTTTTCTTTTGGATATACAGATCAACAAGGTATCTTGAAAACTTCTGATTTTGGGCGTTATACGTTGAGCGTCAATTTGAACCCGAAATTCTTTGATGATCATTTGACCTTTAATATCAATGGTAAGGGGATGCTTGCGAATACTAAATATGCTGATACGGGTGCCATTGGCTCAGCTGTACGTATGGATCCTACTCAAAATGTCTATTCTGATGATCCTAAATATGATAATTTTGATGGCTATTTCCAATGGGTAAAAACGGGTGCCGATTTGAATGATCCGACATGGCCTTATACATCAGAACGTAATGCGGTAGCTAATCCTGTAGCACAGTTGTATACGGCAAATGATAAGGCTAAATCTAAGTCATTAGTTGGTAACATTGAGATAGACTATAAAGTACATGGATTGGAAGACTTGCGTGTTCATATGAATTTTGGTGGAGATTTTTCTACCGGTAAACAAACTTATTATGCTTCTCCAAGCAACTTCGGTAGTAATACTTATTATGGCCGTTATGGTTATGAACAAATTGATAAATATAACCTGTCATATAATGCTTATGCTCAATATATGAAGGATTTTAACGAGAAGCATCATTTTGATATCATGGCGGGATATGAGTGGCAGCACTTCCATCATGAAGGTGATAACGATTACTATGGATTGTATCCGAAAACGAATCAATCTGTAGACGATGCGGGCAATCCTATGGCGGGTTCAAAATATAGTCATACGTTTAACAACTGGGCTTCAGAGAACTATTTGGTCAGCTTCTTTGGACGTGCCAACTATTCTCTGCTTGACCGTTATCTTTTTACCGCAACTGTACGTTATGATGGCTCTTCACGTTTTCAGGATCATTGGGCGCTGTTCCCTTCATTTGCATTTGGTTGGAGAATGAAGGAAGAGGCTTTTTTGAAAGATGTGGATGCTATTTCTGATTTAAAACTCCGTTTGGGTTATGGACAGACAGGTCAGCAGGAAGGTATAGGTGATTATAATTATTTCGCATCTTATAATGTTAACACGAACCCGGATAGCTATTATTCGATTTTAGATAATGGCATGATTTACCGTCCGAATGCTTATAATAAAGATCTGACTTGGGAAACCACTACCACTTACAACGTAGGATTAGATTTCGGTTTTCTGAACAGTAAGTTTACAGGTAGTGTGGATTACTACTATCGTAAGACTACTGACCTGATTAATACAGTTTCGGTTCCTGCCGGCTCAAACTTTAGTAACGAAGTAACTTCCAATATAGGTTCTTTGAAAAATTCAGGTGTAGAAATTTCTTTGACTTACCGTCCTATTCAGACCAACGAGTGGAATTGGGAGATTACAGCTAATGCTACCTACAATGAAAACGAAATTACAGAATTGGTAAATAATGATGAAGGTTATTATGTCCCGACTGGTGGAATTTCTTCTGGAACGGGAAATCAATGTCAAGCACATGCTGTAGGACATCCGTCAAATTCTTACTATGTATATCAGCAGGTTTACGATGAAAATGGGAAACCGTTGGAAGGTATATATGTGGATCGTAATGGGGATGGACAAATCAATCAAGATGATCGTTATTTCTATAAAAGCCCTTGGGCACCTTGGACGGCAGGTCTGAGTTCTCGACTTTCTTACAAAAACTGGGATTTTAGTTTCTCGCTACGTGCCAGCATCGGCAACTATGTATTTAATGATACAATGGACGGTTTCGCTAATATTGATAAACGTTACGATAGTTCGTATGGATATATGCAGAATTGTCCTCAATCATCGGTTGAAATGGGATGGAAGACCTACGATAATGCCTTGTCTGATTATTGGGTGCAAAATGGTTCCTTCTTGAAATGTGATAATATTACCTTGGGTTATTCGTTTGACAAGTTGTTCAAGACATCTAATTATAATGGAATCAACGGACGTGTTTATTTGACAGCAAGTAATGTATTTACCATTACCGGTTATGAAGGTATAGACCCGGAAGTATTCCAAGGTATAGACAACAACCTTTATCCGCGTCCTTTCTCATTTATTGTTGGACTTAATCTTAATTTTTAATCCCATTAAAACATAGATAACTATGAAATTGAAATATATCAAATCAATCATTCCGGTTACTGCCCTGTTAGCGGTAACCTTCGGAATAACCTCATGTGTAGGTGATTTGGATGTTACTCCAATTGATCCGAGTACTAATATGACGCCTGATGCTGTGGGGCTTTTCAACAAATGTTATGCAAACTTGGCTATGCCTGGTAATGGCGGTGCTAACGGTGACTGCGATATCAGTCGTTTGGATGGCGGTACTACCGGTTTCGTTCGTCAATTATTCAATGCTAATGAACTGACAACAGACGAGTCCATTTGCTGTTGGGGCGACGAAGGAATTTCTGCTTTCAATTTTAATAGTTGGAGTGCAAATCACCCAATGCTGGCAGGCTTTTATAATCGTCTTTATTTTGGCGTATCTGTTTGCAACCACTATTTAGAAGTTATGGGGGATTATGATGCAACTATGACAGCGGAAATTCGTTTTCTGCGTGCTTTACACTATTATCATTTGATGGATGGTTGGGGAAATGTACCGTTTACTTTGGTCGTTTCTTCTGAAGCACCAGAGCAAATGAATCGTCAGGATTTGTATAACTGGTTGGAAACTGAGTTATTGGAAATTGTGGATGATTTAAGTGAACCCAAAGCCAAAAAATCCTCGGAAGCAGGTTACGGCCGTGCTGATAAAGCTGCAGCGTGGTTATTGTTGGCTCGTTTATATTTAAATGCTGAAGTGTATACCGGTACTGCACAATGGGAAAAGGCTGCCCAATATGCCAAGATGGTAATGGATTCTGATTACAGTCTGTTTGAAAACGGCAATGGCACTTATAGTGCTTATCAGATGTTGTTTATGGGTAATAATGGTGAAAACGGTGCTTCTTGCGAGGCTATTCTACCTTTGTTACAGGATGGTGTTACAACAACGAGCTGGGGTACTTCTTTGTTTTTGATTGCAAGTACATTTATGGCTGATATGGGTTCTTGCGGAACTACGGAGACCTGGGCTGGAAATCGTGCACGTCAAGATTTGATTATGAAATTCTTCCCGAACGGAGATGCTCCCAATGGAACTACAGAAGAAATGTTGGCTGCTGCTCGTGATGATCGTGCTCTCTTTTGGGGAAAAGACCGTACGCTGAGTGTGGAAACTCCGACGGAATTCACAAGTGGATTTTCTGTTGCAAAGTTTTCTAATGTTTATTCTGATGGTGGTACGCCTCATAACTCTCAGTTTGTAGATATGGATTTCTTTTTGATGCGTGTAGCAGAGGCTTATCTAACGTATGCTGAAGCTACGGCACGTACCAATGGAGGGACAGTCACCGGTGAAGGGAAAGCTGCTATTGATGCGATACGTTCACGGGCACATGCCAGCATTCGCTCTTCATATACGTTGAACGATATTTTGGACGAATGGGCACGTGAGTTTTATTATGAGGGTCGTCGTCGTATTGATTTGATCCGTTATGGCTATTATGGTGGTAATAATTCATATACATGGCAGTGGAAAGGTGGTACAATAACTGGCACAATGTTCTCTCCCAATCTGAATGTATTTGCGATTCCGAGTGATGACCTTAATGCCAACAGCAATCTTGTACAAAATCCAGGATATTAAAATGAAACCTTTAATGAGAAAAGAAATGAAAACATTATCTATATCGACATTGTTGCTCATGGGTGGCTTGTGTCTCTTGTCGGCTTGTGAGGATGACCGCGATTCGAATCCCATTATACAGCAACCGGAGACATTTGTGCTGAACGAGCCTTCCTATATCAATACGACTATTGATTTGCAGTCGTCTTCTGCCTTGCCATTGACGTATTCACAGCCAGATTATGGTTACACGGCAGTGGTTACCTATCAGGCACAAGTCTCATTGACAGATAGCTATACTGTATCGGCAGATGAGGCTGAGGCAGCGGCTGAAGAGGGCAATGAAACCTTGAAAGCAGATTATGCTGTAATTGATGGTACTTCTACAGTTGCAACTTTAGAGTTGGATGCGACTGCTTTGGCACGTCAATTGGTTAGATTGACGGGATGGGACGAAACATCTGTGCCAGAAACACAAACTATTTATTTGCGTTTACAGGCTAGTGCAAGTGGAGCATATACTTGCTTTTCAAACTCTGTGAAATTGACAATTATTCCCTATTATATCATGTTAACTGATGCACCGATTGAAATGTGGTATTTGATAGGTGAATGTATCGGTGATGGTGCGTGGACTAATTCTCCTTCTGCTGTAGGTACTTCTATCTATCCGATGTCTATTGTAGACGGATATAGTTATGATAAGAATACAGGTCAGGGTGAATTGACATTTACGGGTTATTTGACTCCTGATGGCTTTAAGTTGGTACATACATTGGAAAGCTCATGGCCTGATCAATGGGGACAAGGAGCTTCGTTTGGCGAATATGTGAAAAACAATGGTGGTTCCGGTAATATCACAGTACCTGTGGCAGGTTATTATACCATTACGTTGGATACGAAGGCTGATAAATTGAGTATTCAGGCAGCTGATATAACTCCAACGGTATATAGTTCGATGAATATAGCGGGTGATTTTAATGGCTGGTCTGAAACAGAAGGTGTGATGAATGCGGTGAATACGTCAGAAAGCATGATTGGACATAATCACATTTGGTCTTATACGATAGACGCTACAAGTGGTGATACAACTTGTAAGTTCTTGCAACCGGGATGGGCTCCTAACTGGGGTGCTGTTACATTCCCTTACGGTATAGGGCTGAATAATGGAGATAACATTCCTGTAGCAGCGGGCAAATGGGTTGTTACATTCAACGACATAGATGGTTCATATGCATTTACAGCAATTGAATAATGAAGTGTTAATTTTAAATTGGATTATGATATGAAAAGTAAATTATTATACATATTGGCGCTGGCTACCTCATTGGTAGCCTGCACCGATGATTATACAGATTGGGCAGCACCTTTGCAATCAGAACCGGAAAATCCTATTGATGTCAGCCTTTCGGCTTCTGCACCTTCGGCAATAGATATTGCTTCAGTGGAGGGAGATTCTGTAATAGTTTTCACAGCAACCGTAAATGCGCCTGAAGGATGTGTTCTGGCATCTTATAAATTGACGCTGAATGATACGCAGGATTTGCCTGTAAGTTTGGGAGGGAAGGCTGCTGTTTCAGATTTAAACAATGCCGTATTCAGCCTTTATGGAAGAAGGCCTACGGAAAGAGTAATGAATGCAGTGTTAGCGGGGTATGTGAATGTAAAAGGAGCTTCTGTCAAGGTTAGTCAACCCTTACAACTATCTGTGACCCCCAAGGCACCTTTTATAGATCAAGCTTATTATTTGGTAGGTGATATGTGTGGATGGGCTGTAGAAACGAAGCTCCCATTCAATCATTCTGAAGCTGATGTGTACGAAGATCCTGTATTTTCTATTGTGTTTACAACGACAGCAGACAATCAATATTGGAAAATTATACCAAAGACTAATGTAGACGGTGGTGATTTGTGGGCAGTAGGTGAAACTGGGGTAGTTGGGGTAGCTGTTGACGGAGATGCCAGCATGAGTGGAACTCTTACCACAACTGATCCTCAAGCCGGAAAGATTGAAAAAGCGGGTATGTATCGTATGGTATTGAATATGATGGAATATACCTATACTATTGAAGAATTGAATTTTGCTCCTTATATTTATGAGATAGGTAATAATACAGGTTGGGGGAATGTATGTCCCTTGGCAGGATTGAATTATGACGGTCAGTATAAAGGTTTTGCCTATCTGGATGGTGAACTCAAGTACAAACCCCATGAGAATGATTGGAATGATGATTGGGAAAAGGCAAGCGGAGATGCCTATGCCGGAACCTTGACAACCGAGGGTAGTGATAATATTGATGCTGTTGCACCGGGCTTTTATATGATGGACGTCGATTTGGTTGACCTGACATACAAACATACGTTGATAGAAACGATGGGCGTGATTGGTAGCGCTACTCCTGGTTTATGGGATGCTGACACAGATATGACATACGATAACTCAGACGGCAGTTGGAATTTGACAATAGAATTGACAGACGGTGAAATCAAAATCCGTGCTAATGATGGATGGGACATTAATTGGGGTGGTTCTATAGAAGAACCTACTTTTAATGCTGCTGGGAATATGGCTGTGACAGCCGGAAATTATAGCATTAAGTTTGTGCCCGTTTGTGATGGCAAGAACAAGTTGACCATGACGAAAAATTGAGAGTCTGTGTTTATTGGTTTAATATGTGAAGTATAAAAAAAGAAGTTGGCTCCTTCTTTATTCTGGCTGTAATGGTGGCAAGAATAAAGGCGGTTGTCGACTTCTTCTTTTTTGTTCGTTTTTCGCATACGTTTCCATATCCTATTCCGTTATTTTACTGTTAGGAAAACATCCCTTTTTACCCGAATGGACTATCTTTTGAAAGAGAGAATAGGTCTTATTTACCGATAATCAGATAGGATATGGATATTATTGAGAGATCGGTTAATATGATTTATATTCGTTTATTTGTAACGTAGATCTTATGTTATGAAGTACTTAAAACAGTTTTCTTTTTATTTATTAGCCCTGTTGCTGCTTAATATAGTATCATGTAGTGATGGAGAGGACATAGAGCCTATTCCAGAGCCTGAACCCGAACCTGAACCTGCGCCGATCGAATGGCTCTCCATCACTGCTGCTCCCGACACCTGGGATAGGCAGAAACGGGCTGACATTTCGTATCAACTTTTGGTATATTCCTTTGCAGACAGCGACGGCGACGGATGGGGCGATTTCAACGGGATTACCTCCAAATTGGACTATTTGCAACAGATGGGGGTCAGCGCTATATGGGTTTCGCCTATCCACCCGGCCATGTCGTATCATGGATATGATGTAACAGACTATACGACGGTCAATCCGCAATATGGAACGATGGCCGACTTTGAGCATCTGGTGACGGAAGCGCATCAACGGGACATCAAGGTTTATCTGGATTATGTGATGAACCATACCGGTAAGGATCATCCTTGGTTTGTCAATGCTAAGGCATCGCCCGATAATGAATATCGCAACTATTATGTTTTCTCACAAGATCCTGCAGTCGATATTGCAGCTGGAAAGCTCCCCATGATTGCTACGGAAGGGGCAGCCGGATATAATGCGGGTGAATGGTTCTCAACTACTTCGGGCGATGACGAAATGACGGGATGCTACAAGTTCGTGCTCGATTGGTCTGATGCTGCCCATCCTATGGTGACGGTAACTAAAGCCGAACAGCCCGATGCGGATAATCCCGATACAGATACCGCTGGTGCTAAGTATCTGTATTATGGTGATGGTGTCTGCAAGAAATTCTATGACCGTGGAAATGGTATTTATGATTTAACGGTGAACTTTGCTTCAACATGGGGCTTTCTGATCCGTACCAGTAATACAACATGGGATGGAGGTACGAAATACGGCGCTTCATCCTCTGCTAAAGTAAAGTTGGGAGAACCATTTGCATTGGACAACAAAACTGCTGCTGATATCTTGTTTGAGTCGATGAGCCTTTGGTATTATCATTCGCATTTCTATACCGATTGGTTTGCTGATTTGAATTATGGAAAAGTAGATGATGTCTCTGCCAATCCTACTTATCTTGCTATGGTTAATGCGGCCAAGGGCTGGGTAGACAAAGGTGTGAGCGGATTGCGTTTGGATGCTGTGAAGCATATTTATCATAATGCTAAATCAGATGAGAACCCCCGTTTTCTGAGAAGATTTTATGACGATATGAACGCTTATTACAAACAGACGGGTAAGACGGATGATTTCTATATGGTGGGCGAGGTGCTCTCAGAACATGACGAGGTGGCTCCTTATTATGCCGGCCTTCCCGCTTTGTTTGAGTTCTCCTTCTGGTATCGTTTGGAGTGGGCTATCAACAACGCTACAGGCTGTTACTTTGCCAAAGATATCATGAGCTATCAGCAGGAATATTTCTCCTATCGCAGTGACTATATTGAGGCGACAAAGCTGTCCAATCACGATGAAGACCGTACATCCTCCAAGCTGGGCAAATCGGTTGACAAGTGCAGGTTAGCAGCAGCGGTACTACTGACAGCGGCAGGCTCGCCTTATATCTATTATGGAGAAGAGCTTGGATTGTATGGTACTAAGGAAAGAGGAGATGAGTATGTGCGTAGTCCGATGCTTTGGGGAGACCGCTATACCACTTCCTATACTGACAAAGTGGATGCAGGAATGGCTTCGTCGGTAAAGTCTGTAGCTGATCAGCAGAAGGATGAAGGTTCATTATTGAATACGTATTTCACTTTTGCACGTCTTCGTAACACCTATCCGTCTTTGGCTGAAGGAACTATGAATCGGCATCCTGTTTATAATGAGACGAATGAATCCTACAAATCGTTGGCTGCTTGGTATATGACAAAAGACGAGGAAAAAATGCTTGTGCTTCATAATTTTGGAGGAACGGATGTCCAATTCCCATTGGCCGATAAGGTAGAAAAGGCGGTGGCCGTATCGGGTAGGGTAGAGCAGGCAATCGAAGAAGGGCAGACGCTTGTGAAGTTGGGCGCCTATTCCTCTGTGGTATTCAAACTTAAATAGGGATATTCAGTAAATGTTCCTAAAAATAAAATGGCATGTGAAGATTACATATCATAATCCCTTCAAATGCCATTTTTATTATGTTTTTTCTGTACTTTTTCAGACAATTTTATTCGACAGGAGATGACTCTCCGGAAGAAGTTTGATGACCTCTTCTGATTCTGTCAATAAAATCATGTCATGCCGCTTTACCGGTAGTGTTTCATTCAGTGTGTCTGGAGTCAGTCTTCAGACCTCTTAGTTTTGCAAATATATCAATTTATCTGTTAA
>NZ_CANRPM010000078.1 GCF_947632445.1 uncultured Bacteroides sp. | reverse complement strand
TTCGGTCTCCTTTTTTGTATTGCCGGTTGAAAGTTATTTTTTGCGCCATTAAGTCGCGAGCCGAAAAAATATGTGGGATATTCAGCTCGAAAATTTTTGCACTTCGTTCTTGAATCTAAGCTTTCCGGCAGTGGAGGCCAGTGACTTGCGTGTCCTGCTGAACAACGACCGTATAGGCATTGCAGAAGTTGACTCAAGGTTGCCATAAATCGCAGGTTCATAACTTCCTAATCCTAAATTGTACAAGTTAGAACAACATCCTTTCTAATACCCAATTTGCACAAACCGTAACTTGTTTCTTTTGTTAATTATGGCAAAATCTATTCATGACAAAAATAACTTATCTATCTTTGTTAAATTAAAGAAAACACTAACCAACATCCAAAGAAGCATGAAGAAAAATATATTCTTATTGTCATCAGCACTCACAATGAGCCTTTTGGCGTCGGCACAGACGGAAGTTACTGTGGGAATAATGCAAGGCAAGGATTATGGAGTGACTTATATGCTCCCGCAAACCGAAATTGAAATCAAGGTACATGCCACCCAACATACTTATACCCCTGGTGAATTCTGCCGTTATGCCGACCGCTACCTGCACCTTTCAGACGTATCGGACGACCCCGAAGTCTATTGGACAATCGACAAAATAGAAACAGGCATAGTCGGAGTACCCGACAAGGATAACGTCTATTTCGTAAAGATGAAAGACAAGACCGTAGCTCCTTTAATGGAACTGACAGAAGACGGCATCGTACGCTCTATCAATCTACCTTTTAGCGGCAAGAAAAAAGATACCCCAAACAAATCTCCAGAGGGGGAAAAAGCCAAAGAAGTTGATGTGCGTAGTTTCCTGACCGAAGAAATCTTGATGGCAAACTCCAACGCCAAGATGGCCGAACTTGTTGCCAAAGAAATTTATAATATACGCGAAAGTAAGAACGCTCTGATACGAGGTGAAGCAGACAATATGCCTACCGATGGCAACCAACTGAAAATCATGTTAGACAACCTGAACATACAAGAGCAAGCCATGACAGAAATATTTACCGGAAAGGAAAAGAAAGAGACAAAGATATTCAACGTCCGCATTGTTCCACAAGAAAAGGAAGACGAAATAGCCCTACGCTTTTCTCGCAAACTGGGTGTAGTAGACAATGACAATTTAGCAGGCGAGCCGATTTATATCAGCATTAAAAACATGAATGTCCTCAATCTTTCGCCCACCGAAGGAAAAAAGAAATTAGAAGGCATCATCTACAATGTACCAGGAAGAGCAAAGGTTGTACTGACCTATCAAGGCAAGAATCTGTTCGACAATGAACTTCCTATAACCCAATTCGGTGCGCAAGAATATCTTGCTCCCGTATTATTCAACAAGAAATCCACAACCAAAGTATTGTTCGACACCAATACAGGAGCTTTATTAAAGGTAGATAGGGAAGAAGACTAAATCAATGTTTATCTTCGAACCCTTAAATTGATTTTATTTTCACTGGAATGTGATGTAATAAGCAGTTCAATAAATTCCTGGAACTTGCCTTTCTGACATACGATAATATTATCCCTTGATACGTGAACTCGGCGAATTTTTATCATTTTGGAAAAGTTCGGGAGGGTCCAAAATAGTCCTGTCAACAATATCGCCTGATTATCAATGGATATTGTTGACAGGACTGAGTCTTTGGTAAACATTTCCATGAAAAATAAAAAAAGCCTTGCCTTTAAAGGCAGCCTATTTTTTATTGTATTTCATAAAGTTTGTACAGTTCCTGTCACCGTCGCCGTAACTTGCTGATAATGAAGCGATATTGTTGACAGGACTGTTTTACCCGTGCCAAAACCCTGTTTTTCTTCCTCTTTTTTTCACGGGCAATTCTTTCCGTCCTGACACCGTGCTTGCTGACCCTCTGACGATGTGCTTCGTCCCCTCCCCATACAGTACGGCATGACACCCTCACGAAGCACTGCGCCGGGACTTCAGGAAGTGCTACATGGCAGAGTAAAGGAATAGCGAATGGAAATAGCAATAAATAGGGTAGGATTGTTTGATTTCATCGAACTCACGTTAAATTATAACATATAACTCAAACTTCGGTAAATTGCTTTACCAAATTTGAGTCATACGTCAGTTCGGGATAAGAAAAGCCTCATAAAAATTGGTAATCTTGCACCTTTATAGGTGGCTTGCAACAACTTACAAGAATACAAGCGGTGATTACCGAAAACAAAGTTATAGAAATTTTCTGTGTCATGGATGAGTTTTGCAAGAATTTCGCAATGTGCGAAAACCTCCTTCTTGAAGACAAGGAACACCGTCGCCGCAACCTCAGACGCTATGCCAACATCGTACATTCAAGGCACAGTTCAATACACAATTTCATCATGAACATCTGCTCTGCACTCACGGCATATTCATTCTTTGAGAACAAGCTGGAAGCATTGCCGGTACATGTGGAAAGAACAACTCTATTGACATTGTTTTAACAGGAGCTTATCCCGAACTCACATCTTGATATTAGGAGCTTCCAAGCCAAGCCCCTTCTTACGATCCACGACCTTCAAAACAAAACCTAAAATCAAAGCAGCTACACCAAGACAGGCAAGCATAACAAGCGGAGCTGTGTAATCATAAGAGACAGCTGCTTCCTCAGGCGTAATCATTCCATTCTGTAAATCGACCACAAGCTGAGGATTGGTTTTATCAAGCACTTTGCCAATTAACAGCGGAAATAACCAAAGTCCTATATTCTGAATCCAAAAAATAAGAGCATAAGCGCTACCGATAATTTTTGCATCCACCAACTTAGGTACACTTGGCCACAATGATGCCGGGACTAAAGAAAAACTTGCCCCCAGAACCAAAATAGTGAGATAAGCCACTATAATTCCTCCTATAGCACTTCCTTTAAGTATAGGCAAAACAAATGCAAATGTCAGATGGCAGAAAATCAACAACAAAGAACCGATTACCAACATACTGGCAGCCTTCCCTTTATGGTCAACATAGTTACCCAAAATCGGTGTAATGCCGACAGCCAGCAAAGGAAATACCGCAAACACTGTCTCTGCACTCTGACGCATATAACCCATATAGCAGAAGAAAACCAATGCTATACCTGCCACAACCAATAGAGTATTCTTCATGAAAGCACGCTTAGAGAAATTACTAGCAAAAGCGGCAGCAGCTACAACTAACATGATCAAATATTGAATGACAGTCACTGTATTAGTAGCCCAGAAAGAGCCTGCCGGTACTTCTGAGAATGCTAAATTACATTGAAGCATATTGACTGCATATTTCTGGAAAGGGAAAATAGCAGAATAATACAATACACACAACAAAGCCACCAGCCAAAAACCGCTACTTGATAGAATACTTCCCAAATCACTTATTTTAAACGGATCATCTTTCTCTTCGGCTTCCCCCGTTTGTGCATCCAAATTCTTATCCATAAAGAAATAGACGATAAACATTATCAACGCAATCATCAGCAACACTACGCCAAAAGCAACCGAACGAGAAACATCAATCACTCCACCCAACTTGGCGAACATAGGCGAAAAGATCATGCAGGTAGCCACACCTAAACGGGCAAGAGCCATCTCCGATCCCATAGCCAAAGCCATTTCACGCCCTTTGAACCATTTGACAATACCACGAGATACTGTAATACCAGCCATTTCAACTCCACAGCCAAATATCATAAAACCTACAGCTGCAAATTTAGCTGACGCAGGCATGCCTTCATAAAAAGGAGAAATACCCAGTTCCTCAAAACCCGGAATATAATTCAAATTATTATTGAACCAAGTTTCAAGGCCACTTCCTTGGAAACTCTCAGTCACAGCATACCAATTTATGACAGCTCCCACAAGCATCACTGCTCCAGAAAGGACAGCTGTAAAACGTACTCCCATCTTATCCAAGATAATGCCTGCAAAGATGAGAAAAAAGACAAATACATTCAAAAAGGTCTCAGAACCTTGCATTGTTCCGAAAGCCGTAGAGTCCCAACCGCGAGTAGACTGCATCAAGTCCTTAATGGGAGACAGAATATCCATAAAGATATAGGAACAGAACATGGCAAAAGCCAAGAACAACAGAACCATCCAGCGTATTCCTGCCGAATCACGTAATGTTTGATGAATTTGGGAAGTAGAATTCATTATATCAACAGTTTATGAGAAACAAAAAACGGGATTGCTTCATAATAATATGCAGCAATCCCGCTATTTCAGAAATTATAACTTTATATCAATTTACAGAGTCTGCAGGAGCTTTTGCCGCAGGGGCTTCCACCTGAGGAGCAGATGTACCTACAGGCATATTGTACGGATTAGTTGCTTCCTGTTGTGTTGCCTGATCCATAATTACATCACCTTCACGCACGGTAGCAGACGACAACACATAAGCGGTAGCAATACTTAGAACAACCATTACGGCAGCCAATGTCCATGTAGCTTTTTCCAAGAAGTCTGTCGTTTTACGTACACCCATAATCTGATTGGATGAAGAAAAGCCGGAAGCCAAACCGCCTCCTTTCGAATTTTGAATTAAAACAATGAAGCACATCAGCACAGATGCAAGCAACATTAAGATAACTAATAATAAATACATTTCTACTTATTTTGATTTAGCGTTAATAATCAATTTTTCCAAAAATCGGATTTGGTCTGCAAAGTAAGCATTTTTTTTTGTATAATTCAAGTCTAACTTTTTAATTATTTCAAGTGCTTTCTCATATCGGTGCTGTTTTACATAAATTTTAGCCAATGTTTCAGTAAAATAACTATCATCTTCTCTTTCTACAACACTATCTTCACCCTTTTCTTCCTCTGCTTCCTCTGCTTGATCATCATTCACTTGGTCAGTCGGAAGCTCCCTTTCATCAGAATTCATCTTGTTCAAGAAACCATCAATCAAATCCTGACCACGTAAAGGTGGCATTTCATTTTCTACGGCTTCAGTGGTTTTATCACCATGCAGCAAATAAGCTGTATAATCCATCGTATAATCTAACTCCGGCGTCTGAGATTGTACATCCGGCATTTTGGCAAGAAAAGCATCAATAAGAAACAATGTACGGTCAATTCCAGGTTCCTCCTCCTTTCCTAAGATAGAAACAACTTGTTCGTTACGATTCAATTTATAGCTCTCGCCTTCAATGAGGTAAAACAAAGATCGCCTGTCTGCGACATAAAGTACAGCTTTTCTTAATTCTGCTCCAAAACTCACATCATGAAGCAAATATAAATTCTTCAAGTACAGCAAACGAACGGACTGAAAATAAGGATAACGCGCAACCAATGTTCGTAATTCATACAAAGAACCCTGATTCAAAGTTTCAGGGTGCAGAATCCATTGTTGTAACTGAACAGCTGTCATCTTTTACCAATTAGCTACTGTTGCATTAAAGATTTGTTCTGTAATATCTTTAACCATCAACGTTATCAGATTATCCTGCACATCGGTCAACAACTGCCCTGAATCATAAGTTTGAAAAGCTGAGAACTGTTGTTCAAAGTCTTCTTCATGATTAGTATTGTTGACATATCGTACATTCACCGTCAACGTAACTTTTACTTTCGAAGCAAAACCACTGGCATCTACTGATTCATTATATTGATTATACCCCGTAATCTCACCATCAATTTCCAAGTCTCCTCCAGAATTTACAATCTGCAAACGGGTCTGCTGTATAAACATATCCTTCAGTTTCGTATTAAATTCCACTGCCAGAGGTGCATAAACATACTCTGCCCGATTAGGGAAATCGGAAATAGAAATTGTCTTGACTTTCGTATAATCAATGGAACTAATCGGAGCCAATCCCAAAGAAATGCGACATGAATACACAATAAAAGCCAAACAAGCACAAACAGCAATGATTCCTATCTTCTTAATCCAATCCATATTCCTTTATTTTTCTATATAAAGTGCGTTCTGAGATGTTCAAATCCTGAGCCGCACTTTTCCGTTTTCCATGGTGTTTCTCAAGAGCTTTACGAATCATATCCCTTTCTACATCATCTAAAGCTAACGATTCTTCTACATATTCCTCTGTATCTTGAATATCATCATCGTTCACAGAAGATGAAAGCGAAGTAGTCGGTTGAATGATGGTAGTCACATTCGGCGCAACTGTTGCAGGTGTCACAAGTTGAGGTTGGGAAGGAGAGGTGTAATAAGACGATTTAATACCACTCCCCACACCTGTAACCGCCCGTTCAGTCATAATCTCATGGACAAGCTTTTTCAACTCCGTCACATCCTGGCGCATATCAAACAAGACTTGGTAAAGAATCTCGCGTTCACTCCCAAATCCTTTACTTCCCTTATTTCCTAATAAAGCCGGCAAACGTTGTGCATTATTCTCAGGCAAATAGTTTTTCAAGATATCTGCATTGATCTCCCGATTAGCCTCTATTATGGAAATTTGTTCTGTGATATTCTTCAACTGTCTCACATTTCCAGGCCAAGTATAGGCTATCAACATCTGACGTGCATCCTCAGTCAGTTGTAAAGGAGGCATATGGTACTTCTCAGCAAAATCAGAAGCAAACTTGCGGAAAAGTAAGACAACGTCTTCTCCTCGCTCACGCAAAGGCGGTATCTGAATAGGCACAGTATTCAAACGATAATACAGATCTTCACGGAATCGTCCGTCGGCAATAGCCTGTACTAAATTGACATTGGTAGCAGCCACAATTCGAACATCTGTTTTCTCTACCTTAGATGAACCCACTTTTATAAATTCCCCACTTTCGAGTACGCGAAGCAAGCGTGCCTGAGTAGGCAAAGGCAATTCACCTACTTCGTCCAAAAAGATGGTGCCGCCATTTGCCTCGCCAAAATAACCTTTACGTTCACTAATAGCCCCAGTGAAAGCTCCTTTTTCATGTCCGAACAATTCTGAGTCAATAGTCCCTTCAGGAATGGCTCCGCAGTTTACAGCAATATACTGCCCATGCTTGCGACGGCTGTATTGATGTATAATCTGCGGAAAGCTTTCTTTTCCTACACCGCTCTCTCCAGTTATCAGAACAGACAAGTCTGTCGGCGCCACCTGCATAGCAACATCAATCCCCCGAAGCAAGGCTTCATTGTTTCCAATGATACCAAAACGCAACTTGACTTGCTGTATCTCTGCCTTCACCATATTATAAATCTGCTTCTGTTGTTGTATCTAACTTCAATTTGTCACTGTCATCACGCTTCTCATAATACAATTTTCGAAGCGGATTTGAACGAGCCTGTCGATCATGCTGACGATTACGATACACATCAATAGCTACATAAACAGCCTGACGGAATGAATCTTCAGATGCAATACCTTTCCCCGCTATATCATAGGCTGTACCATGTGCAGGCGAAGTACGCACAACAGGAAGTCCAGCCGTAAAGTTCACGCCTTCGTCCATTGCAAGTGCCTTAAAAGGTGCCAAACCTTGGTCATGATACATGGCCAATATACCATCAAAGTGCGAAAATCCGCCTGCTCCCATAAAGCCATCGACCGGGAAAGGGCCAAAACAAAGGATGCCTTCTTCGCCAGCTTCTTTCATCGCCGGGATAATAATATCCTGCTCTTCTGTACCTAACAGGCCTTCATCGCCAGCATGCGGATTAAGCGAAAGGACAGCAATACGAGGTATCTCAATATTAAAGTCCAATTTCAATGAACGATGGAATATACGTAATTTTTCCTTTATCAATTCCTTATTTAGCACTGAAGCAATCTTACTCACAGAGATATGTCCCGTGACAAGTGCCACACGCAAATCATTCTTCATCAAAATCATAAGCGCTTTCCCGCCCTCACCAAGTGCTTGTTCAATATATTCGGTATGACCAGGAAAATGAAAGTCTTTCGACTGAATTGTATGTTTGTTGATAGGAGCCGTCACAATCACATCAATCAGCCCTTTTTTATATTCCTCAACAGCCTTTTCCAACGCAGCCAAAGCAGCATGACCCGCTTCAGGAGTAGGATTGGCAAACTCCACTTTCACGTCATCGCCATTGCAGTTTACAATACTTAAACGACCCGGAACTGCATTTTCTGCCGACTCTACAATACTAAAATTAGTCGGCAAGTCAAGGGATTTGCGATGGTAAGCAGCAACTTTTGGGGAACCATATACGATAGGGGTACACAATTCCAACATTGCAGGCTCTGCAAATGTCTTCAAAATAACTTCATAACCAACTCCGTTGATATCGCCTTGCGTAATGCCGATTCTTATTCTTCTATCTTCCATTATTATTTCTTCCCATTAATAATTGTATCATTGGACGCCTTCTCATCCTGAAGCTCCTTTCCGTATTCCGTTTGCTGTTCTTTAGCTGATAAACGTAAAGTATAAAGAGATGCTTCCATCTGACGAACCAAATTTCTTTTTAATTTATCTGGTGAATAAACAAAGATTTCAGCAACAATAATACGCTGATTCTTTTCGTCCAAACGCATGTGGGAAACAAACGGGCCTCCCATAAAGTCACCTTTAATACGCCATAAGCCACGTGCCTCAAGCGCATAAGTGTCCTGAACAGAAATAGGCTTTACATCCGTCAGCAATGTATCGGTCGCCATATACATACCTTCACGTGCGCCAAGAATATTAACTTTCATCACAGAATCGCGCTTAGCCAGAAAATATTCCTTCGTAAAAGTATCTTTATCACGATAAGGAAAAGAATAAATCACAAAGTTCTGATCGCCTGTTGCCGTATTGGTTCCTGCCCAAAGGAAATCCTCCCCTATTTTATGGGAAGTCAATTCACCAGGCACCCACACTTCGCAATCAAACATCTTTTTTACTTCGCTATATACAAAATTATTATGCTTAGTCTCCAATATAGTAATCTGGCGGTTCATCTCGGCGCGAGTGAAGAAATCAATAATAGTCTGCCGATGCTCTGCCACATAGGTAGCAAAGGAATCTTCATCTGGTGCCTGTATCGTCAATATAGACTGGGGAGAAGCATATACATCTTTACTATACTTCATCGTGGGTTGAGTATAGATGTCGCGCACATCGACCACTATAATATTACGAATCAATTTCAGCGTTGCATCATAATGAGCCGGATCGGTATACATAATTCTAAAAGAACGCTCAGATTGAGGTAACCCAGGAACATCTGAATCAAGCACATCGTAGAGGGCACGACCTGCGGGACGTTCCCACATTTGTTGGTCTATCACAACCAAAATCTCATATGCCCGACCACTGGACGTGGGAGTTAGCAACCCTTTACCACTCTTCTTGCCACCACAAGATGAGAACGCAGCCAATGCCACAAACATACTGAAGTAATACAAAAACCTTTTCATATCTTACCTATTTAAATTTTACAAAGCTACAAAGAATGCCTTTATCCACCATGCCAAAGTTAATAATTTATATTAATTCATATTTCCCGTCTCCTGTTTGGCAGTAGACAGCATCCCACAAGCCGCAAATATATCTTCTCCACGGGAAGCACGTATGGTTGTAAACAAGCCATGCGATGTTAAATAATCGCGAAAACGAATCATCGTTTCCATATCTGCCCCCTTCAAGTCAACACCCGGAATAACATGAAACCGAATTAAGTTCACACGACAATCCAAGCCACGTAAAAGCTTTAACAGCCCTTTTGCATAAGGAACGGTATCATTTACGCCCTTGAAAACGATGTATTCAAAAGACAAACGGCGTTGTTTACTAAAAACATAATCATGTAGTAAATCTACTATCTCTGTAATAGAAAAAGCCTTCTCGGCCGGTATCAATTCTCTACGTTGTAAAGGTAACGGAGAATGGAGGCTCACAGCCAAATGACAATCACTTTCTTCAATGAAACGCTTCAGGCCTTTACGCAAACCAACTGTAGAAAGCGTCACCCGCTTCGGACTCCAAGCGTAACCATAAGTAGCGGTCATTATTTCAAGGGTCTTTAACACTTCATCCAAATTATCAAGCGGTTCACCCATTCCCATCATCACTACATTCGTAAGTTTTTCCCTTTCAGGTAACGAATGAATTTGATTTAAAATCTGATTGGCAGTCAAATTGGCCGAAAAACCCTGCTTACCCGTCATACAAAACTTGCAACCCATCTTACAGCCGACCTGCGAAGAAACACACAAAGTTGCCCTATCATCATCTGGTATATAAACGGCTTCCACATAATGTCTCTCTCCAACCTGATAAAGATATTTCACGGTCCCATCTGTCGAACACATCGCGTCTATAGGAGAATAAGCACCAACCTCATATCCTTCCTTCAGCATTTCACGATGCTTCAAAGAAAGATTAGTCATTTCATCAATAGAAACTACTTTCTTATCATACAGCCAAGATGCAATCTGTTTGGCAGAAAACGAAGGCATCCCCAAATATTTCACGACAGATTGCAATTCCGACAAAGTCATTCCCAAAAGAGGTTGTTTCTGCATACCACGCTTCTTATAGTTTTCGGCTGCAAAGGTAGTACAAAAATCGGTGAAACGGAAAGTCGGGGCGAATAAATTGACAGACAATAGATAAGGAAGACTGATGCGGACATAAGTGAGGCCAACGGAGACCGGTAAAAAGCCAGGAAAAACCGTCGCGGCGTAACCAAATCGTAA
>NZ_CANRPM010000077.1 GCF_947632445.1 uncultured Bacteroides sp. | reverse complement strand
CAAAAAAGCCAACTAATTCGCAATAATTTGTGTATTAATTAGTTGGCTAATTTTATACTATTTAATGAATGTCCCTATCAGGTCGGGCCGCCCGATGCGGCGCAGCTCGTTGATGATGTTACGGCGCTCTTCGGGCTTGTACCAGAAAAAGAACTGGCGCTGGGCCAGTTTCTCCCGCTGCGTCTTGGCGCTAAACACGGGTTTGAGGGTATAGGGATGGTAACCCGTGTACCACGTTTCCGTGCTGACGGTCATCGGCGTAGGTGTGAAGTCCTGTACCTGCTCCAGGTGGAAGTCGAGCCGTTTGGTGAGGACGGCCAGTTCGGCCATGTCTTCTTCGTGGCAGCCGGGGTGGCTGGAAATAAAGTAGGGAATGAGCTGCTGGCGGAGGCCCTCTTCGCGATTGATGCGGTCGAACAGCTGCTTGAATGTTTTGAATTGGGAGAATGGCGGCTTGCGCATGACGTCGAGTACACGCGGGCTGGTATGTTCGGGCGCCACCTTCAGGCGTCCGCTGACGTGTCGGACAATGAGTTCGCGGATGTATTCACGTGCGCTCCGGTTCACCATCGGGTCTTTGCTCTCGTGGAGCAGGAGGTCGTAACGCACGCCGCTGCCAATGAACGACTTCTTGATACCGGGCAGGGCGTCGACAGCGCGATAGATGTCGAGCAGGGGGCGATGGTCCGTATTCAGGTTGGGGCACACCTTGGGATGGATGCACGAAGGACGCTTGCACTTGCGGCACAGGCTGAGGTCAATGCCCTGCATGCGGTACATATTGGCGCTGGGGCCGCCCAAGTCGCTCAGGTAGCCCTTGAAGTCGGGCAGCTCCATGATGGCCTTCACCTCTTTCAGAATACTTTCCTTGCTGCGGCTGACGATGAATTTTCCCTGATGGGCGGAGATGGTGCAGAAGGCGCACCCTCCGAAGCATCCGCGATGGATGTTGACCGAGTGTTTAATCATGTCGTAAGCCGGTATGCGCTTTCCTTTGTACTTCGGATGGGGCAGGCGCGTATAGGGCAGGTCGAATGAATGATCCAGTTCCTCTGCCGTGAGTGGCGGATAGGGCGGGTTGACCACCACCACTCGCTTGCCCGTGACTTGCAGAATGCGCGAGGCGGCGTACTTGTTGCTCTCTTCCTCGATGTGGCGGAAGTTGGCGGCCTCCTTCTTCTTGTCTTTCAGACATTCTTCGTGGGAGTAGAGGATGATGTCGTCCTCCGCAGGACTGACCTCGCGGGCGAGGTAAGCTGTTTGGGGAACATCGCCTAACGGTCGCCCCTCCGTCATGCGGCGGGCCAGTTCGACAATGGGCTTTTCGCCCATGCCATAGATGAGCAGGTCGGCACCGCTATCCACCAGGATGCTGGGGCGCACGCGATCCTGCCAGTAATCATAGTGCGTGAGGCGTCGCATGCTGGCTTCGATACCTCCCAGGAAGACAGGCACGTCCGGGAAAAGTTTCTTCAGGATTTGCGCATAGACGATGGAGGGGTATTCAGGGCGCATGTCGGGGCGTGCGTCGGGCGTGTAGGCGTCGTCGCTGCGCAGGCGCTTGTTGGCGGTGTACTTGTTTACCATAGAATCCATGCAACCGGCCGATACGCCGAAGAACAGGCGAGGACGGCCCAATTTCTTGAAGTCGCGCAGGTCGTCGCGCCAGTTGGGTTGGGGCACGAGGGCCACGCGCAACCCTTCCGCCTCCAATATGCGTCCGATGACAGCGGCGCCGAACGAGGGATGGTCTACATAGGCATCACCGCTGAAAATAATCACGTCCAGTTCGTCCCATCCGCGAAGGTCTACTTCTTTTTTGGTTGTGGGCAACCAGTCTGTCAGTCTGTATTCTTTCATGGACACAAGGTACGACCTTATTTCGTAAATTGCACGGTCATTTGTTCACCATCGTAGATTTCGCGGAAACCGATGTGTAGTTCGGCCAAGTATTCCTTCAGGTCGTTGAAGGCGGAGGCATTGTCCATGACAATCTCCAACGTTTCGCCGGACGGAGCCTCACACAAGGCCTTGATGGCGGGAATGAGCGGACTATAGTGCGACGTGCCGCACGTGTTAATGGTTTTCATATTCATTCTTCTACCTTTTTCTCCTCATCCTCTTCTTTTGGGGTATGGTCGGACAACCATTGCAGGTAGAGCTTGATGAGTTGTTGAAGTCCGAAAGCCTTCATGTTGTTGTGGTAGATGACGTCGATGCAAAGATCCAGCAGGTCTTTGCTGTCCTCCTCTTGTACGGCAATCAGTGAACGGATATTCAGTTTCAGCTTGTCGAGCACCGTTTCGTCTACGATACCGTTGCTGTCAATCAGATGCTGGAACAGTCCGTATTTCTGGATGGTGGCGAGGTGTCCGTCAGACACTTCGATGCTGCGCGTTCCGCTTGCATTGGCTTGTATGGCGTACATGTCTTTTAGTTTAAAGGTTGATATTTATACTTCGATTGCAGCAAAGATAGTGCTTTCGCAATATATTCTGCTATGTGGGGTCGATTTTCTTACAAAAAAGAATGCCGCTTACTGTTGGGACGGGGAGCAGCAGACTCGTTTTTAGTATTTGATGCGGACTTTATATTCCGGGATAATTTCTATTCGGGCGATACGGAGCACTTTGCTTTGCCGACTGAAATCGGGGCGGGCCGAAGGCGGCAAGTCGTTGAGAAATGAAGCGTTCTTCGATAAAGGGCGGAAGTAGAAGTTCATCTCTCCAGTCGCCTGTAACGATTGACTGAACCGCTTTAGGCCGATGAGCCACGGTGCTCCATGATAGAACTGGTCGAGTACCATCGTACCATTGATGAACGCCATGGCTACGTCGGCCACATAGTTGATCTTCAGAAAGTATTCATTGACCTGAGGTCTTTCGGGCTGTCGGATACGTATGGCCAGCCTTCGTCCGCCTATGGCGCGGCTTTCTGTCGGTACGCTGACGCTGTCTACTTCGACATGCTGCGGTTTCCACCCGTTGCTCGAAGGATAGAGAATATAATCCATTTCGTTTTTACCTAAGCTCAGGAGGGTAAAGCCGTCGGTGTGGGGCAAGACAGTGGCCTGTGTGATGAGGATGCGGCCGTTGAGGAGCGATGTGTGCATGGCCTGCTGACGAGTCAGGGTCGTGATATAGACTTTCTTGCCTGAACGGGTAGTGATGTGGAAGGTACTTTGGGTACCGGGTTGGGGGCGATAACAGCTCCGTCCCGATTTCAGAGTAGACGGATCGAAACAATATTCAGGAGCGATGCCTTCGGGAGCAAAGAAGATGTAGTGTGGATGCCCCTTGTCTTCAATCAACGTCAATGGCTGAGCCGTTGCATATTTCAACAGGGCATCTTCGATGGCAAAGTTGAACGGCAGGATGGCACTGACGTCTTTCTTTAATGTAAAAGAGCCTTGGGCGGGAATGTGCAGCACTTCACCGTTCAGGTTCAGTTGTAATTGCAGATCTTTCTGGTCGATGCGGGCTGTATCGTGGTCTTGGAAATTGGTCATAAAAACAAATCCTGCACCTTGCTTCATGCGGGCGGCAAATCGCAATGTCTCGCGATCGTCGGGGGTAATGCGCTCGTAGCCTTCGGGCAGAACAGTTTCCATAGGGGCCAGGCGGCTGCCGAATGCGTTGACAAAGAGGTGGAGCAGACGGAGATAACGATAGGAGTCGCGTATCAGGCCGGATTCACCTACAGGTGCCTGGAAATCGTATGAGATTTTGGGGCAGCCGGGTTCTTCGCTGAAGAAGCCTACGCCTCCTTGTTGTTTGGGAGTCATTCCGCCGTGATACATATAGTAACCGATGCCATTGGCTCCACTTCCCAAGGTGCGTACCATCAAAGCCTCTGCAGCCGCATCTTTTACGATGCAGCGGCGTGGATAAGTCATCTGAATACCTACGCCCATTTCGGCACAGAACGACGGATATTTTTCGCCATCGTAACGCACAGGAGAATAGTCCGGGTTACGCTGGATGTCCTTAAACAAGCAGAAGGAAGATTTGCGGTCAGCAGGAGTCCAGGTGGGATAAGTATAAGCTGCAGTTACAGGGATTGCTTCATTGCCGATGACGGCTGCCATACCCCATCCGGTAGCTGTATAGAGTGGCGTAAGAATACCGGCTCTTTCGGCTATGCATTTCAGCGTTTTCATGTGGCGATTGCCCTGTTCTTCACGGCTGATCTGCTTGGTTTGCACGCCTACACCCGGCAAGACCGTCGAAGCATCATAGGACGCGGCAGTGCGATCGACAGGTTCATCTTGATAGAAGATTGCCCATGGTGCGGCCGAATGTTGCAGTTCATTTTCTATTTGGGTACCGATGATGGGGCCTCCATCTTTGTAATACAAGCCTGCAAGTTGGGTAGCGATTTCCTTGTAGAGGCGTGAAACGTATTTCAGATAGTTGGGATCATCGGTGCGCACTTCGACAGGGCGTGCAAACAGCCAGTCGGGCAATCCTCCGTTACGTATCTCGCCATGACAGAAAGGGCCGATGCGCACCAAGACTTTCATACCATGTTTTTGGCAGAGTTGCACGAAAGCTCGCACGTCCCGGTTGCCACTCCAATCGAAGACGCCTTCACGTTCTTCGTGGATGTTCCAGAAAATGTAGGTAGGGATGACGGTCAGACCACCGGCTTTCATTTTCAGAATGGCTTCTTCCCATTGTTCACATGGATAACGGCAATAATGAAATTCACCCATGACAGGGATAGTGGGTATGCCGTTTTGTGACATGTAATAGCTGTTTACTTCGATACGTCCGCCATCGGGCGAAGTCCCCCCCCAACTTTAAATGGCCAGTATAGATGGTTTTCTCTTGTATAGGGGCATTTAGTTTGTATATATGCTGGGCAGCAGCACTTGTACACAATAAACACAGGACTACTGTCAGCGAAAGATGAATCTTCATATAAATATTATATTGGGTTAATAGATGTCTTTTGGCGTGGGAAGAATGATCTCCAGCTTCTATTTAAGAAAGAGATGGATGCTCTTCTTTTTCCACGACTTGAGAATTATAGTTTGTTATTGATATATTATTCTAATAAGTACCGTTATGCTGTTAGGGATATTAACCAACCATTTCTTTTTCCAGTTGTTCCAGCGATTTACCTTTTGTTTCAGGCAAATGGAAAGAGAAGAATATAAATCCTGCGGCGCAAATGGCTGTATATATCCAGAAGGTGCCGGCTGTTCCTAAAGCTTTGTTTAGGAAAGGAAATGTGTAGGTCAGTATGAAGCTGGCAACCCACAAAGCAAACGTTCCTGTCGCTACGGCTACTCCTCTTATTTTATTGGGGAAAATCTCCGACAATAATACCCAGGTGACAGGCCCCAAGGACATGGCATAGCAGGCAATGGCGGCTACAACCAAGATGACCATGAAAATGCCGCTGACTTCAAAATAGTAGCAAGTGCCGAGTATAAGGTAAATTCCAGCCAAGCCACCCGCGCCAAGCAACATCAATGCACGCCGGCCTAAGCGGTCAACGGTATAGATAGCCACAAAGGTAAATATCAGGTTGGCAATGCCGGTAACAACGATGTTGATAAACGTATTGTCTACGTCGTAACCCGCCGACTGGAAGATTTCTTGTGCGTAGTTGAATATGACATTGGTTCCACACCATTGCTGGAACATGGCTACGATAATGCCTAACAGAAAGACCCGACGATATGGCTTACTGAAAAGCAGAGATAAGCCGCCTTGGCTTTGCTTATTTCGCATATCTGTTTGCAAGACTGTTAGCTCGCTTTGCGCATAATCCATACCTCCAATGCGAGTCAATATAGCTACGGCTCGCTTCTGTTGTCCTGTTATGGATAGCCAGCGCGGACTTTCGGGTATAAATGCGGCAAGTACTAAAAAAGCCAATGCAGGAAACGCTGCTGCCCAGAACATCCAGCGCCAAGCCATTTCAATATTCCAAGCCGTATCGTCGCTGACCAGCCGCCAGTTGACAATCTGTGCTGCCAAGATACCGATGACAATGGTGAGTTGGTTGAGTGAAACCAATTTGCCACGAATATGAGTGGGAGCTACTTCGGCGATATACATAGGGGAGAGTCCTGAAGCAATGCCGATAGCAATACCTCCGCAGAAACGTGCCAATAGAAAATAGTGGAAATTGCTGAATGCTCCCGTTCCGTAAGCTGTTAACACAAAAATAAGAGCAGAAAGTAGCAATAGAGGCTTTCTGCCAAGCTTGTCGGCCAACATCCCTGAAGTTAATGCACCGATGAGACATCCTGCCAAGGCGATACTCATCGCAAGTCCCTGCATCAATGGATTGTCGACTATATTGAAGAATTGTTCGTAAAAAATCTTGGCGCCTCCTATTACAACCCAGTCGTAACCAAATAGCAATCCGCCCATAGCTGATACAAGGCAGATGAAGTAAATAAATCCTTTGTTGTACGTTTTCATGTGCTCAGATGGGAAATATGTTTTTTGTTTGCAAAATTAGCAACTGTCAGCAAACTGAACAATAGAAAGTCTTATACTTTATATGGACAATCTTACTTTTTTGCTTGAATTTCCCATTTTCATTGTGTATATTTGCTGCTGAGACTTTGAACAGTATGGAATATCTAAGGATGCTGTTTATCCTATGAATCTTTGTCCGAGTGACAGTTCGCGTATCAGTGACCGTATAGGGCTGTTTGAGGAACTGATAGTAGGTGTAGGAATGTATAAAAACAGAAGAATGAAAAAGAGATATTCATGTTCTTGCTTTCATTCTCCTGTTTTTTATTAGTCAACTTGTTTTTATAATGGAATATATTCTACGAAAGCTTCCATTGCTTCATAGCTGGCAAGTCCCAAACTATTGTACAGATTAGCGGTACCGAGATTACGATCCTCGCTTCGTTGCCAGAAGAGACGTTCATCATTGCCGAGGAATGGAGCGCTTTCCATCTGACTTTGGTGTTTCAGGATAGAATTGCGTTTGGCACGTAATTCTTCTGGACTGATGGGAACTGCCATTTCGATGTTTTCAATCTCCCATTCTGCCCAGGCGCCACGATACATCCATATACGGCAATCTTTTAACCATTCGGCACCTTCTTCCTTTTCCAAGTCGATAGCGGCAAATACGGCATCCGTGCAGACACGATGTGTGCCATGCGGGTCGGCTAAGTCACCCGCTACAAAGACTTGGTGAGGTTTCACCTCTCGCAACAGATTGCGAACTATTTCAATATCAGCTTCGCTAATTGGATTTTTTTGAATCTTTCCTGTTTCGTAGAAAGGCAGGTCGAGGAAGTGGCAGTGATCCAACGGGATATTGTTGTACGTACAGGCTGTACGTGCTTCGCCGCGACGGATAAGCCCTTTGATGGTAAGAATATCACGTGTATCTATATCACCGTCTTTCTTTTCACGAAGGAATTTGCGGATTTCCGCGTATTTTTCATTAATGACCTGATCTGCACTATCATTGAATAGCTGATTAAACCCATTGATAAAATGCAGGAAACGGATCACTTCTTCGTCGCCGACAGCGATATTGCCGCTCGTTTCGTAAGCTACATGAACGTCGTGCCCTTGCTCTACCAGACGACGCAACGTGCCACCCATAGAGATGACATCATCATCAGGATGGGGCGAGAAGATAATGACACGTTTGGGATAGGGAAGAGCACGTTCGGGGCGATAGGTGTCGTCTGCATTCGGTTTTCCGCCCGGCCATCCCGTGATGGTATGTTGCAGGTCATTGAATATTTTTATATTTACATTATAGGCTGAACCATAGAGGGCTAACAATTCGCTCAGACCATTTTCGTTATAATCCTTGTTTGTCAATTTCAGGATAGGTTTTCCTGTCAGCTGGCACAGCCATACGATGGCACTGCGGATAAGCTTGTCGTTCCATTCGCAAGAAGTTACCAGCCAAGGACGTTGAATACGTGTCAGGTTCGAAGCTGCGGATAAGTCTGTCACAATGTGGGCATTGTTGTGAGTTTGCAGGTAGGAGGCCGGAATTGTATCCGTAATCGGACCTTCCACACACTCTTTCACCATTTTTGCTTTCTCTTCTCCCCATGCAATGAGATAAACCTTCTTAGCAGCCAGAATAGTGGATATACCCATTGTAATGGAACTTACAGGGGTATTGTCTATACTACCAAACATTTTGGCTGCATCGTTACGTGATGCATTGTCAAGCAGAATTAATCGTGTGGTAGAGTTCAGGCGGGAACCTGGTTCGTTGAATCCAATGTTGCCTACGCGTCCAATACCCAGTAAAACAATATCCAAACCTCCAAAACTTTCGATACGTTGCTCATAGAGGCGGCAGTATTCGAAGATAGTATCTTTGGCTATTGAACCATCAGGACTGAAAATATTCTGTTTGTCAATGTCCACATGGTCGAGCAGCATCTCTTTTAATGCATTGAAATTGCTGTTGATTGCATCTGGCGCAAGTGGATAGTATTCGTAGAGATTGAATACGATAACGTTGCGAAAACTCAACCCTTCTTCTTTGTGCATACGGACTAAGGCCGCGTACACATTGCGCGGAGAGTTACCTCCTGCCAAAGCCAATACGCAGAAACGTCCAGCTTTTTGCTTATCACGTATTACTTGGGCTATGTCGCGGGCTATTTGGTCGACGCCTTCATCCACTGTTTCGTAGATGTCGGTAGGAATCTTTTCCAACCGAGTCAGGACAGAGCGTTCAAAGGCATTTTCCGGGCGATAGTACCTCGTCGACACTCTGTTTAAAGTGATTTGCGAACTAAGATTTGTCTTCATAAATGGATTGTATTAAAGTAAATGGATTGCCTAATTATATGGTATATGTATCCGGCACAAGTTTTCCCATTGCCCATACGGCGCGTATGTTCAGGTTGTCATCCATAACGATGATATCTGCATCTTTCCCCCGTTGCAATGAACCCTTGCGGTCGTATATACCCATGATTTTCGCAGGAGTTTCAGATACCATACGGATCGCATCGGCCAACGGGATATCGGCTTTTTGAACAACGGTTCTGATCAGTCGGTCCATTGTGGCTATACTCCCTGCCAAAGCTGAACGGTCGGCTAACTTGCAGACACCGTCTTCGATGATGACGCGCGGATCGAAAGCCTCTTTACTGTCGCTGGCGGCACAAGCCAAGGCGTCTGTGATTAAACAGGTACGTTCTACTCCTTTTATTTTATATACCAATCGAAGAATCGTTGGCGGTACATGGATGCCATCGGCAACGACTTCAACAGTCATGTCGTCCAGCAAATAGATGCTTTCTACAGTACCTTCATATTTATATTCACGACGTTTATGGAAACCAGGCATGGCATTATAAAAATGTGTAGCATGGGTATATCCAGCTTCATGTGCCGCCTGAATATCTTCAAATTCAGCTTGTGTATGGCCTACGGCCGCTAAAACACCTTTACTGGAAATGTATTTACCGAACTGAATGGCACCTGGAAGTTCAGGAGCAGCATCCCAGCGTTTGATACACGACCAGTGTTCTATCAGGGGAATATATTCGTTGGGATCTGGGTTTTTGATGTTCTCAGGTATTTGTCCGCCGGCCATAGCCATATTGAAGTAATGTCCTTCAAGATGAAGGCCTAAAATAGGGCTGTCAGGTTCTACCATTAACTTAGTACAGGTTTCGGCTGCCTGCTCTATCATGGGAATAGTAGACGATGACATCGTCGGAAATATACTGGTCGTACCATATTTCATATGCGTCTGTACTGCTTGGCGGAAAGCATCTTCAGTACATTCCATAAAATCACGTCCACCGCCACCGTGAGCATGGATTTCAATGCCACCTGGCAGTACATACATGCCTTTGACATCGACGAGTGTGGCACCGATAACAGCTAAGTCGCAGTTGGTTACTTCCAATATTTTTCCGTCTCTTATCAGTACGGAGCCGTCTTTCAACCATCCTTGTGGAGTAAGAATTCGGGCATTGATGAGTTGAGTCAGCATAGGATTTAGGGGTTAGATTGTTATTCCTTAAATGTTTTTTGTTGGATTCGTTTTTCCAGTTACAAAAGTAACGACTTTCTGTCAAATATGCACTACTCGATAGAGGTATTTGTCTTAAATACTCTAAAAACAGTACTTGTATTAAAGAGAAGGGTGCATTGTCTTATAGGTCTATTTAATGTGAGTTCGACATAAAATCAAAAGATAGCCGGTTGCCCGTCCTTGATAAAGTTCACTTCAATGGCGGGTTTCTTTTCAATGCAACAACAGGCTGCGATAGCCGGCAATGAATCGGCAATGAAACTTCTATTCCCTTCCGCGGTCACGCAGCACTTCCTGAAGTCCCGACGCAGTGCTTCGTGAGGGTGTCATGCAGTGCTTTATGAGGAGGGGACGAAGCACTTCGTCAGAGGGGCAGCAAGCACGACGTCAGGACGGAATGAATTGCCCGTGAAAAAAGACGGAAGAAAAATGAGTTTTTGGCACGATTAAAACAGTCCTGTCACACCAATTTGCTGATATACAGTCGGTTGCTGCGACAGTGACAGCAGCTGTGCAAACTTTTTTGAAATAAAATAAAAAATAGGCTGTCTTTAAAGGAAAGGTATTTTTTATTTTTTTCACGGAAATGTTTACCAAAGGTACTAAGGTGTCGCACTAATTTATTGATAATCTGTTACTTGGTGTGACAGGACTATTTTAAGCCCCTCCCGGATTATTTTCAAAGTGATTTGGGAGCTATAAAGACAAGATTGACTAGTCCTGAATAACCGTTACAG
>NZ_CANRPM010000076.1 GCF_947632445.1 uncultured Bacteroides sp. | reverse complement strand
ATTACCACGACCCTCTCGCAACAGTCCGGCGGACTGTTGTCCCGGCCGCTCGCAGGCTCGCAGCTTCCTTTTTTAGATACCGTTTCACGATTATTTCAAGAACATTTTTATGGCACACAAAGAAGATACTTCAAAACAGCAGTCTGACCAAAAGAAGCCTGTTATACGGCGTGACAAGGTGGTGGTCACCAAGGTCACGGAACAGGAACTTTTCCAAATCAGAACTACCGCAGAACTATGCGGCATGACACGCAGCGACTTCATCCGTGCAAGGGCACTCAACTACAGGCCCAGACAGCGGCTTTCCGGTACGGAGGTGGACGGTCTGAGGCAGCTTGCAGCCTGCAGGACGGACATGGTGAACTTCGCCAATGCCCTGCACGGGCTGAACGATGATGAGAAGATACGCCTTTTCCGCCATCAGCCGACCATGCTCGAATGGTACGAGAAAGTGGCTCATATCACGAACCGTGTCACCGACTTCCTGCAGTCCGCGCAGAAAGTGAACAGTTATCCGGCAGGGACAACAAACGAAGAAGGAGGATGCCGTATGATAGCCAAGGCAAAGGCTGTAGCCCACGGCATCCGGGCGATACTGTACGTGTCGGGTGAATCGAGGAACAAGAAGCATCCCGAAAAGATAACGCGCATCTGCGACAACTTCATGCCTCAGGGCATGGACGCAACAGGCATCTGGACGGAAATGAAGTTCGTCACCATGAACCGACCGGACATCAAAAACAATGTCATACGCTTGGAGATAAGCCCGGTGATGGAACATACCGAAGATTTTACGGTCGAGGACTGGCGGAATCTGTGGCACGACTTCGCGGCGGCTTTTGACAATCAGGAGATAACCGATGATGACGGCAAGGTCATTTCCGTGCCGACCAACATATCGGGCAGCAAGTCCACCGTGTGGCTGCACCGGGAGTCTGACAGCGGCATACCTCATCTTCATGCCGTTGTCTGCCGGATAGACGGGAACAGGAACATCAACAACGACCACGCCATACACATCCGCGCACAACGGGCGGCGGAAATGATTGCCCGGCAAAGAGGTTGGATTACGGCCATGCACATACATGAAAGCCGTATTCCGCAAGTCAGTGAGGAGTGTATGGAGGCTTTATGCGAACTGTACGAATGGTCTTGGGAGGGTTATACGGAAAGGCTTGCCGCCAGAGGTTACACGCTCTATCCACGCAAGGACAATAAAGGCGTGATACGCGGCTATGTGCTTCAAAAGGGCAGTTCAAGGTTCAAGGCTTCGGAACTTGGAAAGGGGCGCAACCTGACGGCTTCCCGTATCAAACAAACATGGGAAAAACTGCATCAGGACAAGGCGCAACAAGTCCGCACTACAGCCAAACAGCCTGTCGTATCAACGCTGAAGCCGTCCGTTTCAAATGGTATAAAGCAAAAACCACAGCCTGTTATACGGCAGAGCAATCCTATATACGATGACTACACGACCTATAAGCCGAACAGTTTGCCCACGGTGTTTGAGCATGACGGAAAGACCTACAAGCGTTATCTCCCGGACAAGGTGTTTGACTTTTTCAATGATGAGTTCGACTATCGGGAATTGGTGAACTGGCAAGCCCTACAAAACCTTGCTATGGCTTACTTCACTTTGATAGCATCACCCTACGAGGTAACATCGGGCGGAGGTGGCGGCGGCTCGCAGTCTGACTTAAAATGGGGACGCGACCCGAAGGAGGACGAGATTGAGTTCATGCGTCGTTGTGCGCGCGAGGCCTCGCACAGGCTCGGCAGACATCCCAAAGGCGGAATAAAACGCAAATGACAAAGACCCAATAAACATAAACAACAATGAAACAACCCGATACGGCGGCTCTCCGTGAGCGGCTTGCCAATTATACACCCGAAGATGAGTTGGAACAGGACAAACGGGAACTTGACGGACTGCTTCAGGAAGTCAGCTGCCAGATTGCCGAGTTACGCACCTTGCTTAAGGAAATCAACTCCCTCAAAGAGGAATTGAACGGCATACACGGAAGTTTGAGGCATACCCTCCAAAGGGAGCGGACGGCTTTCAAAGCCCTGCTTGCGACCAAGGACAGCGCGGACAACATCGTGAATGGCATCTGCAACGCCATTGTCAAGGCGGAACGGCATACCGTCATCCAAGCCACAGTCGGCACGGATGAACTGGCAAAAGTACACCAATGCACAGCCGAACACATTAAGGCCGAAGAAGGACTGTTGGAGAAACACAGCATCAAAATGGCCAAACACCTCCATGACAATGAAGGTATCTGGCTGTCCAACCGATGGTTCACGATTTTGCTTATCGTGCAACTTCTCTGTTACCTTGTAGTGGCACTGTGGGCGTTGCTGAAAGGATGATACGCATTGTTTCCACGATGATTCCGACATTTTGGCAATACTCCATCTGCCAACGCCTTGTCGTCTGCGCATTTTGTAGGACATTAAATTAAATAAATAGGAACCATAACATCAATGTATGATAACAACAGTAAGAGTAAAATTTCGCCCGTCAACGGTCAAAGACCATCCGGGCAGCATCGTCTATCTTGTCACTCACCGCCGAACCGTAAGGCAAATATCGACCGGGTACAAGATTTTCTCGGAAGAGTGGGATGACAAGCATTCGAAAGTCATTCCCTTATATAATGAGCGCACAGCCATCATACGACAGGCTACACAAAAACTGGCATGGGATATAAAACGGCTGAATGCCATAATTGTGGATCTGACCAATAACGGTAATGGCTTCACGGCAGACGATGTGGTAAGAAAATTTCAGGAAACGGCAAACGGGCACACGCTCTTCGGATTCATGAATGAAGTAATCAGCCAACTGAAACGGTTGGGAAAGGTGCGGACGGCAGAGACATACACGAGCACGCTCCACAGTTTTATGGGTTTCCGGAACGATGAAGATGTCATGTTGGATGAAATCAATTCCGACCTGATGATGGAGTACGAAGCATTTCTGAAATCCAACGGTGTCACAATGAATACCGTATCATTCTATATGCGCATACTCCGTGCGGTCTATAACCGTGCCGTGGAAAAAGAACTGACGGTACAAGACTTCCCATTCAAGCATGTCTATACGGGGATAGACAAGACCGTTAAACGCGCCGTTCCTTTGAAAGCCATCAGGCGTATCAAGGAACTGGACTTGTCTTTGAAGCCCAACCTGGATTTTGCAAGGGATATGTTCCTGTTCTCATTCTACACGCGAGGCATGTCATTCATAGATATGGCTTATCTTGACAAGAGCAATCTGCGGAATGGCGTTCTTTCCTATCGCCGCCGGAAAACCGGTCAACAGATGTTCATCAAATGGGAGAAGTGCATGCAGGATATTCTTGACAAATACCCGGTGAACGAAACGGGGTACTTGTTGCCAATTATCCGGATGCCGGGCAGGGAACGGATGCAGTACCGTAACATGCAGCGTTTCGTCAACAACAAGCTGAAAGAGATTTCTACAATGGCGGGTATTCAGATAAATCTTACCATGTATGTGAGCAGGCACTCATGGGCGAGCATAGCCAAAAGTCAGAACATCCCCCTGTCCGTCATCAGCGAGGGCATGGGGCATGATTCGGAGAACACCACTCAGATTTATCTCGCCTCTCTGGACAGTTCCGCGATAGACAAGGCGAATGAAACGATATTGAAAAAACTGTGACGGGAATGTTAAGCAAAATGCGTTATCTCTTCCCAAGAGAGGGATTTACAAGCACAAAGATATACAAAAGAATGCAAAACAATGAATTCTTCAACGATAAAAATGTCTTCGTAGGGCAAAAATATGAAAATGTTAAGCAAAAATGCTTCTTAAAGAAGAAAAATCCCTGATTTATAACCTATTCCAAATCCTATCCCTCTCTTGGGAAGAGAGGGATTTACAAGTAAAATAACTTATTCGTTCATGGCTTTGCATTAATACAAAAAAACAAAAAATATGAGATGTAAAAATTGTGGCTGGGAAAATCCAGCAGGCAAATCAAAATGTGAGAAATGTAATGCACCTCTTAGTGGTTCTATGATTGATCACGAGAGCCATAGCAATTATGGAAGGGAAGGCATAAGAGAAGAGCATGACTCTCTTCGTTCGACGGTTCGTGAGAGTAACGTCTTTAATAGCGTAAATGGCTCTCAAGGAGGAAATAAGGTCTGTGAGAATTGTGGATATGAGTTAGCAAAAGGCATGAAAGTTTGTCCAGCTTGCGGAACTTCGACAGATGGGGCAAAGAATGAACACCATCAATCTCAGAAAAGTAAATCCAATTATTGCCCCAAATGCGGAGCAGAACTTATCCCCAATGCGCGTTTCTGTCCGCAATGCGGTCAAACTTTAAGAATGGGGACAGTAGGTGCATGGGACAATCCTCAGCATGACGAGTTTTGTACATTAAGACCAATAGCATGGACAAAAGAAGAAGTGCAATACAATCCCATCACCTACTCTGGTCAAGTAATTGTTCTGAATCGAGAAAATACTGATCCCAATAATCAAACAATCACTTCAAAGGAACAAGCAATATTGACCCATGAAAATGGAGCGTGGTACATTGAAGACCATAGCGAGAGAAAATCCACAATGATTCGTGTGAGTAAAAAGACCAAGTTGGAATCAGGTGATATTATAGCATTAGGTAACCGTTTGTTTGAATTTAAAGGGTAAACCATGTCTGTACAGTGTAATCGTTGCGTATTTCATCCTGGCGATATTATTAACAAACAATATACCGTCATTAAAATGCTCGGAGCAGGAAGTTTCGGGTGTGTATATCGTGTAAAAGATAGAAGTGGGCAGGATTATGCTCTTAAATTGCTAAAACTCTGGGAGATTGTTGGTGATGACAGACAACAACTCTTGCAAAGATTTGATATGGAATATGAAACAGGTAAAATAAAAAGTAATTACCTCGTTCATTCATATGACAAAGGTTCTGTTGAAGGTAATCCATTCATTATTATGGAATTTTGTCCCAACGGCGATTTGATGGAAGCGGCAGAGGAAGGAGATGTGGATTTTCTAAAAACCGCAAAAGAAATCCTGTATGGACTTAAGGATTTACACCTTCAAGGAAAAGTACATCGAGATTTAAAACCAGAGAATGTTCTGTTACGTCATGATGGGACAGCTGTCCTTACAGACTTTGGTATTTCTGGTGACCAAAACAATCGCTTAACTCAGCGCGGAATCTTTGGAGTTCCTCAACAGATTTTTGGGACTTTTGCATATATGCCACCTGAGCAGATTAATCCCAAAAGAGGCAATGCAACCGTCTTACCTACTACAGATATCTACTCTTTCGGGGTAATGATGTATCAATTATTGACTTATGAATTACCCTTTGGTCGGTTAGAGACTGAGTCTGATCTTCCTCAATATACAGAAAGAGCTAAACGTGGAAAGTGGAATAGAGAGTTGCTTGAACATTCTGCTAATGGATACATGTGGCTTCAATTAATCGAAGGTTGTTTAGTTCCAGATTTTAAGAAACGTCTGCAGAGTGTTGATGAGGTATTAACTCTATTGCCTCATTTAGGAGGAACTTACCGTCCTGTTAACTCTGATTCCTTTAAACAAAGGAATACTATTAAGAATGGCATACTGTTAAGAGTGATGCAAGGGGAAGAATATAATAAAGAGTACCGCCTGGATACATTGTTGCATGGAAATAGTAGGATTTTAACTATCGGTCGAGATACCGAAGAAGTTTATAATTCAATTCCAATTAAGGAATCACTAAGTTCCTATGTATCAAGATGCCATTGTACTTTGGAGTTAGACTACGAAAGAGGAACATGGATTATTCGTGATGGTCAATGGCGTGTAGATTGCCCTATAGGATTACGTTTAAGAGACATGTTCCCCTGTAAAACATGTACAGCCTGCTGTAATAATGCTTATAACAGAAAACCTAACTGGAAATTGTCTATGAATGGCACTTATGTAAACTCGGCAGAAGTTGATCGTTCTGGAATTCCATTGAAATTAGGGGATATTATTTCTATCGGAGATGTAAAACTTAGAGTTGAAGGATATTGATAATGGCCCGCAAAGAAATAAACATATTTGGAACGTCCTTTTTAGATTTGTTGTCAGGCGCATTAGCAGCTGTGATAATCTTGTTCATTGTTGTCCCCAAAGGGGTACAAGAGGATCCAGAATTAGTTAAACAAGTACAAGAATTGAAGACTGTTACAAATGATGTGAAAGAAGCTATTGAGAAAATCAAAAGCTCAGTTCCTAAAGAAGTGTTTGAAAAAATCCGGGAGGAAATAGAAGTTGCTAATAAGAAATTGGCAGAACTTAATACCAAAATAGAGAAGCTGGAGGAGGATATAAAGAAAATTTCTTCAGAAAACACGACTCTAAAAGAAAAAGTCAAGAAACAGCAAGAAGAAATAGAAAAACTTAAACAGCAGATAACAGAACTAACAGAAGCGTTAAAAGCCGAGAAAGAAAAAAATGAAAAGGCAAATAGTACAACAGACACTGTAGAGAAGACGCTGGGTGTCTTTGCAAAATTTGGTGTACTTTGCAAATGGAATGAAACAGACACTGACGTAGATATGGGCGTTCAGAAATTTGGTCAACCGCAAGAGCAGTGTTGGCGCAACTATCCATCAAAGAAATGGGGCATTCTTGGTGAAGACGTCAGAGAAAGAGTAGATGAAGAAACAAAAGAACGTTTTGAACTGTTTTATGTACCTCAAATCTATCCTGATGAGTATACAGTGTGGGTTAATGTATATGAAAACTCCACCTCAAGCAATGCTAATGTTACATGTATTTTTGTATTCCATCCAGGAAAGGGTGACGAAATTAAAAAGGAAATTGGGCCAATTGCTGTTTCTAAGGGAAATAACAAATTGGTTGCTTCTTTCAGACTTTCAAACTCAGGATTTGAGTTTATTGGTATAAGAGAACCCATTTGGGGAACTGGCAGAGTAGTAAAATAAAAAGTATAGTAATGAATAAAAGGATTTATAGAATTATGTTGAGTCTTATCATAGCATTAATTATTATGCTGCTATTGGTAAGTATAACGCCAACCAAGAATGCCCCACGTATTCTTGTTATGCTGGGTGGGACAATGCCAGAAGGTATTATTCAAGAAGTTACTTATTTCTTCTGTATTTTCGGAATAATGGATGTTCTACATTTATTAGGAAAAATCTCTGATGAGAAAAAGGCTCTTTCTCAGCATCTGCTTCCAGAAAAAGAAAATTGGGTGTTGAATGCCGAAGATGCAAATAAAATTAAACTCAATGTACAACAGATAGAACACAAAAAAAATATCTGTTAACAGATTTGATTATAAAGGCTTGCACCAAGTACCGTTTAAGTAAGTCAAGTGCTGAGGTTATTAGTCTTGTTGATGCTCAGATCCGAATATATAGTGAAAAATATGAGAGTGAGCAGGCTTTTATCAGTTATGCAGCTTGGGCTGTACCTTCCGTTGGCTTTATTGGCACTGTTTTGGGAATTGCAGCATCTCTTGGATACGCTAATGAGGCTAGTACACCCGAGGGACTTGAAAAAGTAACGAGTATGTTAGCCGTGGCATTTGACACAACATTAGTAGCCTTAGTCCTGAGTATTGTGTTAATGTGGGGAATTCATTATTTGAGAAAGCAACAAGATGCTCTGTTCGCTAATTTGAATTCGTATATAATTGAAAATCTGATAAACAGGTTTTATAAATAGTGATAATTAAAAGTTAAGAAATATGGCACAAGAAACACAGCGTTATAAACGCACACTTAACGGTTCAATAGGAGCCGGTATGAAATCCGTTATGGGTTCATCCAAGAAGTATTACATCTTGGAACATAAAGTTTCGTCCAAGTATCATCAGGCGGGAGAATTTCAGGAGATTATAGTAGATCAAATTGAAATTGGTCGGTCTTCTAAATGCCAAATCCGATATGATGAGAGTTTTTCTACTGTTAGTCGTAGGCACGCTGCGATAGTTAAGGATGGAGAAAATTGGAAGTTTGTCCAATTGTCTTCTACCAATTCCACGTTCCTTAATGAACATAAGGTAAAGGATGAATGGTATTTGCAAAACGGTGACGAAATCCAGCTGTCAGTCAATGACCCCAAATTGGGATTTATTATTCCAACTGGTAAAAGAGCAACGGTCGGTTCTATTGGATTGACTCGCCGAATGAGTCTGTTCCGCCAACAGGCTTTAAGACCCTACAAAACTGCTATTGCAACTTTAGCATGTTTGATCGTGCTTCTTTCATGTGGAGGTGGGTATAAGTTGTATGATTTACATCAACAGAATGCACATCTTGCAGAAGTTACTGAAAAACAATCACAAGAAATAATAGCGGTTAATGCAAGAAATGCAGAGCTAGCCAAAGAAATTACGGAAAAAGGAGAAACCATCAACGAAATGGGAAAACAGATTGATGAACTCAAGAAGAGAAAGCCTCAAATTATTAAAGAGGTAATCAACAAAAATGTTTCAGGAAATGTGGATAATGCAGCAATTAACAAATGCCTTCCGTATATCTTTTATATTCAAACATTAGGTTTTGAGATAACATTCCCTGATGGCAAAAAAACGACAATAGAATGTGGTAGAGGTGAGAATAAACTTCCGGGTTGGTCTGGAACTGGATTCTTGCTTTCCGATGGTAGATTTGTTACAGCTAGACATGTTTCTGAGGGATGGTATTTTTTTGTTAGTGGCGGCAATGTTAACAAGACATTATTGAATCTTAATGCCATAGCGAATAATGGTGGTAAGGTCGTCGCTCATTTTATTGCGATATCTTCTTCTGGAACCAAAATGACTTTTACAAGTGATCAATTCCAGTGTAATCGTTCTCATGATAGAGAAAATCATGCAGAAGATGGCACGAAGGTTGTTATGGCATCACTTGATAATACAGATTATGCCTATTTTAATGCGAAAGGGGCAGGCTTATCCTTTAACTTCTCAAAGAGTAACAGCCTTGAACGGGGAACTATATTGACAGTTTTAGGTTTTCCTTTGGGTTTAGGTGCAAACTCTCCAACTGACATAAATCCAATTTACGGAAGTGGTATTGTAGCTGCAAATGGGTTACAAAATGGGGTCATACTTACCACTGACACGAATTATGAACAAGGCAACTCTGGAGGTCCTGTTTTTTATACGAATGAAAAAGGAGAATTAGAGGTAGTTGGTATAGTATCAGCAGGCGCAGGAAGAAATACTGGATTTATAGTTCCAATATCAGCAATTAGATGATTATAAAATAAGTTGAAAGATGAAAAAATTCTCTATATTAGTTATGACGTTTTGGGCATTGGTAGCTAATGCTCAAATTGACAATCTTTATTCTTTTAATACGTCAAATCAACAGATCGTACAGTCGGCTGTTGAAAAAGGTTTTGTAAGTGTTTCTAGTTCTTATCGGTTGCAAGACTTGAAGACTCAAAAGCTATACGGAAGAAATGGAAGTGATGCTTTTGGTGTAGTAACATCATGGGGAATAAAAATTGAAGGTGGTTTTGTTCTACTTGATCAAGCGATTCGTCCATGGGAACATGATTCCAATTACTATAAATATAGAGGCAAATATAATACTGTGCCATATCAATTATCATTTACAGATGGTGATACTAAAAAGGTGATTGATAGTATTGATGCAAAACCATGTAATGCCAAAAACATACTATATTCCATTAAAGATACCCTTGTGTCAAAAGGAGAAAGATTCAAGGTCGATTCGTCTGATGGTGAAAAGAATGGATGGATTGTCTGGTTGACAGAAGAAAAAGATTCTTCATTAACTTACCTTGTGTTTAAGAAGAAAATTGAGTTTAAGTTAAATGAAGAAATTTGTGAAGTAGAGCAACCTAATACTGCAAAAAAAATCCTTGCGGGTATATATGTTGTGCCTTCATATAATGTGATAGGTTCTGTTTCATTTATACTTTGTGGCATACTTGTAGAACAAAATGAGAAATGGAATATGGTTAGAGTTTTACTTAATTCAACTGTTTCCCAAATTCCAAATGAAGAAAAAACGGAAATAACAGGCGAACAAGAAAATGAAGATACAGATTTAACTCCGATAGTATCTACCGAGAAGAAAACAAAAAAGAACAAACAAAAAGAATAAGAAATGAAAAGTAATATAATCTTTAGGATGGTTGCCTACACAGACGCGGCAGGAAAATTTTCTATTGATGCACCGAGGAATGGCAACGAAGATAATTTTTTCTTTGCTTATGATTTAAGTAAAGATGCCCCATTCAAGGGCGAGCCAGATGTTGACACGCCGATGTCCGAGTGTGGTTTATTGATGGTTGTTGCAGATGGTATGGGAGGAATGAATGCTGGTGAAGTAGCATCTCAGATAGCAGTCGATACTGTCGCAGAATTTTTTGCTCCAGGAAAGATAAACCCAGAATTGGCAAAAGATCATCAGAAACGCAAGAACTATATGGAGCATGTCATTAGCGAGGCCGATGTTAGAATTAAAAAGGACTCCAAACATGATATTGAACATAAAGGAATGGGCAGTACCATTATCATGGCATGGATTGTTGGTGATGAACTCACTTTAAGTTGGTGTGGAGATAGTCGTGCTTATCGCTATAATCCAGAAGGTGGTATAGAGCCTTTATCAAAAGACCATTCATATGTTCAGGAATTAGCAAATAAAGGTGTCATCAAATATGAAGACACGTTTGATCACCCGCAAGGGAATATTGTTACGAGAAGTCTTGGTGATGTCTCACAAAAAAGCTGTTCCTGAGACAGAATTGTTCAAAGTTTATAATAGGGACATTCAGTAAATAGTATAAAATTAGCCAACTAATTCATACACAAAATATTGCGAATTAGTTGGCTTTTTTG
>NZ_CANRPM010000075.1 GCF_947632445.1 uncultured Bacteroides sp. | reverse complement strand
CGGGCGTTTAGCTCAGCTGGTTCAGAGCATCTGCCTTACAAGCAGAGGGTCGGCGGTTCGAATCCGTCAACGCCCACACTTCCGAAAAAGACTGCATCACAAGAATGGTGTGTTTTTTCCTGTTTTTCAGTTCTTCTTCACGATTGGCGAAGGGTCATTAATTCTGGTCTAATGGACATTTCGGGTGATAGGCATGCGCTTTAATAGTGTCTGGTCAGGTACTCGTTAATAAGCTTTTTTCTGTGTTCAGCACTCAGTCCGCTATGTACGCGTAATTTGGTCTTGATGTCCGAGAAGATGCCCTCCAAACCGTTGTTCGTATTAGGGAGCCCAATCGGGACAGTCATAGAAAGTCCATAGTAGCGTCATGTTCCGCTTGATGCTTAGGTACGCGCTTCGCAGCCTTGGACGTATGTATGGTGGTGTTTTCTTTTTGAGTCGCCTGTCATGTACGCGCTCATTGGGGATTTCTTTGTTCTGTTCGTACTACTCGTTAAATGCTCCTACAAAGTTCTCCTTGTCCATTTCCGTGATCCCATTTACAAAGTCCAGCAACTCCCGTGATGTATCCAGTTCCAGTTCCTGTGTCAGGTAATGCTGGACTGCTGGACGATGAGAATCTGATGAAACTGACATAGCTGAACGGGATAAGGACGCAGTGCCTGCGCCAGGCCACGGATTCCGTCAATCACCATGCCGTATATCCTGAAGCCGTGCTCCTTCAGCTACTGGACACCCTCCATATAAGAGGCTATCGTCTCGTGTGTTACATTTTTGCGCCATAGTATCCGCTTCCGAAGGGCATCCTTGATGATCATCAGGCCGAAGTTGCACCCCCAATACATGGTGTCCATCTGGATGATCACTTGTCTGTACTTGGATATTTTCTGAACATACCGCATGCCTTTCAGGTCACGACGGATAGTTCTCTCGTTGACACACCGTACTTGTCGGCAAGCTGCGTCGCGGTTTGCTTGCTCTCAATGTAGTCCGTAATTAACGTGAGTTCGACGAATTCAAAACAATGCAAGCTGTGTGTCAAGCGTTCTCGTAACATTGATACACGGCTTCTTTGGAAAGCAGCAATATGCTGCAATTGCACTCAAAAAGGTTGACAATAAAATTATCAAAGGTTCTATGCCTTGAATGTGCCACTTGTGCTATATTTTTGAGTTCGTCATTCACGGTTTCGATAATGGCCCGTTTCCTGAGGAGTAGTTATAACAATTTTCGCTAATCACCAATTTTATGAGCATTTACAATTCGTCGAACTCACGTTAATTACTTGCGATTTATCGTGTCGTACTCCGCCCACAAAACGATGTCCGCGGCCATTACATTTGTACAATTGTTTTCGGCCTCTGAGGCCGTTCCAGACACCTCAGGAGACCCACAAAAAAAGCATTTTTTTAACCATATCAATGATAATCTTTACAAAGATAAGAATATCAATCATTTGTGAGAATTTTATCACCCAAAATGTCCATTAGGCCAAAGAAGTTACCTTTGTCTGTGGTTTGGTGAATTCGGCTACGAGTCTGTTATGTCACTTTCTTTCTCTCATAGAGAGATTTATAGGTATGGATTCTTATAATTGGAAAAAAATCGTATCTTTGCTGAAAGAAAGAGTTATTTGAAAAGCATGAGGAATATAGTGTAATAAAACAAGTTAGCAATTTCTTATCCATTGCCCATTCTCATGCAAGTTCTTCTTAATAGTTTGATACTCAAAGAATCTTTATCAAACTTCATTAAATATGAGGAAAAAATGTACTTTTGCAGGCAAATCAATAAAAGAAGAGTCTGATATATCACGCTCTGCAGGAACTTGCCAACCGTAAGCCATTGAAAGTAACTCCTCCCTCTGAAAAACTGTCCGACTATTATGGCAGCCACGTGTTCGACCGCAAGAAAATGCAGGAATACCTGCCCAAAGAAGCCTACAAGGCTGTAACCGATGCTATCGAAAAAGGGACCTCCATCAACCGCAAAATAGCCGACCTCATTGCCAACGGCATGAAAAGCTGGGCTAAGTCAATGGGCGTCACCCACTACACTCACTGGTTCCAGCCGTTGACCGACGGAACGGCCGAGAAGCACGACGGCTTCATAGAGTTCAGTGAGAATGGTGACGTCATCGAGTGCTTCTCGGGCAAACTGCTCATCCAGCAGGAACCCGACGCATCCAGCTTCCCCAACGGCGGTATCCGCAACACGTTCGAAGCCCGCGGCTACACGGCATGAGATGTCTCTTCACCCGCCTTCGTAGTAGATACCACCCTCTGTATTCCTACCATCTTTATCGCCTATACCGGCGAGGCCTTAGACTACAAGACCCCGTTACTGAAAGCCCTGAACGCCGTAGACAAGGCAGCTATCAACGTCTGCAAGCTGTTCGACAAGAACATCAACCGTGTATATGCCAACCTCGGCTGGGAGCAGGAATACTTCCTCGTCGACTTGGCCCTCTACAATGCCCGTCCCGACCTCTGCCTGACGGGCCGTACTCTGATGGGACACTCCTCGGCTAAAGACCAACAGCTCGAAGACCACTATTTCGGTTCCATTCCTCCGCGCGTCACAGCCTTTATGAAGGAACTGGAAATTGAATGCCACAAGCTGGGCATCCCCGTTAAGACCCGCCACAACGAAGTGGCTCCCATCTTCGAGAACGTCAACTTAGCCAACGACCACAACCAATTAGTCATGGACTTGATGAAACGCATTGCCCGCAAGCATAACTTTGTCGTCCTACTCCATGAGAAGCCCTATAGCGGCGTCAACGGCAGCGGCAAGCATAACAACTGGTCGCTCTGTACCGATACAGGCATCAACCTCTTCAGTCCTGGCAGCAACCCGAAGAGCAACATGCTCTTCCTCACGTTCCTCGTCAACGTGCTGATGATGGTCTACAAAAACCAGAACCTGCTGCGTGCTTCCATTGCCAGTGCCAGCAACCGTTTCGAGTTCCGTGCCGCAGGCTCCTCGGCCAACTGTGCCGCCACCATGATTGCCATTAACGCCGCCATGGCCAACCAGCTGAATGAGTTCAAGGCCTCGGTCGACAAAGTCATGGAAGAAGGTGCTACCAAGGATGAAGCCATCTTCCGAACCCTCAAAGAAATGATCATTGCCTCCGAACCCATCCGCTTTGAAGGTGACGGCTACTCCGAAGAATGGAAGCAGGAAGCTGCCCGCCGCGGACTGACCAACATCTGCCACGTGCCCGAAGCCCTGATGCACTTCGTCGATGACCAGGCACGTTCCGTCTTCATTGGCGAACACATCTTTAACGAGACCGAATTGGCCGGCCACCTCGAAGTAGAGTTAGAAAAATTTACCATGAAGGTACAAATCGAAAGTCGCGTCTTGGGCGACTTAGCCATCAACCATATCGTTCCCACAGCTGTCAGCTACCAGAACCGCCTGCTGGAAAACATCCGAGGCTTACGCGAGACTTTCTCACCCGAAGAATACGAAATACTCAGCGCTGACCGTAAGGAGCTCATCCGCGAAATCTCCCACCGCGTGACGGCCATCAAAATGCAGGTGCGCCAAATGACCGAAGCCCGCAAGGTGGCCAACCACATGGACAACTACAAGGACAAAGCTTTCGCCTATGAGGAAACGGTACGCCCTTACCTCGAAAGCATCCGCGACCACATCGACCATCTCGAAATGGAAGTGGACGACGAAATATGGCCCTTGCCCAAATATCGCGAACTGCTGTTTACAAAATAGCCTTTAACGGTTAGTATTCCACCGTATTACTAACCGTTTTTCACCCTTTTGTCCATCATTTCTGCACATTTTTTGGGCAAATGTATGTTATTTGAATTTTTCTTTCTACATTTGTGCTATAGAACATATCTGTGCAGCACTCATGGTAAAAACAAATCTGTCTGACATAAAAGTTCAGAAGCTTATCGCTGACATGTGGTCTCCTCTGAACGAAGAGCAACGGGAATATCTCGCTAATCATTTTACTCTTCAGAATTACAAAAAGAATGAAGTCATTTATTGTGAAGACGAGACCCCTACGCACTTAATGTGTTTGCTGAGTGGAAAAGTCAAAATATATAAAGACGGAGTAGGAGGCCGCAGCCAGATCATCCGCGTGATCAAGCCTGTCGAATACTTCGGCTACCGTGCCTATTTCTCAGACGAAGACTATATTACGGCCGCTGCTGCATTCGAACCGTCGGTCATCTGCCAGATTCCCATGAGTGTCATCACAACTCTTGTTACACAAAACAACGGCATAGCTATGTTTTTCATCAAACAGCTGTCCAAAGCCCTGGGCGTCGCCGACGAACGCACGGTCAACCTCACCCAAAAGCATATCCGCGGCCGTCTGGCTGAATCGCTCCTATTCCTCAAGGAAAGCTACGGACTGGAGGAAGACGGCTCTACGCTGAGCATCTACCTCTCACGAGAAGACTTGGCCAATCTTTCGAACATGACGACTTCGAACGCCATCCGAACGCTATCGCAGTTTGCCTCCGAACGGCTCATCACCATCGACGGACGAAAAATCAAAATCATCGAAGAAGAAAAGTTGAAGAAAATCAGCAAAATAGGATAAAGAAAAAAATCGGTTAGTGGTTCCCCACTAACCGATTTTTCATTGTTGCAGGTATCGCTCTGCCTCGATAGCTGCCATACAACCGCTAGCTGCTGCCGTAATGGCCTGCCGGTAGTGTGGATCGGCCACATCGCCCGCGGCAAACACACCCGGCACCTTGGTGCGTGGCGTACCCGGCTCGGTCAGGATATAACCTACTTCATCGGTATCCAAATAAGACTTGAAGATATCCGAATTAGGTTTGTGGCCGATGGCTAAGAAGAAACCGTCGATGGGCACGTCATAGCGCTCTTCGTTGGCCTCGCCCATGTGCTTCACCAGATGCACACCTTCCACGCCTTTCTCTCCATAAAGACCCACAGCATTGTGCTCGAACATCACTTCGATCTTCTCATTGCTCATCACGCGTTCCTGCATTACCTTCGACGCACGCAGGTAGGGCTTGCGCACGATGAGATATACCTTGCTTGCAAGGCTGGCCAAGTAGGAAGCCTCCTCGCACGCCGTGTCGCCACCGCCCACTACAGCCACCACCTTCTTACGATAGAAAAAACCGTCGCATGTAGCACAAGCACTCACACCCATGCCCGCATATTTCTTTTCATCCTCCAAACCCAGATATTTGGCCGTGGCGCCTGTCGCGATGATGATGGTTTCGGCCTCAATCACCTTCTCGCCGTCGATGGTAATCTTATAGGGTTTCGCACTGAGATCGGCAGCTGTAGCCATGCCGTAGCGGATGTCAGTTCCGAAGCGTTCGGCCTGCCTGCGTAAGTCTTCCATCAACTCCGGTCCACCAATTCCGGCAGGATAGCCGGGGAAGTTCTCCACTTCAGTGGTGGTAGTCAGCTGTCCGCCCGGTTGCAGGCCGGCATATACCACAGGTGCCAAGTTGGCACGTCCTGCATAGATGGCGGCCGTGTAGCCTGCAGGGCCTGACCCGATGATGAGGCATTTCACTTTTTCTATTTCCATACTGTGTTTACTATTTTTTATGTTCAAGTTTCAAATAATTCCCGGTTCAAGTTGATGACCTGAACGCCCATCTGCTACCGTAGGTCTATTACCTCCGCCGTCGGATAGGTATGCTTGTCGAAGGTGAAAAGTGTGTCATCGTAGGCCTGCCCCGTCCGATAAGCTTTTACCAGCACTATAACAGCTTCGCGGTCACCCCGACGAACGAGGCTCAACTTTGCAGGATGCAAGGTCTGCTTGTCAATATAGAGTATCAGGCACTGCAGTTCGCTACCTCGACGGCTGGCAGTCATCACCACCTTGTGGAGGCGTGGGTCGGCTTGCTTGCCCATCTTCAACGTATAGCCGTTCTTGTAGAGCGACAACCAGGCGTAAGGATTGATACTTTGCAGCTCTTCAGCCATAGGTTCGGATACATTCACCTCATCGCTCGTATCCAGATAGGTACACTGTGTCTGCCCGTCGAACCAGGTCGTGACGCCCTCGGCATCAAGGCGGAACTTCTCTCCCTTGAGACGGATACGCCCCTCGGACGTGCCTTCGGACGCGCGTATCTCGAATACTATCTCCACTCCCCCCGCTTGGCGAAAGGTATCAGACACGCGGTCGAGCAACTGACGGGCTTCCCCAACACCGCCCTGCGCGGCGGCTATCTGCCCCATGCAAAGAGAAACAAGCAGGCATAGTATTTTATTCAGAACACTCATTTTTGATGATTAAAATTAAAAACTTCTTCTGCGTAATTCAGCATCCAATTCCTCATTCATATTACATCTTACTCAAAAAGTCCTCCAATGATACGATGTCCGTAAAGTAGACATCGCGCGGCTTGCTGCCCTGCGCAGCTCCTACGATGCCCGCCTTTTCCAGCTGGTCCATCAGGCGGCCTGCACGGTTGTAGCCGATGGAGAACTTGCGTTGGATAAGCGACGTGGAACCCTGTTGGTGCGTCACGATTAGACGGGCAGCGTCATCGAAAAGCGGGTCCTTGCGCCCCAAGTCCATGTCACCCATATCGCTGCCACTGCTGTTCTCGTCCACATATTCGGGCAGGTAGAAGGCCGTAGGATAACCTTGTTGGCGGGCGATGTATTTTGTAATCTCGGCCACTTCGGGCGTGTCAATGAAGGCACACTGCACACGCACGGGGTCGGCCCCCTGTAGGAAGAGCATGTCGCCACGACCTATCAACTGGTTAGCACCCGGCCGGTCGAGGATGGTGCGTGAATCGACCATAGCCGACACGCGGAAAGCGATACGTGCAGGGAAGTTAGCCTTGATGGTACCCGTAATGATATTTGTCGTGGGTCGCTGCGTGGCAATGATCATGTGGATACCTACCGCACGTGCCAGCTGGGCAATGCGAGCTATAGGCAGTTCCACATCCTTGCCCGCGGTCATGATGAGGTCGCCAAACTCGTCGATTACCACCACGATATAGGGCATATATTTGTGCCCTTTCTCGGGGTTGAGGCGGCGATTTATGAACTTCTCGTTATACTCCTTGATGTTACGCACATGAGCAGCCTTCAGCAGATCGTAGCGGGTGTCCATCTCCACACAGATGGAGTTCAGCGTCTGCACCACCTTGGTAACATCGGTGATGATGGGTTCTGCCTCATCGGGCAGCTTCGCCAGAAAGTGATGCTCGATATCGGAGTAGATGCTGAACTCTACCTTCTTGGGATCCACGAGCACGAACTTCAGCTCAGCAGGATGTTTCTTATATAACAAGGAGGTGATGATGGCATTCAAGCCGACGGACTTGCCCTGACCCGTAGCACCTGCCACGAGCACATGGGGCATCTTGGCCAAGTCCACCATAAACACTTCGTTGGTGATAGTCTTACCCAAGGCGATGGGCAGCTCGTAGGTCGATCCCTGGAACTTCTTGCTGCCGATAATACTCTGCCCCGACACGATTTTGGGATTCGAATTGGGCACTTCAATGCCAATGGTACCCTTGCCCGGTATAGGCGCGATGATACGGATGCCCAGCGCCGAGAGGCTTAAAGCGATGTCGTCTTCCAATCCGCGGATCTTCGAGATACGCACGCCCTGTTCGGGAGTAATCTCGTAGAGCGTCACCGTAGGTCCTACGGTCGCCTTGATGGAACTGATTTCGATGCCGAAGCTGCGTAGCGTACTTACAATCTTGTCCTTGTTAGCTTGCTGCTCGTCCATATCGACGGTAGGATCGGCGTTGTCGTAGTGTTTCATCAGATCCAGCGTAGGGAAGCGGTAGTTCTCCAAGTCGAGTCTAGGGTTATAAGGTTCCAGTTCGAGGGCTTGATATTCCTCTTCGTCGTGAGTCTCCACCTGAAATTCGGGGTCGTCCGAGCGTGGTGTCTCTACCGGTTCCGGTTCGGCAACCTCTACCGTCATCTCCACTTCGCCCCTACGGCTGCCGGCAACGGCCGGATGTGACGGGCCATCCAATTCGAGTGAAATTTCCTGTGAAGACTTTTCCTCAGACCCTTCTTCGGACTCGGCCTCTCCTTCAGCGTTTCCTTTTACGGAAGGCTTAGGCTCTTCGGCCACACCAGATACCGGTGTCAAATCCGGGCGTTCCCTGCCTTCTGCCGTCCATGAAGTCGTAAACTCTTCGGGCACTTCTCCTTCTGCCTTCTCCTGCCCGTTTTTCTTCTTTCTCAGAAAGTCCAGGGCAAAAACACTCCGCAGCCACACCATCGTCCGGGCACTGAAATAGATTAGGAAACAAATGGCGGTCACCAGCAGCAGTAGCCACACGCCCGGCGCTCCTACCTGCGAAGCCAGCCAGCGGCTAACATTATAGCCATGCCTACCTCCCAAATAGATGAACGAATCTTCATACAAGCCGGCGAAGGCAAAGCCGAAGAATATTGAGAACCACACCAGCAGTAACGAACAGCAAATGAACCACCGCCACAAGCGGATGTGCCGCACCTTCATCAATTTCAGGCCTGCAACGGCAAGAAACACCAAAATAAAGAATGACGAAATGCCGAAACAATCGTTAATCAGATAGCTGGATAGTTGTGCGCCGCGCGATCCGGCATAGTTCTTCACGCCGTTGTCTACATCCATCAAATCCTTTCCGCTGCCCAAGTCGAGGATGCTCTGATCCGCCGCCCCCGTAAAGAAGAACGACGAGAACGCCAATAGAAGGTAAACGGAGAAGATGACGAACATCAAGCCCGCGATGAAGCGTAGTGTCTCGTTATGCCAAGCGGATGCCACCTTACGGAAGAAGGAGGGCAAGGCCGCCGTATCTTTTTCTAATTTGTCTTTTTCTTTTTTCATTGTCTTTCTTGTACGGATTTTCTTTTGGCAGTACAAAAATACGGAAAAATGAGCGGAGAGACCAAATGAAAAACCAAGTTTTCAGGCTCTCTTTTCCAAAACATTGTAAATAAAGTGATAATCAATGTATTACAGCACCATTCTTTCAACTAAGATAAATATTTTTCCGGCAGCCACACTCATTTCTTTTTCTCCACCCCGACGATCAAAAAGGTATGCCGCCATTTTGCTTCACCTCGTCCATTACAAACATGCTCGTAAGCGAACCGAGACTGTCGATAGCTCCCAGTACATTGAGTAAAAATTCCTGATAGTATTTCATGTCGGGGGCATGGATCTTCAGCAAATAATCGTACTCGCCGGAAATGTTATAGCACTCCGTTACTTCTGGAATATCTTTGATGACACGCACGAAATCGAAAGCGATGTCGCGATTGAGCCGGCGTAATTTCACGCAGCAAAATACGACAAATCCTCGATTGAGCTTGCCGGCGTCGAGCAAGGCGATGTACTTCTTTATATAGCCCTCGCCCTCCAGCCGTTTGAGTCGCTCGAACACGGGCGTAGTGGAGAGGTGCACCCTCGCCGCCAGCTCTTTGGTCGTGAGCCGCGCATTCTCCTGTAATACGCGCAGGATCTGCAAATCTATTTTATCGAGTGTTTCCATAAGAATATTTTTCTTTTCGGGCGGCTATTTGTTTATGCCGACAGTCGTTTATTTCTTTAACATCGCACAAAAATAGAATTATTTTCTGTATTTACAAAATTTCTTGTGCGTTTATTTCATCAGGAATATCTTTGCACAGAAAATATAACCAAAAACATAATAGAATATGAAACGAGAAAATCTTCATTTTGAAACCCTGCAACTCCATGTAGGACAGGAGCAGCCCGACCCCGCCACAGGCGCCCGCGCGGTTCCCATTTACCAAACGACCTCTTACGTATTCCGTAATTCGCAGCATGCTGCCGACCGCTTCGGCCTGCGCGATGCGGGCAACATCTACGGAAGACTGACCAACCCGACGCAAGGGGTGTTCGAGGAGCGCATCGCCGTACTCGAAGGAGGCACAGCGGCCCTTGCAGTAGCTTCGGGCGCAGCGGCCACGACGTATGCCATACAAAACATTCTCGGCGTGGGCGACCACATCGTGGCTGCCGACAATCTCTACGGCGGCTCGTTCAACCTTATCACGCACACACTTGCCACACAGGGCATTACGCATACGATCGTCAATGTCAACGACCTGAAAGCGCTGGAGGCCGCCATACGCCCCGAAACCAAAGCGGTGTATGCCGAAACGTTCGGCAATCCGAACTCCGACGTAACGAATATCGACGCGGTCGCCGAAGTGGCCCACCGCCACCATATCCCGCTGATTATCGACAACACATTCGGCACGCCCTACCTCATCAGGCCCATCGAACACGGCGCCGACATTGTAGTACATTCCGCCACGAAATTCATCGGCGGACACGGGTCGAGCCTCGGAGGCGTCATCGTCGATGGAGGCACATTCGATTGGAAGGCCAATGCCGACAAATTCCCGACGCTGGCCAAACCCGACCCAAGCTATCATGGCACCGTCTTTGCCGATGCGGCCGGCGATGCGGCTTTCGTTACGAGAATACGGGCCGTCGTCCTGCGCGATACGGGTGCCACCCTTTCGCCATTCAATGCCTTCATCCTGCTGCAAGGGCTCGAAACGCTTTCGCTGCGGGTGGAGAGGCATGTCGCCAATGCCTTGAAGGTAGTCGACTTCCTGTCGAAGCATCCGAAGGTAAAAAAAGTCAACCACCCTTCGCTTCCCTCTCACCCCGACCATGCGCTCTACCAAAAGTATTTCCCGCAGGGAGGAGGCAGCATTTTCACCTTTGAAATAAAAGGAGGCGAAGAAGAGGCATGGCGTTTCATCGACTCGCTGGAGATATTCTCGCTCCTGGCAAATGTGGCCGACGTGAAGTCGCTGGTCATCCATCCCTACACGACGACCCACTCTCAAATGACGCCCGAGGAGCTGGAGCAGCAGCACATCACGCCCGCCACGATACGGCTCTCCATCGGCACGGAACACATCGACGATATTCTCACCGACCTGCGACAGGCTTTCGATAAAATCTAAGGGGTTATC
>NZ_CANRPM010000074.1 GCF_947632445.1 uncultured Bacteroides sp. | reverse complement strand
TGAAAACAATCTGCCGAGTTACCAATATAACAACCAAACTGAAGCCCCAACCAAATCTACACCCACAAGCAGGAACCCGATCCTGCAAGGACACGCTACGTCAAGATAAAGAATCTTTCCATGTAGGAAATCCTTCTTATGGCAGGTGGCAAGAGAAAACCGGGTTTTCTGTTCGTGGATGAAATTATTTTGGAATAAGGTATTTTTTTGAAGGAGTGAATTATAGACTTTCCAACAGACGTTTTAATACAACAGTTGCCGAAATTTCACGGTTGGCCGCTTCGGGGATAACGATGCTTTGCGGACTTTCGATGACCTCGTCTGTTACAATCATGTTGCGGCGTACAGGCAGGCAATGCATGAAATAAGCATTGTTGGTAACGGCCATCTGGCGGTCGCTTACCGTCCATGCACGATCCAAGCTCAGGATTTGTCCGTAATTGTCGCCTGAGTAGGCTGCCCAGTTCTTGGCATAGACAAAATCGGCGCCTTCGAAAGCTTTCATCTGATCGTATTCTACACGGGCATTGCCTACGAATTTCGGGTCTAATTCATAGCCTTCAGGGTGGGTGATGACAAATTCATAATCTGTCGCATTCATCCATTCGGCAAAAGAATTTGGAACAGCTTGTGGCAGAGAATGTGGGTGGGGAGCCCAGCTCATTACGACTTTGGGGCGTTCCTTCTTTTTATATTCTTCAATGGTGATGAGGTCGGCAAAACTCTGCAAGGGGTGACGGGTCGCTGCTTCCATTGAGAATACAGGGCGGCCTGAGTATTGGATGAACTGGTTCAATATCACTTCGTTGTAATCGTAGTCTCTGTTTTCGAAACGTGCAAAGGAACGGACACCGATAATATCACAATAACAGCCCATCACAGGGACAGCTTCCAGCAAATGTTCAGGTTTGTCGCCATCCATGATGATGCCACGTTCGGTTTCCAGTTTCCAAGCGCCTTGATTAATGTCGAGTACAATAACGTTCATTCCTAAATTCAGGGCGGCTTTTTGTGTACTTAAACGGGTACGCAAACTGGAGTTGAAGAAAATCATCATCAACGTCTTGTTGCGTCCTAATTCTACATATTTAAACCGATCTTTTTTTATCTCGAACGCTTCGGCAAGTGCAGTCTTCAGGTTACCGATATCCTGCACACAGGTAAAATTCTTCATAACGTTATTTTTAATATATAATATTACGGGATGTAAAACTTACACCATAAAGTCTTTACGTCGCAATACAAAACTGTTACTTAAATATTTTTCACGTACAATCTGGTTCTCAGCCAGCTCTTCCGGTGTACCCTGAAACAGGATCTTACCTTCGAAAAGCAAATAGGCACGACTGGTGATACTAAGCGTTTCCTGCACGTTATGGTCGGTAATCAAGATGCCGATATTCTTATCTTTCAGCCTCCAAACAATCTGCTGGATGTCTTCCACGGCGATAGGGTCTACACCGGCAAATGGTTCGTCAAGCATGATAAACTTGGGATCAATGGCCAGACAACGGGCAATCTCCGTGCGCCGCCGTTCGCCACCCGAAAGCTGATTGCCTTTATTTTTACGCACCTTCTGAAGTCGGAACTCTGCAATCAGACTTTCCAATTTGTCTTTCTGATAATCCAGCGGTTTATCGGTCATTTCAAGTACCGATGCGATATTATCCTCCACGCTCATCTGACGAAAGACAGATGCTTCCTGAGCCAAATAGCCAATGCCTGTCTGAGCACGCTTATACACCGGATAATCCGTAATATCCAGATCGTCCAAAAAAATACGTCCCTCATTCGGAGTGATCAGACCTACGGTCATATAGAACGAGGTCGTTTTCCCTGCTCCATTGGGGCCCAACAGACCAACGATCTCTCCTTGCCTGACATTAAACGAAACGTGGCTTACCACTGTACGCCTTCCATACTTCTTCACCAAATCTTCTGTACGAAGAACCATTTTACTATCTTCCATACCTGCGTTAATTTGCCGCAAATGTAGTAAAAATAAAAGATAAAGCCGTACATTTGCAAACAAATACTTGACCAATTATGTTTAAGGCACTTAGAACCGTAGGAAGATACATCATGCTGATGGGGCGAACCTTTTCCCGTCCTGAACGTATGCGTATGTTCTTCCGTCAATACTGCAACGAGATGGCGCAACTCGGAGTGAATTCCATCGGCATCGTACTGCTGATATCGTTCTTTATCGGCGCTGTCATCACGATACAAATCAAATACAATATCGAAAGCCCATGGATGCCACGATGGACTGTAGGCTACGTAACACGAGAAATCCTGTTGCTGGAGTTTTCATCCAGCATCATGTGTCTGATACTGGCCGGTAAGGTTGGATCGAATATTGCATCGGAATTGGGGACGATGCGGGTCACCCAGCAGATTGACGCTCTGGAGATTATGGGAGTAAATTCCGCATGTTACCTTATCCTGCCGAAAATAATCGCCATGGTCACTATCATTCCGGTGCTCGTAATCTTCAGTACGTTTGCCGGTATCATTGGTGCTTTCGGCACCTGCTGGTTCGGAGGGATCATGACAGCCACAGACCTGGAGTTCGGACTTCAATACCTGTTCGTCGAATGGTACGTATGGTGCAGCATCATCAAATCACTCTTTTTTGCTTTCATCATCGCCAGCGTATCCGCCTTTTACGGATATACGGTAGACGGAGGTTCCATCGAAGTAGGCAAGGCATCAACCGACGCTGTAGTAACCAGCAGCGTACTAATTCTTTTTGCCGACCTTATACTTACCCAATTACTGACCAAATAAACATCTCTGACCATGATAGAACTGAAAAGTATCTGCAAATCATTTGAAGGGAAAGATGTACTGACTAATATCTGCGCCACTTTTGAAAACGGGAAGACCAATCTGATTATCGGCCAAAGCGGTTCGGGAAAGACAGTCCTGATGAAATGTATAGTCGGCCTGCTGACGCCTGAAAAGGGGGAATTGTTGTATGATAGCCGTAATTTTCTGATTATGGACAAGAAGGAAAAGAAGGCCCTGCGTCGCGAGATGGGAATGATTTTTCAAAGTGCTGCCCTGTTCGACTCCATGACGGTATTGGAAAATGTTATGTTTCCACTAAACATGTTCAGCAGTGATACCTTGCGCGACCGCACACGCCGCGCCATGTTCTGTCTGGACCGTGTAAATCTGGCCGAAGCCAAAGACAAATATCCTAGCGAAATCAGCGGTGGTATGCAGAAACGTGTAGCCATAGCCCGCGCCATTGCTCTCAATCCACAGTATTTGTTTTGTGATGAACCCAACTCCGGCCTCGATCCCAAGACTTCGCTCGTCATCGACAGGCTGATACAGGACATCACCCGCGAGTATCACATGACAACACTCATCAATACCCATGATATGAACTCCGTCATGGGTATTGGGGAGAATATCATCTTCATTTATGAAGGACGCAAAGAATGGGAGGGCAATAAAGACGACATTTTCACCTCAAGCAACGAACGTTTGAACAACTTCATTTTCGCTTCCGAGCTGTTCCGCAAAGTAAAAGAAGTAGAGATACGAAACATGGAAGGATAAAGTATCCGAAAACAAGCCGGAGGCATTTCGTCATACAATATTCATTTTGCATTTTTTAATGACCGAATAATCGGAAAGCTCAAACAATCGGGCTATCTTTGAAGGACATCAAATTTTGCAGTTATGAAATATAAACTTTTGGTTCTGGATGTGGACGGAACACTTCTCAATGAAGAGAAAACCATCAGTAAACGCACACTGTCCGCATTGCTGAAAGTACAGCAAATGGGAGTACGTATCGTATTGGCATCGGGCAGACCGACCTACGGACTGATGCCGGTAGCCAAAACACTGGAATTAGGCCTTTACGGTGGTTTCATATTGTCTTACAATGGTTGTCAGATTATTGATGCACGCAACGGACAAATCCTGTTTGAACGCAGAATAAACCCAGAGATGCTGCCCTATATTGAAAAGAAGGCTGTCAAGAACAACTTCGCCCTGTTCACTTACCACGACAACATCCTGTTGACTAACACGCCGGACAACAGGCACGTCAAAGAAGAAGCAGTACTGAACGGTCTGGAAATCATTGAAGAAAGCGAATTCTCTACTGCGATAGACTTTGCTCCTTGCAAGTGTATGCTGGTGAGCGATGACACAGAAGCATTAATCGGGCTCGAAAAACATTGGAAAAAGCGTCTCGATGGCGTATTGGATGTTTTCCGTTCGGAAGACTATTTTCTGGAAGTAGTACCCTGTTCTATAGACAAAGCCAACACGTTGGCTGTCTTGCTGGAACAGTTAGACATCAAGCGCGATGAAGTTATGGCCATTGGCGACGGTGTATGCGACGTGGCCATGATCCAATTAGCCGGTATGGGGGTTGCAATGGGGAATTCCGTTGACTCCGTGAAGATCTGCTCCGACTATACAACAGGTACCAACGAGAACGACGGAGTGGCCCAAGCTGTAGAGAAGCTGATTTTAGCCGACATTCGCGCCACCAAGATTCCACTCGACCAACTGAATGCCCAAGGGAGCCACGCCCTGATGGGGAATCTGGGTATCCAATATACCTATGTAGCCGAAGACCGCGTAGAGGCTACTATGCCGGTAGACCACCGTACCCGCCAGCCCTTCGGTATCCTTCACGGCGGAGCCACATTAGCGCTTGCCGAAACTGTTGCTGGACTGGGTTCCATGGTGATTTGCCAGCCCGACGAATTTGTTGTAGGAATGCAGGTTAGCGGTAATCATATTTCTTCTGCACACGAAGGAGATACGGTACGCGCCGTAGCGACTATTGTCCACATAGGACGTTCGTCGCATGTATGGAACGTTGACGTCTTTACTTCTACCAACAAGCTGGTCTCTTCTGTTCGGATAGTCAATAGCGTAATGAAAAAACGATAGCACGGCTTTTTGGAACGGAGCCTTCCAAAATAAGGCCATTCTCCTCGGCCGAAAACAAACTTTTTTTGTACTTTTGCCACCGCAATATTCACATCAATAGACAATAAGGTAAATGTTAAGCAAAATAATTGCCCAAGCGAACATCGACCATTTCGCCAAATGGCTGGACCGTGCGGATCGGATGGTTATCGTAACCCATGTAAGTCCAGACGGCGACGCCATCGGCTCTTCCTTGGGTCTGTGGCACTTTCTCAATTCACAGGACAAGACGGCCAACGTCATTGTACCCAACGCCTTCCCCGATTTCCTGCGATGGATGCCGGGCAGTAAAGATATCCTGCAATACGACCGCTACAAAGAATTTGCCGACAAGCTCATTGCGGAAGCAGACGTCATCTGTTGTCTCGACTTTAACGCTTTGAACCGTATCGACGCAATGGCTGAAGCAGTTAAAAATTCCCCTGCACGCAAAATCCTGATAGACCATCATCTGCATCCCGAAGACTTCTGTAAAATCGTCATTTCTCATCCGGGAATATCCTCTACATCCGAACTTGTCTTTCGCCTGATCTGCTGCATGGGTTACTTCAGCGATATTACCAAACAGGGAGCGGAGTGTATTTATACGGGAATGATGACCGATACAGGAGGGTTTACCTACAATTCCAACAATCGTGAAATCTACTTCATCATCAGTGAATTGCTTTCGAAGGGAATAGACAAGGACGCCATTTATCGCAAAGTGTTCAATACCTATTCCGAAAGCCGCTTGCGTCTTATGGGATATGTACTGACACAAATGAAAGTATATCCCGAATGCCGTGCCGCCCTAATATCGCTCACCGGAAAAGAGCAGAAGCAATTCAACTATATTCGGGGCGACAGCGAAGGCTTCGTCAATATTCCGCTCAGCATTAAAAACGTCATTCTTTCATGTTTCCTGCGCGAAGATACCGAAAAGCCAATGATCAAGATTTCCCTCCGATCGGTAGGCAAATTCCCGTGCAACCAGCTGGCAGCGGAATTCTTTGGCGGAGGCGGACATCTGAATGCCGCGGGAGGTGAGTTCTGCGGTACTATGGAAGGAGCACAAAAGGTCTTTGAACAAGCGCTGGAGAAATACAAACCTTTGCTTACAGCCAAAGGATAAAAACGGGGGAAAGGTTAAAAGATACGAACTTTGTTCTCGTATTTTTCAATATTCAAGAGAATCAGGTACTTTTGTACGAAAATACAAACTTAGATTAAATGAAAAAACTCTTATCACTCTTTTTTATATTGCTGACTGTAGGTTTCAGTTTCCAGGCATGTGACGATACGAAGACATACGCGGAGATGCTGGAAGAAGAAGATAATGCCATCGAGGATTTCATCAATGAGAAAGGAATAAAAGTCATCAGTCAGACTGAATTCTTCGACAACGATTCGGTTACCGACGTCAAGAAAAACGAATTCGTACAACTGTCCAGCGGTGTCTATATGCAAATTGTAGATAAAGGTTCGGACAATCCGGCCGACACGATAAAGAACAATGACTTAGTATTGGTGCGTTTTATGGAATACAGCTTGTTGGATAAAGATACGATCCTGAGTAATCTGACTCTTTCTTATTTGGTAGATGAATTCAAATATACCGTATCCTCATCTTCCATCGCCGGCATCTTCACAGAGGGGATGATGTATATGGCATATGGTTCTGCTGTACCCGCAGGCTGGTTGGTTCCCTTGCCATACGTGCGCGATAAAGCCCGTGTACGCCTGATTGTTCCTTCGAAAATGGGACATCAAAGCGCCATGCAACACGTATATCCTTATTATTATGACATTACCAAATATCAGATATACAGATAGTATTCCGGCATAATCCAATAACATTTTAAACATATAACCTATGACTCTAATCAAATCTATCTCTGGAATCCGCGGAACGATTGGCGGCAGTGCAGGCGAGGGGCTCAACCCGCTTGACATCGTGAAATTCACATCTGCCTATGCTACACTCATCCGCAAAACGTGTACCGTAAAAAGCAACAAGATTGTAGTAGGCCGCGACGCCCGTCTCTCCGGCGAAATGGTAAAGAATGTGGTAGTAGGTACCCTGATGGGCATGGGATGGGACGTAGTGGACATTGACTTGGCTTCTACTCCCACTACCGAACTGGCAGTGACTATGGAAGGTGCCAGCGGCGGTATTATCCTCACAGCTTCGCACAATCCCAAGCAGTGGAATGCCTTGAAACTGCTGAACGAAAAAGGCGAATTTCTGAACAAGGAAGAAGGCAACGAGGTGCTCCGCATCGCTGAAGCAGAGGCTTTTGAATATGCCGAAGTAGACAAGTTGGGTACCTACCGCAAGGATCTGACCTACAATCAGAAGCACATAGACAGCGTATTGGCGCTTGACCTCGTCGACGTAGAAGCGATCCGCAAGGCCGATTTTCACGTAGCCATCGACTGCGTGAACTCCGTAGGCGGTATCATCCTGCCCCAATTGTTCGATGCATTAGGAGTAAAGCATGTGGAAAAACTCTACTGCGAACCGACCGGAAACTTCCAGCACAACCCCGAACCGTTGGAAAAGAATCTGGGCGACATTATGAACCTGATGAAAGCCGGCAAGAACGACGTAGCTTTCGTAGTGGATCCCGACGTAGACCGCTTAGCCATCATCTGCGAAGACGGACGTATGTACGGCGAAGAATATACACTGGTCAGCGTAGCCGACTATATTCTGAAGCATACACCGGGCAGCACGGTATCCAACCTCAGCTCTACCCGTGCTCTGTGCGACGTAACTCGCAAGTACGGACAGAAATACTTTGCGTCAGCTGTAGGCGAAGTAAACGTAACCACAAAGATGAAAGAAGCAGGTGCCGTTATCGGCGGTGAAGGCAACGGCGGTGTCATCTATCCGGCCAGCCACTACGGACGCGACGCGCTGGTAGGTATCGCCCTCTTCCTGAGCCACGTGGCACACGAAGGCAAGAAGGTGAGCGAACTGCGTGCCACCTACCCCGCCTACTTCATGGCCAAGAACCGTGTGGACTTGACGCCCGACACCGATGTAGATGCCATCTTAGCCAAGGTGAAGGAAATCTACAAGAACGAGGAAATCAACGACATCGACGGTGTGAAGATCGACTTCCCCGAAAAGTGGGTACACCTGCGCAAGAGCAATACGGAGCCGATTATCCGCGTGTATAGCGAAGCCCATACGCAGGAAGAAGCCGAAGAAATCGGTCAGCAGATTATGAAGGTAATTGCTGAACTGGCGAAATAAATGAAGAACAGACCCTAAAAAAGAAGAAGCGTCTGCCCATGCACGGTGCTTCTTCTTTTTATATCTTATTCTTCAAGAAAACCTGAATTCGGGATAAGTTTTAGAATAAGGTCAGTTGTTTTGAAACACTACCCAAGCATTATCTCCATCAAGTCTTGTAAGCCGTTTCCTTTTTCCGTATGCTTGCATATCAGCTCGGAAAGTTGTTCCTTTGTGAAATCCATAAAGTCTACTCTTTTTTAGTTTTTGTTTGTTTTGATCTTTACAAAGCTAAAAAATCTGTAGACTTTTTTATCCCCCCCCCCGGACACATTTTTTGGAACAGTATCTAAGAAATAGAAGTAACGATTTAGTAATCGTACAAATTTTAGTGTTTTACACTGTTATGCTGTCAAATAATTCTTTCGGAAACAAATATAATATGTTTCCCCGAAAGTGGAAAGCAAAATAGATATTTTTTCGGGAATTGGACTTTTGTACTTAGTCTAAAAATATGTCTTATACTGAAAATAGGTAGACACTTTTAAGAATCTTAAAAGTGTTACTCGTTGGTCGAATTAGAATTTTAAGGATTTATAAATGAAAAAGTTGCGCAATATGCGGATTTTTAGTAAATTAGTGGTGCCACACCGCTAACCACTATCTGTCTGCTTATGCGCAACTTCATCGTAAATTTGTCAGAATTCTTGGAATCTGCAAAGATTTCGCCGGAAATCGAGTAAATGAACTCGGAAATATCCCCAGATGCGGGGTTGTGCCCAAGTTCTCCGACCTCGAAGTCATTGCACTCGGGATAACCGCCGAAGCATTTGGCTTTGACAGCGAGAATTTCCTGTTCTATCGTCTGCACAATGAATGCAAGGATGAGCTGCCGAACCTTATTAGCCGCAGGCAGTTCAATGTCCGGCGCAAGCTGACGGCACGCCTTGCCGAGGAAATCAGAAAGGACGTGGCCGTAGCCATGGATGGCTCCGAGGATGTGTTCTGCATCGATTCCAAACCTGTAAAGGAGTGTCAGAACGCAAGGGCAAAACGCTGCACGATGGGGCGTGACAATATCGACACCGCTCCCGACTGGGGCTATTGCGCAGCGCAGGGATTGCATTATTATGGATATAAACTCCATGCTGTCTGTGGAATACGGGGTGTCATACACTCCTATGACATGACGGCTGCAAATATCCATGACCTCCATTATCTCAAGGATGTGCGTTGGGAATACCGCGACTGTATGATGCCCGGTGACAAAGGCTATCTCAGCGCCGAAGTCCAAAAAAAATCTTTTTGAGACGGCAAACATCTCGCTCGAAGTACCATATAGGCTGAATCAAAAGAACCGGCGCCAACCTTCGTGGGCTTACAAAAAGTTCCGAAAACGGATTGAAACCATGTTCTCCCAGCCCAACGACAATTTTATGATGATACGAAATTACGCAAAGCAATCCTGCGGACTTTTCACCGGAATGGCCGGTAAAATCGCCGCTATGACTTTCATGCAATATGTCAATTTCGTTAATCATCGTCCGATTGGACAGATAAAATATGCACTAATTTAATTCAACCAACAGGTTAAAAGTGTTATATTTATGCGAGCAAACTATCAACGTCTGCCGCGCAGTCCTTTGGAATTGCGGCTGAAAATTGTTCGTGAGTATTTGGCGGGAGAGTCATCCCGTGAGAAACCGGGTCTTCGTTACCGGGTGAAGCCGGGTACAATTTCCCAGGTACACCGCTATGGGAATGCAGAAAAAATTCGTATCTTTGGCGTTGGCAAAAGAAACGTCAGGCCCTGTAGCACGGACAAAGAAAACCCCTCCGGAAGAAGAGAACGAAACCCTCAAGAAACGTTTGAAGGAGCTTGAAGGATGCCTGCCCTATGCCGAACTTCAGAACCTGGCCCTGAACACGATGATTGACATTGCCGAAGAACAGGGGATTCAGATTCGAAAAAAACCGGGGCCCGAACAGTAACCCGACTTTGCGGGCGGAACGGCCTGAATGTCAAGACCGCCTGCAAACTGTTTGGCCATTGCAGACAGGCCTATTACCAACAAAAGTCGGACGGTGAGGAACTTCTCCGCCGGGAGTCCCGCATCCTCAGCGCCATCGCCGGGATACGCTCGGTCAATTCGGGCATTGGTGGCTGATGCTGTGCGACCTGTTCGGGCGTGGACGGATGTCGGGCCGGGATGCCTTCCTGAAACTCCTGCGAGTCACAAGCTGCTCGGAAAGCCTTCCCGCCGTCGGCATACCACCAACTCCAACCACCGTTACCACAAATGGAAAAACGTGGTAAAGGACTGCGTCCCTGATGCGGCAAACCGTCTGTGGGTAAGCGGCATAACCTACATCGACACGGACGGGGGATGCTGCTGCCTGCATCTGGTGACCGACTGTTATTCCCATTCGATAGTAAGCTGGTCGCTTTTCCTTCCCGCTCAGCGCCTTCTTCACGCTGAAAGCCCTCAGGGCGGCCGTCGTACAAACGGGCAGGGACAATCCCGAAGGGCTGGTCCACCATTCGGACAGGGGCATACAATACTGCTGCGACCTGTATGTGGGCGAGTTCCGGAAACCCCACATCGCCATCAGCATGACGGAGGACTACCATCCCACCGACAATGCCGTGGCGGAACGGGTGAACGGAACCATCAAGACAGGGCGGGTCTATGTCCGGCCACAGTGTTTCAAGGACCGGCAGGACGCAGAACGTCAGATTGCGGAGTTTATTCGACTTTTACAACAACCGTCGGCCGCATATGAGCATCGGCATGCAGACTCCCGAAACGGCCTGTCACCGGCAGGGAGAACAACGGAAATGCCGGAAACGGAAAAAATCCGCCGGAAGGATGAAATGGAAGCGGAAAGTTTTTTACCTTTGCAGAAAAAAACTACAAAAATCGAGTAATTCATTGAATGACAGAAGCAACTAAATGCTGACAGAGGCGACAGGT
>NZ_CANRPM010000073.1 GCF_947632445.1 uncultured Bacteroides sp. | reverse complement strand
CGACGCAGCCCCTTTCTCTTTTTACGATAAACAAACCTACTACTAACTTAAAAAAACAAAAAACAGGAGAATAATCTTCATAAAGACAAAAAAGGGAAGTCTCACGACTTCCACAATTCTTCTAACCTTAAATCTAAATCTCTATGAAAAAAACGTGGTGCAAAAATAATAATTATTCTAATAAGTTGTATCATTCACCGATTAATTTTTGCAAAAACGAAGCAAATCCGCATAAATAGGGTTCTGATTTAACAACTGGGGCACACCGATAATGAACACCTGCATACGTGCTCTGGTCAAAGCTACATTCAGTTTCCGGTCGATTACCACTCCTCTTTCTTCAGTCACATTGGCCAGATACTTCAACTGGTAGGCACGGTTCACACAGAAAGAATAAATAATAACATCCCGTTCACTCCCCTGAAAGCGTTCTACGGTGTCCACAGCCACATCGTTCAAGGCTGGTATTTCCAAGGCGGCAAGCTCTGCCCTGATTAAGGCAATCTGACTCCGGTAGGGCGTAATAATACCCAAAGTATTCACCGGATCGAAAGTCGAGCAAGCCGAATATTGCCGGTAGATCGCCTCACTCAAGGCAGCCGCCAGCCTGGCTTCCGACGCATTGGTTTTGACCGACTTCAGGGAAGCGTCCACGACAGAGGGCAGAAAAGCCACACGCTTGGTCAGCACGGAAGCCAGTGGATGGTCGTGCAGGCAAGGAGCCAACTTCAGATCGCCTCGCTGATGATCAAGTCCGAGCACTTCGAGCAGCCCTCCATAGAAAGTCTGGTTAGGGAATTGTGCCACATCGGCGTTCATACGTCCCTGGCGGCGCAACATGTCGTGGCAACGGCCTGCCACTACTCTCCCATTCTCACCGGCCTCATCCCGTGCTGTCAAGTGGCGATAAAGGCGTTCGAACAACGAGTCTTTCAAATTGTACAACCCCAGCCGGCACAGCTCTTCATCATGTACTTCCGAATACTCAGACGCCTGCTGGACGACGGCAGGCAGCTGCTTATGGTCGCCTATCAGCACAAACTTGCCGATAGCATCCTCGCCCGATATACTTCGCGCACAAAGCAGACCCAATAACTGAGGCTCCAATATCTGAGTAGCCTCATCTACCAACGCCACGTCGAAGCGCTTCAGGCGGAACAAGTCGGTTTTGGTCGAGAGGGTGGGCACCGTCCCTACAAACACCCTGCATCGCATGATACGCTCCTGTACTTCGCGGCGATTAAGACAATCATCCAGTACATTTTCAATCAGGTGCGGACGATAAGTCTCCTCACAGGCCAATTCGCTGCCGAGGCGTATGTAATCAATCTCCGGCCTGACGGCCGACAAAACCTTACAGATTTCATCGACCGCCCTATTCGTGTATGATAGAAGTAAAATCTGTTTCCCTTCCGCATAGAAAGCTTCTACCATCCCTCGTAAAGCATGCGAAGTCTTTCCCGTTCCCGGCGGGCCCACCAGTAGGAAATAATCGCGAGCCGCCTGCGCCTTTAGGGTGACACGTTCGAAGTCGTCCGCCGCCGCATGGATTTGCCCGTCAAAACTCTCGTCAAAAGCCGGTTCACGACGCCCCAGCAACAAGTCACGCCGCCCTTGTGTGGCAGAAAGAAAGAACGAAAGTCCCTGATACATGCTGCGGAAAGAAGTGTCCATGTAGTCGTGTTCCACCGCATAGCGGCTACCGGCCGGCAACACCCCCGCATTTTGCTGCGAGGCACGCAGGCGGAGGCGAATCATTTGCTCGGAAATGGACTCCACATTACCTTTGAATACCATCTTATTCGTCACATTGTCCCGCTCCGAATTACGTTCGTAGAGCACCACGGCATCACCCGCACGGAAGTTGGCCAATGCTTCTTCTCCACCACCCCGCCGGGCCAATTGCAGATAGGGTTTATGGATGTCGGCGGCATGGTTGTCTTGAATGGTCAGGTCGTAGAGAATTTCGCCCGCTTCGCATTTTTCGTCGAGAGTGGAAAGCCACAGGGAAGCAGCCCCTGTGCGGCTCAGCCCTTCCACATCGCCCGATTTCGAGGTATAGAGTTCCTTTGTAATGAAATTGTAGAGCGTATAGAAATAACTTCTCTCCAACGGCGACAAGGCGGCCAGCTTCTCCGCCAAACATTGGATGGGTGGGCAGAGGTAGTCCCGCCAAAACTTGCTTTCCAATTCGCGCTCGTTCAAGATGTCGGGCTGCAAGTCCTTGAATTTATAGGCCGTATATTCGATGTTGTTTCTCAATTGGATGCCATACTCCGCCTCGACAATGCGGTTACGCACGTTCATCACCCTGCGTACCATCGCCCACGATGGACGAGCAGGATAGAGCAGCGGATAGCGTGTATAGAGCAGGTAGGCTTTCACCCGTCGGTGGTCCATCCCCATTGCATATTCCAGCACGGCTTGATAGAGCAGCATCTGCACACGATTGTTCTCCTTGGGCTCCACTTTGCCTCGGATAGAATATTCGTCGGCCTTGCCCGACTTCATTTCGATGAACGACGTCATGTCGCGCTGCATGTAGTCGAGGCGTCCTTGCAGGCCCAGCGCCTCGCAGATGTACGAAGGTTCGAGCACGGCATCGCTCTTGTCGAGCCCATAGCCGGGGGCGGGAAAGGTTTCGTTCACCGTCCGACGGATGTTCTCGAAGTGCAGGCGGCAGGCGGCAAAGAACTGCTTTTCCTTCGCCGAATCGCGCAAGTCCTCACAAGCGGCCAGCTCCAACGGATAGGTGCGAAAGGCTTTCTTCATGCACGCCAGATAGTCGGGCTCGCCCTCCGCGTGGATCCATTCGTCCAAAAAGAGGTTGGCGATGTTACCCAGCAAAAGCGGACACGTATTGTCCGAAGGCCGGAGGCGGTTCAAAATGTAATTGGCCGGATGGTGTCCATAGTCCTTAAAGCACTCGGCCAGTGAGCTAATGTCGATTAGGTAGTCCGGCTCCAAAATGATGAACGAAGGCGTAAGCACTCCCTCCTCGTCCACCACGACGTCCAGCAAGTTGACCTGTGCATGGCGCCACAGCAGTTCACACGTCTCCCGGAACTCTTCGTTCACATCGGGCACATTGTAGCGCACCTTGAGCCACTCGTCAACAAGGCCTTCGAGGGGCTGCACATACAGGTAGGTATCGTCGGCATATTGAAAGCACACGCGCATGCGCTTCACACGGCGCCCCAGGGGCATCGCCACGTAGGTGGCATCGGCACGTGGCAAGAGGCGGTAAAGGGTGTCGGGAATATCCTCGTGCGTCAAGAGCTTGATGAAGAAAGCCAGCGTCTTCGCATCGCGTAACAGATTGTCGCGCACAGGTTTCTCTTCGTGATTGAGTACGCGATTGGACGTCAAGCGGAAGGTGTGCAGGCGGTTTTGCTCCACGATAGAAAGGCCGACTCGCGCTGCCACATAGCTGATGCGGGCGGAAAGGTCGGTCATCTGCAAGCTTCCATCCGACATCTGGGTGCGGCATAGCTCCTCCAGCAGCTCGCGTAACTGCCTATACGCCGCTTCGATGGGCACCTCGTCCCTGCAAGCATCCAGCAACCGGGCGTAATATTCCTTCACTTCGTCTTTTTCCATGAAAGCAAAGATAGTGATTTCCCAAAATATCTCATCGCTTTATACCATCCATATCGTCCTTTTCCGAAGGGAAAAGCGTCCTATTCTTCCGCTTCCGCCGGCTTGTCTTTCATCATCAAGATGCTTAGTTCGTAGAGCAGATAGAGCGGTATGGCCACCACCGCCAATGTGAAGGGGTCGCCCGTAGGGGTGATGACGGCCGCCACGATGACAATGAGCACCGCCGCATGACGGCGATACTTACGCAGCATGCGCCTGTGTACGATACCCAATAGGGACAGCAGCCACGTTACCAAAGGGAGTTCGAAGGCCAGCCCCATGCAGAGTATCAGCATCATAAAGTTGTCGATGTAGGAGTTCAGCGAGATTTGGTTCTCGATGAATGAGCTAAGTCGATAGGTGGAAAGGAAGCGAAAGGTCAGGGGATAGACCATGAAATAGCCTATCAATACGCCTACGAAGAACATCAGCGTCCCTATCCGCAGGGCTTTACGCACGCCGCGCATCTCGTGGGGATAGAGGGCGGGGCTGACAAAACGCCATACTTCGTAGAAGAGGTAGGGCGCCGCCGTCACCACAGCCATCCAGAAGGCGGTAGACATGTGTATCAAGAAGGGGGCCGCGAGGTTGATGTTGACGAGCTTCACGTGAAAGTCCTGCGTGAAGAAATCATCCTTCCACCGGAGGCGTTCGCCGATGTAGCGTAACAGGTCGTAGAAGATAAAGTCGTTATTACAAGGGGCCAGCACCACCTTATCGAACAAGTAAGGCATGGCGGAAAAGTAGGCTATCCCCAATACAAGCCACACGCACAGCACCCGGATGAGCACCTTGCGGAGCTCGTCCAGATGTTCCCAAAAAGTCAATTCCTTGCCTTCCGACATGGCTTTCGGGTTATTTCTTCTCTTTGGCGGGCTCGTCGAGGTCGTCCTGGGCCTTGTTGATTTCTTCCTTAGCTTCGTTCACGCCTTCCTTAAAGCTCTTCACGCCCTTGCCAAGCCCCTTCATCAATTCGGGGATTTTCTTGCCTCCGAAGAGCAGGAGGATGATGACCGCGATGATAATCCACTCGGAGCCGCTGGGCAGGAAGCCCAATAAAAGTAAGTTTGTCATGGCTTTCTCTTTCTATTATGGGGCAAAGATACGAAAAATATCCATTCTCCGCGCCTCCCCGCCCTTATTTTCAATCTTGATAATACACCCGCTTGACGCGCGTAGACACGCTCGTCAGCACCTCGTAGGGGATGGTTTCGAGCACGTCCGAGAGGATGGTCACGGGCAGGTGGTCGCCGAAGATTTCCACCGTGTCGCCTTCCTTACAATCAATGTCCGTCACGTCTATCATACATACGTCCATGCAGATGTTGCCCACGTAGGGCGCCCGCCGTCCATTCACCAAGCAATAGGCATGCCCATTGCCCAGACGCCGGTTCAAGCCGTCGGCATAGCCTATGGGCAGGGCGGCCACGCGCGAGGGGCGCTCCAGGTGTCCCTTCCGGCTATAGCCCACGGTGTCTTCCTGCGGCACGTCGTGTATTTGGAGGATGATGGTCTTCAGGGTGCTCACGTTATTCAGTATCGAGTTGTCTATCGGATTAACGCCATAGAGGCCGATGCCCAAACGCACCATGTCGAATTGGGCTCCGGGGAAGCGTTCGATGCCTGCCGAATTACAAATGTGGCGTAATATCTTATGGGGGAAGGCGTCCTGGAGCACCTTTGCCGCCGCTTCGAAGGTTTCTATCTGCCTCCGCGTAAAGCTATCGAATACGCGCGAGTCGCTCCCTACCAAGTGCGAGAAGACCGAACGCACCAGTACGGCATTCTGCCCGCGCAGGCGCTTCACCAGGGCGGGCATGTCTTCGGGTGCGAAGCCCAGGCGGTGCATGCCCGTGTCCAGCTTGATGTGGATGGGAAAGTTCGTGATGCCTTCTTTCTCGGCCTCGCGCACGAGGGCATCCAGCAGATGGAAGCTATAGACTTCGGGCTCCAGCTTGTAGTCGAACATCGTTTTGAAGGCCGTCATTTCGGGGTTCATAATGAGGATATTGGCCGTGATGCCCGCCTTTCTCAACTCCGACCCTTCGTCGGCCACCGCTACGGCGAGATAGTCCACATGCCTCTCCTGCAAGGTCTTGGCTATTTCGTAGGAGCCGGCGCCGTAGGCCGAGGCCTTGACCATGCACACCATCTTCGTCTCAGGCTTCAGCTTGCTGCGGTAATAGTTCAGGTTGGCGGCCATCGCGCCGAGGTTCACTTCCAGGATGGTCTCGTGCACCTTCCGTTCGAGGTTCTCGCTCAGGAGGTCGAAGGCGAACTTACGGGCGCCCTTTATCAAGACCAGCTCCCTTTCCAACCTTAATTCGCCCCGGTCAAGGGCCGCGAGCAGCGCCGGCGTGTCGGGGTAGAAGGCCTTCTCGATGCTGAAACATGAGGCGCAGGACGAGATGTCGTGCCCCACGCCGATGATACGCTCCACGCCCCGGCTCCTCATCAGCTGGGCCACACGCCGATAGAGCTTCGAGGCATTTTGCCCCGTCTCCAGGATGTCGGACAAGATGAGGGTGCGTTTCAGGCCCTTGGACTGGGAGCGCCGGTACTGGAAATCGAGGGCAATGTCGAGCGAGCCCATGTCGCTGTTATAGCTATCGTTAATCAACAGGCAGCCGTTCTTACCCTCCTTCACCTCCAGGCGCATGGCCACCGGCTCCAACCGCGCCATCCGCTCTTCGATTTTCTGCGGGGAGAGCATCAGGTAGAGGCACGCCGCCAGGCAGTTCAACGAGTTCTCGATGGAAGCGTCGTCGATGAAAGGCAGCGTAAAGCGGTTGTCCATGTCCAGATAGCGGTAGTCTATCTGCGTGCAGTCTTCTTTCTTCTCCACCTTCGAGATGAAGAGCGGCCGTTCGGGGTCTTTCCGGCTCCAGGCGATTTCGCGGGCGGAGAGCAGCGAGGCCGCCACACAGTTACAGATGAACTCGTCATCGCCATTATAGATCAACACGTCGCAGTCCTTAAAGAACGTCAGCTTCTCCATGCACTTCTCCTGGAGCGAGAAGAAGTTCTCCTGATGGGCACCGCCGATATTGGTCAGGATGCCGATGGTGGGGCGGATGATAGCCTCCAGCGCCCGCATCTCGCCCGGCTCGGAGATGCCCGCCTCGAAGACGGCCAGCTCGTCGTCTTCGCTCAGCTGCCACACGGAAAGGGGGACGCCGATCTGCGAATTATAGCTTCGCGGCGAGCGCAGGATACGCCGGTCTTCGCCCATCAGCTGGTGGAGCCATTCCTTCACCACCGTCTTGCCATTACTGCCGGTGATGCCCACCACGGGGATGTCGAACTGCTCGCGGTGTACCTCCGCCAACTTCTGCAAGGCCTTCAGAGGGGAGGCGACGAGCAGGAAGTTCAGGTCGTCCTTCTCCGATGTCCACCGGTCTTCCCGATACTCTTCCGCGCTCACCACGAAGCACCGCACGCCCCGCTCGATGAGTTCGGCGATGTAGTTCGCCCCCGTGTTATGCCGGGTGGGAAGGGCGAAGAAAAGGGTTTCTTCGGGGAAGTTCAACGAGCGGCTATCGGTCAGGAGCCAATCAATGGAAGCGGGGGTCGTGCCTATGCGCCGGGCCCCGATTATCTCTGCTATGCGTTCAATCGAATACGACATGTCATTCTTTCTTTTTCGAAATCTAAGTACGGATATTTTTCGTTAAGTCGGTCGATTTTTAACAATATTTGTTCTAAAAAAGTCTTATAACTTTCCGAGCCGGGACGGAAAGGCCTATGTTCCAACGCTTTACGTATCGCCTCGCATTCTTCGGCCACGCGGCGCGCCCCGGCAGTCAGGCAGGTTTCGGCGAAGCGCTGCCACACGTAGCCCGCCGCCACGTCGGAGGGGTGCACCATGTCGGCCGCATAGAAGCGATAGTCGCGCAGTTCGTCGTGCAGGAGCTCGTAGGCGGGAAAGTAGCCCACCGTCTCCGGCATGGCCTCCGCCACCTTGTCCGCCGCCAGCAGGAGGACGGCCTTGCTCAGGCGGTCGGCATGCAGCCCGTCGCGAAGGTGGCGTATGGGGCTTACGGTCAGCACCACGCGGAGGCGGGGATTGACGGCCCGAAGCCGGCGGATGAGGTCGAGCCAGTCGTCCGCGATTTCGTCCGGCTCCAAGCGGCGGCGCCCGAAGCATGCTTCGGGACGCTTATGGCAGTTGCCCACGACGCGGCCCGTCGCGGCGTCTTCGTACACCCACGCCGTGCCCCAGGTGGCAAGCAGCCCGTCCAAGTCCTTCAGTCCGGCATGCAGGGCCGCCAGGCGGGCGTTGATGCGCTCCAGCGTCTCGGCGGGAGCGGGTGCGGAGAAGTCGCCGTGATGCATCGGGCTATGCCACAGGCCGCCGTAGGACACCAGGTCGTCCGCCCCGTAGACCTTCCCGTCCAGCGCCTCGCGCAGGGCGGCCGAAAGGGATTTCGGGTTGTAGAGCACCCCGTAGGGATTGACATCGCAGGCGAACTTCGCCTCCAGCAGCCGTGCCCCGATGTTCGAGGCAAAGCACGAGCCCATCAGCAGCAGCCGCCCGCGCTGGGAGAAGCGCGGCAGTCCTTCGGGCATTTCTACGGAAGTATAAAATCGGTTCATGCGGCAAAGGTAGGAATTTTCTTCCGAAAGCCCGAAGCGGCGGCGGCAAAAGAAGAGCGCCCGCGCCTCCCGGCGAAGGACGCCCCGACACAGAAAGCGGCGATACAATTCAGCATACCGTAATCCACACGCCTTCGCCGCGCTCTTTCGCGTCGACGATGCGGCGCTTCAGCAGGCCGACCCAGCGGGCGGAGTTCACCACCCGACCCCGTTCGCGGTTCTCGCCCAGGAGGATGCAGCCGGCAGTGTCGGCGGAGGTGTTGCCCGCATGGATGCGGATGCCGTCGAACAGGGGCACGTGGAGCAGGAGGGGGAGCCACCGGCCGAAGCGGCAGCTCAGGGTGATGACCACCGGATAGCGCCCTTCGGGGATGGCGGTGCGCCCCGGCACCTTCCGCCGCCGCTTCAGGTCGCGCCAGGTCGGCTCCAGCGTGTCGCAGAAGTAGGTGCCGTCTATCTCCAGCCGGCCGATGGTGTAGGCCTCACGCTTTGCTATTCTTGTCAGTCTTATTTCCATCTTTTCTGAATTTCAATTTCAGGTAATTGTCATTTGTCACAATTGTCACGTAACGCCTGCTCTTCCATTGTCTCAGCATGCCCCCGGTGCCTTTCGCGTCCATTCCCTCGCTTTGGTGCACCCGCACGGCATCCTGATAGGTGAACTCGTCGGGCAGCAGTTCGAGCAGGTTCCGTCGTCCCGGCACCGGCCGGTCGTCCCGCTGCTCCTCGCGCAGGGCTTCCTCGATGTCGGCCCCGAAGAACTCCATCTTGCAGGCCAGGTCGTAGCCGAGCGACCAGCGGACGAAGTCCTCGAAGGTGCTGTCCCACCGGCACCCGTTGGCCACGTAGAGCACGCACGCCTTGAGCCACGCGATGACCAGGGCGCGGAACGAGAGGTTCTCGTACACGCGGTTCTGCGAGAGGCGGGCAAACTCGGCGCACTCTTCCCTCAGCTTCCCGGCGAGGCGGAAGGCCTGCGGGCAGTCTATCAGTCCCTGCGCCTTGACGAGGTTGTCGATGTAGGGCCGGAGGGCTTCGTCGAAGGAGGCGTCGTAGGTGCCGTAGACGGGCATGTCGGCTCCGATTTCGCGTTCGGGGATGGTGCAGAAGTTGATGCGCGAGACGGGCCCGTCGGTCAGCACCTTGGCGAAGTAGCGGCGGCCCTTTCGGAGGGTGGTGGCGGCATTCCAGTTGAAGCGGATGGTCACCTTCTCCGTCACGCTCTGCACGCCCACGCGCGTCTGTCCGTAGCGGTTGCCGGGGTCGAAGGCGAGGCACATGATCTGGAACTGCTGCCCTGCCTTTCCGCTTCCCCGGAGGGCGTCGAACTGGTCGATTTCGTTCAGCTTCGTGTAGAGGAAATGCCCGTCGGCCTCGGCCATGCGCATCACGAAGGCGGGGTTGGTCATGTCGGCGTCGATTTCCTGGATGACGAGGCCTTCGGGACGCTTCCGCTTGTCCTTGTTGGCGCCCTTCGAGGTGACTTCGTTCTTCCACTCGCGTTCGCGGCGGAGGTTGTCGTCGTCGCGGCGGCGGATGTCGGCGAGGATGCGGTTGATGGGCTCGGAGATGCAGTCTTTGCCGGCGCCCGTGCCCGCCATGAGGACGTTCATCAGGGTGGCCTCGTGCTCCACGTTGTCGATGTACCTGAAGCGGACGCGATGGAGGTGGGTGGCCAGCGGCGGGAAGACGGCATGGGCCACGGCGGGCTTGTAGGCGTCGGGCGTGCAGCTCAGCAGGAGCCTGATGAGGGGCGGAAGACGGCGGGGCAGCGGCCAGCAGTCGGGCGAGAAGGGTGTGCGGAGGGGGTCGTCGCCTGCCTCTGCGGCCTCGCCGGCTTTCTCTTCCGCCTTCTTCAGCGCCTCGCGCAGCAGCTTCGGCATGGAGCACCAGCGGGCGGCGCAGGCCGAGCGTATCAGCCCCTTCATCTCTTCTTCGGACAGGCCGTAGCGGGGCATCACCCGGAGGAGGAGCGCCTCGTCGTTGTCCGTGATGTAGCGCAGGTGGGAGGCCAGCCGGTGGAGCTTGTCGTTCCGTTCGCCTTCGACGGGTTCGCCGCCTGCCAGCTCGAACCAGCGGGCGATGATTTCCGAATAGGGGATGCCCTTGAAGGCCGTCCCCTCCCCGCAGGCGTCCCCTTGTTCGGATTTTTCTTCGGGCGCAGGCTCCGGCTCGTCGGGATTTCCGACCGGTTCGGGCACGTCGCCGGCCGTTTCTTCTTTCGTGTCTCCGGCCCCGGCTCCGGCCTTGTCTTCCTCCGGCGCTTCGCACGGGACGGGCACGGGGCGGAAGAGGCGTTCTTCGTCGAGGTAGAGCACATACGATTCGGGCACGACGAACGACGAGCGGGCATAGTCTTTCACGCTGGCGTCGTAGTCGCCGTCGCCCAGCTGTTCGGACATCCACCGCTGCGCCTCCGCCAGGTCCATTCCGTCGGGGATGAGGAAGAAGAGGCGCAGGCCCTCGGTGCTGGGCGTGATGTGGGCCAGGGCCACGTAGCGCATCGCTCCCTTCGCCTCCAGTTCGGCACGCTTCGCCTCCCAGTAGCCGCGCGGGTCGGGCAGGTGGTCGATGTCGTACATCGACAGGCCGCTGGGCACGGCGTCGGCGTTCAGCCTCCGTCCGTTCCTGAAGGTGGCGTGCGGGGTGAAGATGGGCAGCCGCTTCTTCAGCCCGGACTTCAGCGTGTCATACTCTTCTCTGGTCAGCTCGCCGCGACGCAGCTGCTCCAGTCCGTCCGCTATCTCGGCGCAGACTTCCGCCACCGCCTCCGAACGCATCGCGCGGTGGAACAGTTCGGGGGTGCATTCGCGCACGACCCGGCTTCTTACGTTGTTGCTTATTCCAAAACTCATACTCTTCGGTCTTTTTTTGTGAAACAAACGGAATGACGGGCTTAGAAGCCGTAGTCGAATACGCGGTCTACGAAGTCGCTCGCCCGCCGGCTCTCGTCGAGGATGGTGTCGGCGGGGGCGACGTCGGTCTCGTCTAAGGAGATGCGCAGGGTGAGGCATACGTCGTCGCCTCCCACGCTGGCCCTGCCGTGAGGCAGCTTGATGTACTTGCGCCGTTTCCGCGCGATGCGCGAAGGCCAGGCGCTGAAGTTCCCCTCGGAGGGGCTTACCAGTCCCAACGAGCCGTAGAGGCGGCTGGTTCCGTTCAACAGGGCCGTATAGGCTT
>NZ_CANRPM010000072.1 GCF_947632445.1 uncultured Bacteroides sp. | reverse complement strand
CTCCGACCTGCCATTCTTCATGTACCGAGTCAGTCGGATATTCGGTTAGCCCTGCCACGGAACTACGCCGCTGCTCCCGTTTCTCTTATACCATCATCGACGGTTTGAGTGGCGGTGCCGATACTCAGGAAAGCAGCAAAGCCTACTCTATTGTAGCACGTTCCACCATCTATCGACCGGTAGCACGCTTGTCCGATTCGTTTGATGAAGATACCGGTAATACAGACTGGAACCCGCTGGTACGTACCAATGCCACTTACAAGAAACAGACCCGACTGCAAGACAATTTCAATGCCGGTTTCACTTGGGAACCAATCAAAGGATTGAAATTCCGTTCTGAATATGGCTATGGCTGGCGTTACAACAATACAGACCAAGTATGGGGTTACCAAGCTGCTACCAACTCTAAATTCGGTTATTCAGGACAACCGCAAGCTTACCTCACTAAGGTAGAGCAAAAAGACTGGCGTATCGCCAACACTTTAACCTATGACCGGAAAAAATTATTCTTCGACAACGATAAGTTCAACATCATGGGCGGACAGGAATTGACCAGCACCATGAAGAAAACGACAGCCATGACTTCTGTCGCTTTCCCTACCGATAATACGATAGACCAGATTTTGGCCAACATGGGTAACGGTACAGCACTACCGACCGAAACGACAATTGATCGCAATGACAATACGTCCTCCTTCTTCGGCCGTGTCAACTACAGCCTCTTCGACCGCTACCTGCTGACTGCTACCATACGTGCCGATGGATCCAGTCGTTTCTCAGAAGGAAACCGCTGGGGGATATTTCCTTCTGTTGCATTGGCATGGCGTATGAATGAAGAAAGTTTCTTGCAGGATGCCTCCGACTGGCTTTCGAATTTGAAGCTCCGCCTGTCATTCGGTACAGCTGGTAACAACCGCATCAGTGCAGATTATATGTACACGACATACTCGCTTGGCAGTACTTCAGACAAGAGCATCTATTTCGATGAAACATCAGCCACCATTCTGCAACACGGTTCCCGCGCTTCCAACCCCGACCTTAAATGGGAAACGACCATTACCCGCAACATTGGTCTTGACTTTGGTTTCTTCAACAACCGCCTGAGCGGTAGTTTGGATGTATATTGGAACACCACCAAAGATTTGCTGATGGAACAAACCATTCCAAGTTCAACCGGATACGAGACACAATATCAGAATGTTGGCCAGACTTCCAACAAAGGTATTGAACTCCAAATGGATTATAACATTGCCGATAAAGCCAACTGGGGATTGAATTTCAATTTCAACATCTCATACAACCGAGGCAAAATTGACAAGCTGCCTGGCGGTTCTGCTTGGCAAAGCAGTAGATGGTCTGGTTCAGCCGTTATCAGCTTGAATGATTTCTTAATTGAAGAAGGCGGACGCTTGGGTGAAGTTTACGGCTATAATTATGACGGTTTCTATACAACAGACGACATGTATTTCAACGGCACACAGTGGGTACTGAAAGACGGAGTGGCCAATTCTTACTCTACCATCAGCGGTTCACTGGAACCCGGTTCCATGAAGTTTGAAGACATAAACAATGATGGCGTCATTGACGAAAACGATAAAGTGCGCTTGGGCAACACTATACAACCTATTGTCGGCGGTTTCGGTTTCAATGGCTATTTCCTGAAGAACTTCGACTTCAACATCTTCTTCAACTATCAGCTGGGTGGTAAGATTGTGAACGCGACCAAAGCATATTCATCCATGTACAACGGTTCGTCACGCAACTATAACTTGAATAATAACTTCACGTTAGCCGACCGCTATGCCCGTATTGACCCTGCTACAGGTGAAAACATGATGGGCCGCAACTATGCCAACGACTACATTAGCACCTATGGCGAAAATGCTTATTATGCACATATCAACGAAGTGAACAACGGAAAGACTATCTTTAACCCGGCAACCGTAACCGGCCGTCCACTCTCCAGCTGGGATGTGGAAGATGCTTCATTCCTGCGTCTGCAAACCGTATCAATAGGTTATACCTTACCTAAGAATTTTGTACGCAAATTGCAAATGCAAAATGTACGAATCTACGCAACAGCCTATAACATCCTAACCCTGACCGGATACTCAGGGGTAGACCCCGAAGTAGACTGCTGTACCAGTACCCCGATGACTCCGGGCGTAGACTATGCAGCATATCCCAAGAGCTACTCTATTGTAGGAGGTATTAACGTTACATTCTAAAATCTTTATAAACCAAAAAATCATGAAAAAGATATATAAAGCCATATTGTTTTTAGGGGTTGGACTTTTCGGCCTGACTTCGTGTGAGGACTTTCTTACCCAGGAATCTCCTTCCCAATTATATCCCGAGACAGTATTCAATTCTGAGAATACAACCCGACAGGCTGTCAACAAGATTTATTCGGGACTGACACTCGACCACACCTACGGCTGCCGCATTCCACTCAACTTTAGCATGAACAACGACGTGGAAATTGTAGACGCACTGACATCGGAAACATCCGTTCAAGATGGCGAACGCGGAAATTGTAACTATAATCCTACAGACTGGAACCGTTTCCCTACCCACTGGACCGAAATGTATGAGATGGTGGAAAATGCCAACCTCTGTATCGAAGGCATCCGCAATTCTAATATCGCCAATGAAGAAGGGATGCGCGGACTGTTAGGAGAAGCCCTTTGCCTGCGTGCTATGGTCATGTTCGACTTGGTACGCCATTTTGGCGATGTTCCCTTGAAACTGGAATCAACCCAAGCCGATGGTTCCAATTTCTACCTGCCCAAGACCGACCGCGATGTCATCATGGACACCTTGCTGGTCGACTTGGCCGAAGCGGCCGAACTGCTGCCATGGGCCGGCGAAAAGAGCTACACCACCGAACATTGCACCAAAGGATTTGCCTATGGACTGGCCGCACGCATAGCCTTAGCCGAAGCCGGATATTCTATCCGCGAAAGCACTAAAGAAGGTTACGTGAAATTGGCAGCCAACAAAGACAATGCTTTACAAGGCAAATTTACCAACGGACTGCCTCTGAGCGACGACACTTATCCTACCATGCGCCCAAGCGACTCTAAACGCCGCACACTGTACGAACATGCGCTGGAATGTCTGGAAGCAATCATTAACAGCGGGCACCACCAACTGAATCCCAGCTACGAAAACGAATGGTACCGCCTGAACCAACTGTCACTTGACCAAACCTATTACGAAAACCTCTATGAAGTAGCCCACGGCATGAACTATTCAGGTGAAATGGGATATACCGCCGGCGTTCGTCTGTCTTCTCCTACCACCTATTTTGGATTTGGCAATTCATCAGGCAAGGTAAAACTGACAGCTCCCTACTTTTGGTCATTCGACCACAACGACCTGCGCCGTGACGTAACTTGCGCTCCATACGAATTGAGGAATGCAACTGCAACCCAAACGATGCAAAACGCTCCTTTCGGTATCTATGTAGCCAAGTGGGATCCCCGTAAGATGACCGAAGGCTGGCGTGCCATGAACCAAGCCGTAACCTCAAAAACCGGTTATGGAATCAACTGGGTAGTAATGCGTTATTCCGATGTCCTGCTGATGTACGCCGAAGTTGTAAACGAACTCTATGGTCCTACCAGTAACGGCAAAACCTGCTCGATGACTCCCCAACAAGCTTTGGCAAAAGTACGCGAGCGTGCATTCGACGCCAGCCTGAAATCTGAAAAGGTAGACAACTATGTAGCAGCCTTGACCAACAAAGAGAGCATGTTCGAAGCCATTGTCAATGAACGCGCATGGGAATTCGGTGGCGAAGCCATCCGAAAATACGACCTCATACGCTGGGGCTTGCTTATTGACAAGACAGTGGAGATGCTCGACAGTTACCGCTATGCCGTAAACAATCAGGTCTATCCGCGTAAAATCTATTATAAGGAAAATGACAACGCCGAAGAATGGAACAAGATTGACTATTCTTCCATCACGTGGTACGAATCGCCTTTCAGTTCCGACGACGAAGCTACCGCTGCCGGATACAAGAATTCCAGCTTCTGGGGCAGTGTTTATGATACAAGCACAGGCAGCGTAGATACATCCAATAGCACATACGACGCCCTGCAATGGATCAGCAGCGGACTCATACAATATGACAAGGTCAACGGACTGCAGGGAACAGCTCCAGCCGGTGTGGTAAACCGTCACTTGTTCCGTTTAGGCAGCAATACCATCAGCGACTCCAACGGAACACTGCAAAACTCCTATAATTTCTAACCCTTATAAGTGATACAAAACATGAAAACGAATATATTCTTGAAAATGCTGGCAGCCGGTACACTTGTATTGGGAATGGCCGCATGCGAAGACCCGAACGACTGGAGTACAGACACCTCACACAACCGTCTGTTCCGTCCCAGTGAAATATCCATAACACCCAGTGCCACCTACGCACTCATTGAATTCGACTGGTTGCCCGATGCAGAATACTACATCTTGGAATGCAATGCCGACTCGCTTTACCAAGACGAAGTACATACCGGCTCCCGAATCGATACATTGTACGAACAACCCTATACATTGGACAACCTGATGGGTGACACTTACTACTTCATACGCGTACGTGCCGAAGCCCCCAATGCAGGGATTACCAATTCCAAGTGGACTTACTATGAGGACGACGACATGCGTTCGTTCAAAACCGATGCAGAACAAATATTCTACACACCCGAAATGGCCGACCGCTCCGATTCGTGGATTCGCCTGAGTTGGCAAGAAGGTGCCGAAGTTACACACATTGAAGTACAGACAGCCGATGGCACACGGATAAAGACAGTAGAATTGACAGCCGATGAGATTGGCAGCAGCCAATGTACAGTCAACGGCTTGGAAGCTTCTACAGAATACCGCTTTGTTATTTATAACAACGAGTCCAAACGCGGCACAATCAATGTAAGCACCACAGCAGCTATGCCAGACGGCGACCTGAAGTATTCATACGATGCCGGAACCATTGAGTTTACACAAGACATGCTCGACGAACTGGCCGTACAAGCACAAGCTGCAGCCGGTGGAGCCGCATCCTACAGCCTGACTATCGGTTTTGCTGCCGGTGACGAAATTTCCATGTACGGATTAGATGAAAATGGAGAAACCACTACTCTGTCCATTCCCGACGGTATGTCCATCACATTCTTCGGATTGGCAGGTGCATCACAGCCCGTCCTGAAATTCCCCAAATCACTGGAAATCGGCGGTACACATGCCTATATTCGCTTTGAGAATGTACAGATTGTTGACGATGGTTGCCAATACCTTGTCAACCAAAGTAAAGCCACTACAGTAGACCTGTTCGAACTGCAAGACTGTACCATCGACTACCTCAACAGAAGCGTAGTACGCTTGCAAAGTAACGATGCCAAGACCATTGGTACCCTCAGTGTAAAGAATACAATCATCGGAAACGTTGGTGAAGGTGGATATGCCACATTCCGTGTAGACGGTGCAACGTACACCATCTCTGAACTTAGCCTGACGAACAGCACTATATACAATGTAGACCACAACTTCATACAGGCCAGCAAATGTAACCTTGCCAACATTAACATTACAGACTGTACCTTCTATGACGCTGTAGGCGGAAGCAGCCGCTACTTCATTGACGCAAACGGCAATTCAACCAACGTCAATTTGAACCGCGTCATCTTCGGTATGATGAATGGAAGGGGTATCCGTACATCGGGAACAGTAACAACACTGGATACTTGGTGCGCATCAGACTGTGTATTCTCAAGCAACGGCTTCAGTGTAGACCTCACTGAACCTGTAGCGGCTTCTACAGATATATTCAAAGATCCCAGTAATACAGACTTCACCCTCTTAAACAAAGATTTGTTTGGAATTGGTGATCCACGCTGGTATGAATAATCTTCCAACAACACTAAGAAGAATATTCCATAAATAATAAAAGATTAGCCAGCTAATTCATATTCGAGAAATTGTGAATTAGCTGGTTTTTTGTATCCGTTCAAAATAAAATCAAAAAACAGCGAATTACTTGTCCTTGACAAAATTTCGCATCCGAATGTACGAAAAAACTCTTTCTTGAAGACAAAGAACATCTTCATCGCAACCGCAGACGCTATACCAACATCGTACATTCAAGGTGCAGATCAGTACACAATTTCATCACGAACATCTGTTATCGTGACATTTAGTAAAAAAGAATGTCTTTTCCTAAATTCAGTAGACACAAAACAGTTTATTTCCTGAATGGCCGGACACTCCGTTTCCTGAACAAGCAGACAGTTTCCTGTTTTTCCGGACACATGCCCTGATTCAGTAGACAATATTATGAAAAACACTGCGACGGTCTTGCACGGCGCGGGCGTACCACTTGGCCGCCTCCTGCGGCTTCTGCGGCTGCTTGGCCGCATAGCGTCTGTACTTCAGTGTTCCGATTGTTGACATGTTTTGTTCGTTTTTTTTGGTTTGTTGTTCGTGTTCATTCTCTCGTTTCGGGAAGCGCGCCGGGCCGGCATCCGTCGGGTTTCCCTTGTCGACGAGAGCAAAGATAGGGACTTTCTTCCGACCCGCCAAAAACGGGGTATTCGTATTCGGTGAAAATCTGTTAATAAAGCGGGGATTTCGTGTTAAAAATTACAATCCGTTGATTTTCAATGCGCTGCGCGGCCTGTTCGCGGGCGGAAAGCGGCGGTTTCGGCAGCGGGGCGCGTCGGGGCGCGGTGCGTCGTTTTTTCCCGTCTGCCGCTCCGGCGAAGGAAGGAATATCTGCAAAGGCTTCGGTATCAGCCTGTTGATGTTTGCTCAGGCGTGACAGTGTGACAACGTGACAATTACCTAAAATCGGTTTTTTGGAAGTGGATGTTACAATTAATACTATATATATTATATATATAATATATATATAATATATATAGTATTAAAATTTTTAACACACTTTTGGGGGTCGGAAGTGGAAAAGCTCATTTGGGTAATTGTCACGTTGTCACACTGTCACGGGCGGCGGAAAAAAAGGGAAAAGTGCGGATTTTTTTCGTCGGGGTATTGCATGTTTGAAATTTTATGCCTAACTTTGCATAGTCGACAAACAAGAACATTGGGAGGCAAAACCCCCGCGAGGCGTACTTAGGGACGGCATTACGCCGGCGGCGGGAGAAGCATCGGGGAGCCGGCCGGCGGCTCTCGGCAAGGCTTGCGCGGCACAGTTGGGACGCAAGGTCTCCGTGCCGGACGGGCAGGTGATTTAAAGGGGACTCATGTTGGGAAAAGAGAAAATGACATCTGTTCATTCCACCCTTCTCAACTCCCGATAGAGCCGCTGCACGGGCAGCCCCATGATGTTGAAATAACTGCCTGAGATATGCTCCACTCCCACGAAGCCGATCCACTCCTGCACGCCGTAGGCTCCCGCCTTGTCCATCGGGCTGTAACGGTCTATGTACCAGCGGATTTCGTCCTCATCCAGCGATGCGAAGCGGACTTCCGTCCGGGCCGAAAAGCTGCGCTGCCAGGCCGTGGTGGTGAGGCATACGCCGGTGAACACTTCGTGCGTGCGGCCCGACAGGCGGCGAAGCATCTGCAAGGCGTCCTCGCGATCGCGGGGCTTGCCCAGCACGCGGCCGTCCAGCCAGACGATGGTGTCCGCCGTTATTATCAGCTCGTCGGCCTGCATCGAGCCGCGATAGGCGGCCGCCTTCTCACGCGCGATGTAGAGCGGAATATCGCCGCCTTGCAGCGTGTCGGGGTAGGCCTCGCCGACATCGGGCAGCGTGCGCACTTCGTAGCCGATGCCCAGGCCGGAAAGCAGCTCCCGACGGCGGGGCGAATTGCTCGCCAAGATTACGCGGTATTTCCTAAGATTGTCCAGCATAACGGAATATGGTAATAATTCATAACAAGCGGCTACCACCCGAAAGCCGTCTCGTCGGCCATCCAGAGGCCCTGCACCTTGAGCACCTGCTCCACCACATCGCGCCCCACGCCATGACCGCCCTCGGCATGCGAGATGTAGCGGGACACGGCCTTCACCTCAGGGGCGGCATCGCGGGGGCAACACGGCAAGCCGCAGCGGCGCATCACTTCGATGTCGGGAATGTCGTCGCCCACATACAGGATTTCTTCATCACGCAAGCCGTGGCGGTCGCGGAAGTCGAGATAGTCGCGTATCTTGAACGACGAACCCAGGTAGATGTCTTCTTCCTTCAGGCCCAGGGAAAGGAAGCGATGGCGTACCGTCATCGCCAGCGAACCCGTAATGATGCCCAGCAATACGCCCATCCGCGCCGCCAGGTGGAGCGAATAGCCGTCCTTGATGTTGATGGTGCGCATAGGCTCGCCTTCGGGGTTCATATAGACCACGTTCGCACTCAACACGCCGTCCACATCGAACAACAAAGCGCGTATCTTCTTTAAATCGTAATTGATCGTACTCACAAGCCGTTCACTTATTTTATCGTTTCTTCTTCACGGAATGTCAGGATTTTGTACCATCCGATGAATGTCGTCGCTCAGCAGGCGATAGAGCCGCTGCATCTCAGGCTCGTCGGCCAACATGTCAAGATGTTTCTCGATGACGCCCGTGTCGTAGCGCACGGCAGGGCCGGTCTGCGCCGATCGGGGCGAAAGCCCGTGCACCTTGCGGGCCGTCTCGTCGATAAGGGGCAGCAGGATGTCGAAAGGAAGGCCGTTCTTCTGCAAGAGACGCTCGCCCAAGGCATACATGTGGTTGGCGAAATTGCAGGTGAAGACGGCCGCCAAATGGATGTTCCGCCGCTGCTCGGAGTCGGCCACCTGCGCCTTCCCCGACAAGGCCGAAGCTATCTGCCTGAGGAATTGTACCTCCGCGTCCGAGCTTCCCTCGACAAAGACGGGGATTTCGCGGAAGTCCACCAGGCGATTCCTGCTGAAAGTCTGCAAGGGATAGAACACGCCATAGCGCTCCACGTGCCCCTTCCAGATGTCCATCGGGATGCTTCCGGACGTATGCACCCAAACTCCCTTTTCGCGGCCCGCCACCACTTGAGGCAAAAGTTCCGCCAGGGCATCGTCTTTCAGCGACACGATGTAGAGCTGGGCGTCGGAGGCCACATCCTCCAAATTCGTGGTATATTCGGCCTCCACAACCTGAGCCAACGTGCGGGCCGACTCTTCCGTGCGGCTATATATTTGAGCCACCCGAAATCCTTTACGGTAGAAGGCGTGGGCAAGGTTGGCAGCCAGGTTCCCCGCGCCTACGAATACAATGGATGTATCTTCTATACTTCTCATTATCATGGATTTTTCGTTTCGTTATCTCGTAGCTATAAAATAAAGAATAATGCCTGTCACCAACAAGGCCAATGGAAGCAGGTAGGCCGATAGGGTGCCCACCAGAGCCGTTATCAGTCCGAAGTTCAATATCAGCCAAAGGCCGGCGAGCACCAAGCCCACCGACTTATCGTGCTTGACCAGCAGGAAAATGACGGCCGTGTAGAGCAGGAAATAGTCCTTCTGCATGACCCACGGCAGCCCCGATGACTCAAAATGCACCCATTTGTCCAGCAGATAGAGCACGCCGAAGACTACCAGCGTAATCCCCGCAGCCTTGTACGTATCCTTGTTGTTACTCGCCTTTGCCGCACTCACCGTCGTTTCCTCCGTATTTGTTCAAATGAATTTTTTCCCATTGCAGGTGTTCCTCGTTGAAAGGCTTGCGCTCCATGCCCTTACGGCCGATGGCGATAATGCTGAGCACCTGAAGCGGAAGGGGAATATCAAGCACCTCGTGCACATACTCGTTCGACGTCACACCGGGCGCGGCAAAACGTTCGCGCACCTGCACCCAGCAGCTGCCCAATCCCAAGTCTTCGGCTTGCAGCTGGAGATAGATGGAGGCGATGGAGGCATCCTCTATCCACACGTCGCTGGCCATCGGATCGGCCATGACAACCACGGCCAGCGCTGCATCGGCAATGAACTGAGAGGCTTGTTCTTTACAACGAGACAACTTCGCGAGCGTCTCTTTATCGTCCACCACTACAAATTGCCAGGCATTGCTGCGCTTCGATGACGGCGCCATCAAAGCGGCCTTCATCAACGCTACCACTTCTTCCTGCGCCAATTCCTCGCCTGTAAACTTGCGCATGCTGCGACGGCTCTTTATCAATTCGCTGAAACTTTCCATACTAAATCATCTTTTAGTGAAGAGAGCGATCTCTTCCCGATTAAACTCGATAAACGTTGCAAAGATACGAGAATATTTTCTAATTTTGCCGTCGATGCCTCTTAAACTAACGACATATCATGCGGGAAGCGACATTCCTCCCCTGCCGGGAGATGACACCTTCCATTCTACGACCTTGTTCCGCATCTACGAAGCGACACTGGGTTACAATCCCCTGCTCATCGTAGCGAGTCTCGACGGGCAGCCTATTGCCAGATTACTGGCCGTTATTCGCCGCAGTGTACGCCTGTTCCCGCCCGGCATCATCCATCGCTGCGAAGTCTTCGGCAATGGAGAATTCTTGACAAATAGCATTAATTCCGAAGCCGTCTTCAAAGACATGCTCCAGCGGCTCACCGAAGAAGCCCTGCGGAAATGTTTCCTCATCGAATTCCGTAATTTGCCCGATGCCCGCTTCGGCTATCGCTCGTTTCGCTCATGCGGCTACTTCCCCATCAATTGGCTTCGTGTACGTAACTCCCTGCATAATGCCGACCGTATAGAAGCACGTTTCAGCCCTTCGCGCATCCGCCAAGTCAAGAAGGGATTGAAAAACGGTGCCGAAGTACAGGAAGCCCAATCCGTCGACGAGGTCAAAGCATTTGCCCACATGCTACACCACGTCTATTCATGGAAAATACGCCGCCATTTCCCAAGTCGGGAGTTCTTCTACCAATTGGCCCGGCAGGTAAACGACCCACAACGGCAAAGCCGCATCTTTATCGTTACTTACAAAAACAAGATTATCGGGGGTAGCGCCTGCATCTACTCGGGCGATAATGCCTACCTTTGGTTCTCGGGCGGCATGCGTAAAACTTACGCCCTGCAATACCCCGGTGTACTGGCTGTATGGAAAGCCTTGGACGATGCCCGCCAACGGGGATGCCGCCATCTGGAGTTTCTGGACGTAGGTCTCCCCTTCCGCCACCATGGCTATCGAGAGTTCGTTCTTCGTTTCGGCGGAAAACAAATCAGCACCCGACGCTGGTTTCGCTTCCGCTGGAAATGGCTCAACCGGGTGCTGACCTGGATTTATAAATAACCGCCTATTTAAGGACAGCAATTCGAATTATATCGGACTCACGTTAATATACGTCATAAAAATAGAGTAAAAAGGGAATGTATCGGCCGTATCCAAGCCGATGCACTCCCTTGAAGTTTTTCAATCCAATACGCTTAGTTGTTCTCCGGGCAGAACTTGCGTACCGTAACAGCTGTCTGCCACATCTCGCTCTCGCGCAGGGCTTTCAGTTCGGCATTCAGCTTCTCGCGGTAGTCGGGCCTGGAGTTGCTGTCAATCTATTTATTCAACATATTATAGTACATCAGTATTGTTAAATTTGCAATCACTGTAGTCAGGAATATAAGACCCATTATTCCTGTGTTGTAAGAAATATCATATTCGAAGCCTTTTTCATTTCCAGCATTCTCTACAATATCATTTAACCAAAAGCAGTTCTCAGCTGACACAGAATAATAATTGTAGTCTACGATGGCATTTCCTTCAACTGTAGAATGATTACAACAATTTTTTAATTTCTACATCTTATGGGGCACAGAACGAAATGTATAACGATGATTGAGTGGAAAGTGGCTTTATTACTTTGTGTTTCAGTTAGTTATGTAAGGCACTATGAAAGGCAGATTAAAACGAAACATTTGCATAGACTTACATTGGGTTTAATTTTGGAGAATGTTGAGGCTTCGATAGTTCACGGAGGTAGTGTTTCATTCAGTGTGTCTGGAGTCAGTCTTCAGACCTCTTAGTTTTGCAAATATATCAATTTATCTGTTA
>NZ_CANRPM010000071.1 GCF_947632445.1 uncultured Bacteroides sp. | reverse complement strand
ACCCTTGATGAAGGGTGTTCGTGACCCTTGATGAAGGGTGTTCGTGACCCTTGATAAAGGGTGTTCGTGACCCTTGATAAAGGGTATTCGTGACCCTTGATGAAGGGTATTCGTGACCCTTGATAAAGGGTGTTCGTGACCTTCAACAAAAGGAGTATTTTATTCCTCTTCCTTCCTGCCGTACTTCCGCTCAAACAGCGCCTCATTCCGGTTGCCCCACTCTATCATGGCGTCGATAATCGGAATCAGGGTCTGTCCCAACGACGTGATGGCATACTCGGAACGCGGGGGCAGTTCGGGAAAGATGGTTTTGGACACCAGTCCGTCCTCTACCAGTTCTTTCAGCTGGATGTCCAGCACACGGGGAGTTGCTTCGGGAAACGACTTGTGGAGCTCGCTGGGACGCAACGGCCCGTGCCGCAGCTCGTCCAGGATACACGACTTCCATTTGGAGTCTATCAGGCTCATGGTCAGCCGCAAGGGGCAGTCCAAATCTACAGGAATTTTTCTTTCATACATAGCTCTGTTCTCTTGATTCGGGCACAAAGATAGGGATAACCGCCTTATGCCGGAATATACCGAATAAATTTTCGGTATGGGAATAATTTTTCGCTACTTGCACGAATGGGGCTTACCACGTACATTTGCGGCAGTTAATCATCCGTTAAAACAATTATCATTATGAGAGCAAGTATCGAAGAGTATGAGGCTGTAGAGAAGGCAGCCATGAAGTTCGTGAAAAGTGTGGCCGAAGGCAACAGCAGCTATGCCAAAGAGTTGTTCATCGACGAAGCCGTGCTGTTCGGCTATCTGGACGGAAAGCTGGAACACGGCAGCATCCGGCAATTCTATCAGAACGTGGACACCGTAGGTGCAGGCCATGATTTCAAGGCACGTATCGACGTGGTGGCTGTAGAAGAGACACTGGCCGTAGTCCGTGTTCTGGAAGAGAAATGGGGTGGCCGCATCGACTTTACCGACTATCTGCTGCTGATGAAGATGAATGGAGAATGGAAGTGCGTGGCCAAGGCTTACAACCAGAATTCGAATACCATTCGCAAATAAGGAAGGAAGGATGGGCAAGACCGCCTGTCCGACAGTGATTCCATCCCCTTTTTAAGGAAGCCGATGAAATGTTTTCGAGGACGGATGCCGGATCCGTCCTTTTTTTGTACTTTTGTCTTCGCACAAAGAAACCTGTAAGAAACAAGTCCGCCATGCTTCCGCTGAACCTGCCCGCCTTTGACGCCAAGATTGCCGTACACGACGGCAAACAGGTGATATTCGACGACATCCGCCGCCGTTACGTGACCCTGACGCCCGAAGAATGGGTGCGCCAGCACTTCGTCCACTTCCTCATCGCCCACAAGGGGTATCCGCAGACACTGATAGCCAACGAGGTGCAGGTGCAGCTCAACGGCATACGGAAACGGTGCGACACGGTGCTCTACCGCCGCGACCTGTCGGCCCGCATGATTGTGGAGTACAAAGCCCCCGACGTCCCGATTACCCAGGCCGCCTTCGACCAGATTACCCGCTACAACATGGCGCTGAAGGTGGACTATCTGATTGTGAGCAACGGCCTCCGCCACTATTGCTGCCGCATGGACTACGCCGACGGACGGTGTGACTTCCTGCCCGACGTGCCCGCCTATAATGATTTGCAATAAATCCGGCAAAACCGCAGATAATGTGACAAAGAGTATTAACTTTGCACCCGTAACCATCAAAAAGAACGCGATATGAACACAAATACTTTCTTCACGGATGCAGAGAAACGGATGCTTGTCCCTCTCTACCGCAAGCTGTTACAGCTATCGGGCGATACCCTGCTGCCGGGCGACTGCCGCAAGCTGAAAGCCCATCTTGTGGCCTGTGCCGCCTCCAACGGGTTGCAGCGCGACGTGTTCGGCCTGAATCCGGTCATCAAAGACATGCAGACGGCCGTCATCGTGGCCGAAGAAATCGGTATGCGGCGGGCATCCATCCTGGCGCTGATGCTTCACGAAGTGGTGCGAAGTAGACAGTGTACGGCCGAAGACATCCATCGCGAATATGGCGAAGACGTGGCAGGCATCATCCGGGGACTGATTCGCGTGAACGAGCTTTATGTGAAAAGCCCGACCATCGAATCGGAGAACTTCCGCAACCTGCTCCTCTCCTTTGCCGAAGACATGCGCGTCATCCTCATCATGATTGCCGACCGTGTGAACATCATGCGTCAAATCAGGGATGCGGAAAACGATGAAGCACGCCGCCGGGCCGCCAACGAAGCGGCCTATCTGTATGCGCCGCTCGCCCACAAGCTCGGTCTCTACAAACTGAAGTCGGAACTGGAAGACCTCTCCCTGAAATATACCGAACATGACATCTATTATCACATCAAGGACAAGCTGAACGCGACCAAAGCCGCCCGCGACCGCTACATAGCCGCCTTCATCGCTCCGGTACAGAAGAAGCTGGAAGACTCCGGGCTGAAGTTCCACATCAAGGGGCGCACCAAGTCCATCCACTCCATCTATCAGAAGATGAAGAAGCAGAAATGCCCCTTTGAAGGCGTGTACGACCTGTTTGCCATCCGCATCATCCTCGACTCTCCGCTGGAGAAGGAGAAGCTGGAATGCTGGCAGGCCTACTCCATCGTGACGGATATGTACCAGCCCAACCCCAAACGGCTGCGCGACTGGCTGTCCGTGCCGAAGAGCAACGGCTACGAGTCGCTGCACATCACCGTCATGGGCCCCGAAGGCAAGTGGGTGGAGGTACAGATACGCACCGAACGCATGGATGAGATTGCCGAACGCGGTCTGGCGGCCCACTGGCGCTACAAGGGCATCAAGGGCGAAGGCGGGTTGGACGAATGGCTGACTTCGGTACGCGAAGCGCTCGAAAGTTCGGACAGCGACCTGGAAGTGATGGACCGATTCAAGATGGACCTGTACGAGGACGAAGTCTTTGTCTTCACCCCCAAGGGCGACCTCTTCAAACTGCCCAAAGGAGCCACGGTGCTCGACTTTGCTTTCCACATCCACACCAAGTTGGGCTGCAAGTGCATCGGCGCCAAGGTGAACGGACGCAACGTACAGCTGAAGCAGATACTTCAGAGCGGCGACCAGGTGGAAATCATGACATCGAACACACAGACCCCCAAGCAGGACTGGCTGAACATAGTCACCACCTCGAAGGCACGCACCAAGATACGTCAGGCGTTGAAGGAAATGGCCTCCCGGCAGACAGACTTCGCCCGTGAAACGCTGGAGCGGAAGTTCAAGAACCGCAAGATAGACTACGACGAGGGCGTGATGATGCGGCTCATCAAGCGCATGGGCTACAAGGTGGTTACGGAGTTCTACCAGTCCGTTGCCGACGGGACATCAGACGTGAACGACATCATCGACCGCTATTTGGAATTGCAGAGACGTGAGAACGACCTCCACGACGAAGTGCAGTACCGCAAGGCCGAGGAGTATAACCTGCAATCTCGTGTGCCGGAAGACGGTTCGGCCAAGGAGGATGTGCTCGTGATCGACCAGAACCTGAAGGGCATCGACTTCCAGCTTGCCCGATGCTGCAACCCCATCTACGGCGACGAGGTGTTCGGCTTCGTCAGTGTGACGGGCGGCATTAAGATACACCGGTGTGACTGCCCCAACGCTGCGGAGTTGCATGCCCGCTTTGGCTACCGCATCGTGAAGGCACGCTGGGCCGGCAAGGGCGAAGGCACGCAATATCCCATCACCCTGCGCGTGGTGGGCCACGACGACATAGGCATTGTGACCAACATCACTTCCATCATCTCGAAGGAGACGGATATTACGCTGCGCAGCATCGGCATCAATTCGAATGCCGGTCTCTTTTCGGGCACACTGACCGTCATGGTGGGCGATACGGGACGACTGGAGGCGCTTATCAAGAAACTGCGAACGGTAAAAGGAGTCAAACAGGTGGAGAGAAGCGGCATCACGCGGAGGGAATAATAACGGCCTTTCTTTGCCCTTATCTCACCCGTTTCTTCTTATAATAAGGACGTGTAGCGAAAGCAAACACAAGTATGGCCAGCACCAATGCGGCTGTTGCCAACGTGTCCGGGCTGTCTGTAACGCACATCGTCCAGAGGCCGGCTATTACTCCCCCGTCCATCAGCAGGTTGAAGGTCATGTTGCCCGTAGCCCGCTGGCAATGGTGAGACAACTTGACAAACATCTTCACCCACAACGGAGTCAGCAGCGGAAGCACCGACAGGAGCAATATCCACCTCCAACTTGCGGACGCGGAAAGGCTTGTCGACGATGCACCCGCAATACCGAAACAGAAAGCCCATATACCCACATTGAGCGCAGGCAGCCAGGCACGCACCAAAAGAAAACGATCCAGACTGCACAGCCTCAGACCTATAGGAGCACGGAAAGAAACATAGACCGTCGTACACAACAGAATACCGACGGCACACAGCAGCGCCGACGCATACATCAGCCATGCTAACGGATGGCAGCCTATTCCCCAAACGCCGGCTGCCAGTCCTGCGACCATCCCTACCCGTCCGCAGAAAGCGAAGAGCATGTTGCTCGACGTGCGATGGCCCGACGGGGTTATATCAATGCTGATGGTGGTACCGGCTCCCGATGCCAAGGCGAAACAAGCTCCCTGAAGCAGAGCCAGCCCTGCATAATGGGTTTCGGGAATGTATGGAGCCGCCGCCATCGTCACTCCGACTCCGGCGTATGATAGCAATAAGACGTTTTTCCTCTTAAAGGCATCGGCAAGATAGGCATGGAAAGGGCCTGCGAACAGCATGCCGGCCAGAAAAGCCGGATAGATACACGCGGAATCGCCGGCCAAAACTGCCGGAAGCACGCCCAGCAGCATATACACCGAAGCATACAGCAGGAAGTTGGCAACACACATGGCCCTAAGCCCGTGCGTCAGCAAACGGCCGTCAGTATTGTTCTTTCTCATTTGGGAAATCTAGGTTCTTTACATCGCTCACGTAGCGGCTGATAGCATCTGTCATCACCGTGTGCAGGTCGGCATAGCGGCGCAGGAAGCGCGGGCGGAACCCGTTGTTCATGCCCAGCATATCCTGACATACCAATACCTGCCCGTCCACCTCACTGCCGGCACCGATACCGATGACGGGGATAGCCAGTTCGCGGGCCACACGGGCAGCCAGCGCAGCAGGTATCTTCTCCAGCACCAGTGCGAAGCATCCTGCCTCTTCCAACAGATGGGCGTCGCGCACTAACTTCTCGGCTTCGGCTTCGTCCTTGGCACGGACGGTATAGGTACCGTATTTGTTGATGCTCTGCGGCATCAGGCCCAGATGTCCCATCAGAGGGATGCCTGCACTCAGAATACGCTTCACGGTACCGATGATTTCCTCCCCGCCTTCCAACTTCAGCGCGTCGGCATGGCTCTCCTTCATAATGCGGATGGCCGAAGCCAGCCCTTCGAGTTCGTTGCCCTGATAGGAGCCGAAAGGCATGTCTACTACCACCATACCACGCTTCACGCCGCGCACCACCGACTTTCCGTGATAAATCATCTGGTCCAGCGTGATGGGCAGTGTCGTCACATTGCCCGCCATGACATTCGAGGCAGAGTCGCCCACCAAGATGACGTCCACGCCCGCACCGTCCACAATCTGTGCCATCGTGTAGTCGTATGCCGTCAGCATCGAAATCTTTTCGCCTCTTTGCTTCATCTCTATGAGGCGATGCGTAGTCACTTTCCGTGTGTCGTCTGAAATGTATCCAGCCATTGTTGCGTTCTATTTAAAGAGTTGTTATTCCGAATAATCCGCCTGCAAAATTACAGTTTTTTCTCATTGCTTCTTCACTCTCAGCATCTTTTCGTAGGTGAACCCCCGAAAGTCGTCGATGACGGCATGACACAGCGGTGCAATGGCTTCACGCGGATGGGTCGTGGCAAGCCCGACGACATTAGCACCCGAAGCCATTCCGGCTCGCAAGCCGTTGAACGAATCCTCGAAGACCCACGTCGTATGCGGTTCGGAACCAAGCACTTGCATGCCCAACAGGAAGCAGTCGGGGGCAGGCTTTGATGCGGTGAACATTTCCGCTGTCAGAATGCGGTCGAACAAGCGGTCGAGGTCGGGATGCACGCGGCGCACGGCTGCCATCTTCTTGTCGTTGGAGCTGGTGACGACAGCCATCGGCACACGATGCCGGCGCAAATTGTCCATGAACGCAAGCACTCCGGGAATGAAATCGAACGTCATCTGCTGCTCAAACCGGTCGAGGGCAGCGGTAATCTCCGCTTGCCGTTCCTTCATGCCCGGCCAGAACGTATCATAGATATGGGTCAGGGTCTCCCCCTTAATGCGTATATCGAGGTCGTCCATACCCAGATCTTCCAACCCCAAGCGATGCCAGAAGACACTGTATTGCGTTTCGGTATCTATCACCACGCCGTCGAAATCGAAGAGGACGGCGGTATTCATCTTGCTGTTATCCATATACTTTTCGTCGAAATGGGTGCAAAGGTGTGAAAAGTATCTGTAACCTGCAAGTTTTCTAACTTTAAATATGTCGTCCTCGTTTTAAAGATTATTCGCTCTTGATGCTCAGTACAGGGTTTTCGTTGGCGATGCGCCATGCCTTGCAGACCACCACCGCCACGACAAGCGCCAGCAGCAGAAGGGCCAGCAACACGTACCACGCGGGCGAAAGCAGGCTGCTGTCGGCAAACTGCTGCATCCACCGGCCGGAGACGTACCACGCTGCGGCCATGCCTGCCGCAACGGCTGCGACGGCTATCTTGAGGATGTCCACCGAGAGCAGGCGCAGGATGTCTGAGGCTTCGGCACCGTTCACCTTACGGATGGCGATCTCCTTGGAGCGGCGCTGCGTCTCGTCGCTGACGTAGCCGATAAGTCCTATCAGCACGATGAGGACGATGCAGGCGGCGGTGGCCCACACGGTGTTGCGGAAAGTGGAAACGTCGGCGTTCTTCTCGCGGCGGATGTCCTGATAGGTGGTGAACTCCAGCGCTAAGTCGGGATAGGCGGACTTGACGAAGGTGTTCAGGCGCTTCAGGTTATCGTCTAACGGGGCCTTCAGGCGGACGTTGAAAGTGCGGATGCGGTCGCTCAGGATGAAGGCGGTGCAGGTTTGGTCCATGAAGAACCCCATGTTGCGCACGTCCTCCACTACGCCTGTCACGACGGGCGGCTCTTCCAGTCCGACCCAGGCAGGGTCGACGGGCAGCCGGCGGCCGATGGCGGTGTCTTCCCATTTCAGCGTCTCCACCGTCTTGCGGCCCACGAGGGCTTCGCCTTGATGCTGCGGCCATTTGCCTTCGAGCAAGGTTATGCCCGTCACCGCAGGAAAGTCCTTGTCGATTATCATGAAGTGCAGGGGACGGATGAAGTTGCCCTGATTGTCGGTCAGGCGGGTGGTGTTGTAATGATCCAGCAGATTGAAGCTGCTGCCTGCCACCGCCTCTACGTAGGGTTCGCGGCGGATGGCGTCGGCCACACTCTCCGCCCGTCGGATGTTACCCGTCACTGTGCCTACGGCCAGTCCTTCGGATTGGAAACCCACGCTGCGGGTCATCAGGTCGTGATACTGCCACACGGTAGTCAGCAGCAGGCCGCCGATGAAGGACACGCCGATGAACTGCACGAACAGCAGGCCGCGCTTCCATGAACGCTTGCCGTCGGTGTAGCGGCGGAACACCTGCGTCACAGGGATATTGGCATAGATACGTCCGGGCACCACGCCTGCCACGAGGAAGAGCAGCAGCACCGTGCCCAGCGGCACGTAGAGCGTCTGTCCGGTGAAGAGGTCGGCCAGGCGGCTGCCTAACAATTCCTCCACCTGTTCGCGCAGCAGCCACAACAAGGCTCCACCGCAGACGATGGAGGCCGCCACCAACAGCCCCGTCTCCCAAAGGAACATCGAGAGGATGTGACGGCCGTCGGCGCCGCAGCACTTGTGCACGCCCACCAACTTGGCCCTTCGGCTCATGGCGGCTACCGCACGCAACACGTAGTTCAGGATGGAGACGAAGAAGATGGAGAAGCCCAGCACGCCCAGAATGACCAATCGCCGCGTGCTGTCGGAGAAGGAGCGGTAGACCTTATACAGGGGCAGGACGCTGTACTCCGTCACCACGTCGTCGCCCAGATGGGTGTCGGTGTACTGTTCTACGGCCTGCTGGATACGGCTGTTCATGGCGTCCGCGTCGGCGGGCTGCTTCAGGCGGAACAGGATGCCATAAATGTTGTTCGTCCCCCACGTGCCTGCTCCGAAGCACCAGTCGATGGCAGACATGGAGAGCAGCAAATCGTGGGACATGATGCTGTTGTGCGGCACGTCGGCATAAATGCCTCGGATGGTGACGTTGAATATCTTCTCTACAGAGAGTTCCTTGCCTATGGGACTTTCGGCTCCGTAGAGTTCGCGGGCTTTGCTTTCGGAGATGAAGGCATTGCCTTGCAGGGCCAAGTCCTTTGGGTCGCCTTGCAGCAGGGGCAGGCCGGTGGTTGCGAAGTAGGCTGTGTCGGCAAAGAGGATCTGGATGTCTTCCAGCTTCTTGTCGTCCTTGTAGAGGGCGGGCGCCCAGAAGTTGGAAGTCAGGCAGGCACTCTCCACTAACCCGGAAAAGGCCTCGCTGAGGTCGGCCGCCGCCGGACGATAGGTGGTGTAGTTGTATTCAGGGTCGGGCACTCCCCGGTTTACGTCTCTCATGCGCAGCATCACCAGCGTATCGGGGTTCGGATAGAAACGGTCGAAGCTCAGTTCGTAGGCTATCTGTGTGAAGAGCAGCCCGCCCATCACCAATCCCAGCGTAAGGGAGATGACTTTCTCCGAAGTGCCTCCACGACCGTGAAGCAGGGTCTGAAGGGTGTAGTACAGGTGTCTCATGTTCACGTCTTTCGATTACAGGTTTCTGTTGCTTGCCACCACGCTTCCGTCAAACAGGTGCACCGTCCGATGGGCAAAGGAGGCGTCGTGCTGCGAGTGGGTCACCATGACGATTGTAGTGCCCTCGCCGTTCAGTTCGCTCAGCAGCCGGATGACTTCGGCGCCGTTCTTCGAGTCGAGGTTGCCGGTCGGCTCGTCGGCGAGGATGAGCTTAGGGTTGGTCACTACGGCACGGGCGATGGCCACCCGCTGCTGCTGTCCGCCGCTGAGTTGCTGGGGGAAGTGCTTCGAGCGGTGGCTGATGGCCATGCGCTTCAGGATGTCGTGCACGCGCTGTCTGCGTTCGGAGGCACGAAGGTCGAGGTAGGTCAGCGGCAGCTCTACGTTCTCGAAGACGTTCAGCTCGTCTATCAGGTTGAAGCTCTGGAAGACGAAGCCTATCTTGCCCTTGCGGACGCGGGTGCGGTCTTTCTCGTGCAGGTCGGCCACTTCCTGCCCGAACAGCCGGTAACTGCCCGAAGTAGGGTTGTCCAGCAGGCCGAGGATGTTCAGCAGGGTGGACTTGCCGCAGCCCGACGGGCCCATGACGGCTACAAACTCGCCCTCGTCTACATGGAGGTTCACTTGGTTCAATGCGATGGTTTCCACTTCCGTTGTACGGAATACTTTACTTAGGTTGTTGATTTCAATCATAATCGGAGAAGTTATTTAATGCTTGTTTAACAGATTATTCGCTTTTGATACTCAGTACGGGGTTCTCGTTGGCGACGCGCCACGACTTCCACAGCACGCAGCCGGTGATGACGGCCAGCACGGCCGCGCCTATCGACACATAGATCCCTGCCGGCATCGAGGCCCGGACACTGAACATGTCCATCCAAAGGGAGTTGACGTACCACGACGCAACCATGCCTATCGCGACCGCGGGCCCTGCCACATAGAGCACATCGCGCCCCAGCAGGCAGAGAATGGAAGAGGCATCGGCACCGTTCACCTTGCGGATGGCTATCTCCTTGCTTCGGCGCTGCACTTCGTCGGCCGTATAGCCCAGCAGGCCCATGAGCATGATGAAGAACATCACCACGCCTGCCACGACGGTGGCGTTGCGGAACACACGGACGGGGTTGTACATCCTATTCATCATCTCTTCCATCGAAATGAAGTCGATGCCGGGGAAGGCTTCGGCGGCATCCTTCGTCAGGCGTTGCAGGTTCTCGGCGAAAGGCTCCTTCAGCAGGAAGTGCAGGTTGTAGTTGAACTGCCTGTTCATGAAGCCGATGTAGGGCATCGGCTCGGAATAGAAGCCGTTTATCTGGAAGTCTTTCAGCACACCCGTCACGGTGACGGTTCTGCCTCTGACATGTACGGTGCGACCGACGGCATCCTTCCCCCACTTCATCAGGCTGACGAAGGTCTCGTTCACCGCCGCCTCGTTGTTGTCGCGCGGCAGGCGGCCTTCCTTCAGCTTCATGCCCATCAGGTCGTAGTAGTTGGACATGCAGGCATCGAAGCGGGCGGAGAACAGGGTTTCGCCGTTTTCCCCGTCGATGAAGCAACCGCTATAGCCCCCCAGCGGATCGCCGTAGGCAGAGGAGAGGCCTTCCACATAAGGCAGGTTACGGAAGAAGTTGTAGGCGTTGTCGCATTCCTCGCCTGTCTTGAGGGGCAGATAGGAGTTTACGATACGCTTCGTGCTGAAGCCCATGTCCTTGCTCATGACGAAATGGTATTGCATCATCACCATGCACAGCAGGCCGCAGATGAAGGCCACGCCCGCAAACTGCACGAACAGCAGCGGGCGTTTCCACCCCTTCTTGCCCTCCGTGTAGCGGCGGAACACCTGCGTCACAGGGATGCGCGCAAAGAGCCGCCCCGGCAGTACACCGCCCACCACCAGCAACAGGGCTATCGTGGCAGCCGGTACCCACAGGCGGCTTCCGGCAAAGAGGTTCGTCAGCTTGGTGGAGGCCGTGTCTTCCACAAAGTCGCGGAAGCCCCACAGCAGAAGGGACATCACGCCCAGCGCCAGCGCGACCACCAGCAGCGTCTCCAGCATGAACATGCCGAAGATGCCGCCTCTACCGGCTCCGCTGCACTTGTGCACACCCACCATCTTGGCCCGGCGGCTCAGCGAGGAGATGGAGATGAGGGCGTAGTTCAGGGCGGTGATGAAGAGGATGGACAGGCCCAGCGTCAGCATGATGGTGAACATGCGCCGCACGTCGCCCTGCCGGCGGAAGGTGTCGCGCAGGGGCTGCACATAGGCCGTATAGCTCCAGCGGTCGCGTTCGGGCAGGTATTTCTCGACCATCTGCTCCATGCGGGCGTTGAGGGCATCCACATCCACCCCCGGACGCAGGCGCACGTACTGAAAGTAGGAGTCGCCTCCGTCCCACGAGTAGTTCATCTGTCGGGCCGTCCAGGCAGGAGGCTGCGAGATGACGGCGTCGGCCTTGACCGTCGTATTGTCGGGCAGGTCGGCATAGGTGCCGCGCACGGTCAGGTCGCGCTCGTGGTTGTAGCTGATGACCTTTCCGACGGGTTCTTCACCGCCGAACATCCTTCGGGCCAGACTCTTACTCAGGTAAATCACATCGGGTTGCTGAAGGTCTTGCACGGGATTGCCGCTCAGCACCTCGATGCCCATCGTCTGGAAGAAGAGCGAGTCGGCACACAGCTTGGACTCGTTGAAACGGGTATTGCCGTAATACAGGGGCCGCGACGACAGATAGCTGTTGGTGCAGGTAGCCGCCTCCACTTCCCTGGGGAAGTTTTCGAGGATGGCGCCTGCCAGCGGCCCCACGTTCATGGTTTGCGGCTCGTTCTTCTCATTGTTCAAAATAAACATGGACCACACCTGATAGAGGCGGTCGTAGTCTCGGAAGCACGTGTCGTAACTCTGCTCGTAGGCCACGCGGGCAAAGAGCAGGATGCTCATGGCAAGTCCCAGACCGAGGGAGATGACTTTGAAGGGGACACTCCCCTTCCCTCTGAGCAGGGTCTGGATGACGTAATGAATTTGTCTCATATATATCATATAAATAAATTGTTTCAAGGGTCACGAACACCCTTTATCAAGGGTCACGAACACCCTTCATCAAGGGTCACGAACACCCTTCATCAAGGGTCACGAACACCCTTCATCAAGGGTCACGAACACCCTT
>NZ_CANRPM010000070.1 GCF_947632445.1 uncultured Bacteroides sp. | reverse complement strand
GGCAGGATATGGATATCCGTCGTGATTTGCCGGATGACACGCTTGTGCGTTACCTGATAATAAACCGTTCCCGCTTTGCCTGCGATGCTCAAGGCACGCAGTTTCACTTTAATCGTTGCCATAATCTTTATCTGTTTGAGTGAAGGGGAGAAGGATATTCCGAATCCCACGCTCCGTATTGCATTGTAGGCCCCATTGTTGTCATCCCATTTTCATTTTGTTCCCCGTCTCCGCCTTTATGGCCGGTCGGGCGATGATGAAATGTTCCCGCACGAACTGCGGGGCGTCCTGTTTTTCGGATTGGGCGGCATTCACGGGCGTCGCCGATTCCGCGGGCCTGTTTCCGGCCGTCAGTCTTTCGTTTTCAGCCTTCGGCCCGTCCTCCGTCTGTTCCTGCCGGGGCGGCGCTATTTCCGCCTGTATCTTGCGGTCGAGAGCGGCGAGCTGCGATTTCAAGTCTTTCAGTTCTCCCTCCTTCTTCCATTCTCCGCCCACCGAAGCCCGCAGAATCGGAATGTCGCGTTCCAGCGGGATGTTTTTCTCCTTGTAGACGTCGATAATCTTGGGCAGTCGTTCCAGTGCATTGAGGAAGTTGAGTACGGCGGCTTTCGTGTCGCTCATGGCAATCAGTCCGTTGTTGTAGGAATACTTGTAAGCCCCTTCGACGAAGAATTTGTTTTGCTTGGTTTCCACGCCGTCGCGCACCTCCCGTTCGCTCTTGACGACGATGGGGAATCCATACAGTTCGCCTATGGGCATATACTCGCCGCCTGTCGAAGCGTTTTTGGCTATCTGCTGGAGGCGCGTTCCGAGGGTCTTGAAATCGGAGGCGTTCACCCCGTCCAGCCGCAGGGGGCAGAGATGCGAGCCGTCGGGTGCGGTCTGCACCCGTGCAAGGAACGTATCGTAATCCTTTCCCATCTTTTCTATATGCTCGGCATGGCTTTCAAATTTCCGTACCGCCTCCGCCAGCCGCACTTCCGAGGTGCCGCGGGCCTTGAAGTAGGACTTGCGCTCGCCCTCCAATGCGGCGACCCTCTTTTCCAGCTTGGCCTTTTCCAGCAAATCGGTATTGCCGGACAGAATCGCCATATATTCGGAGAAGTTCATACCCGATTTTTCGTCCATGGCCCCTTCGTCGATGGTGCGTGCGCCCATCGCACCGCTTTTGAGTTGGGAGATGAAGGTCTGCTTGCAGTGCAGGAGGTTGAACTTGTAGCTGTCGAGCGACTTCTCCACGGCGTAGATGATCACATCCACCTTGTTGCCGGCATGGAGTTTTGCCACCTCGTTGCCCTTGCGCACGGCGCGTCCGTCGCGCTGCTGCAGGTCGGAGGGCCGCCACGGGGTATCGAGATGATGCACGGCGACGGCGCGTTTCTGTGCATTGACCCCCGTTCCGAGCATACTCGTCGAACCGAACAGCACGCGCACCTTGCCGTCGTTCATCGCATCGGTGACCGCCTTGCGGGACTTCTCGGTCTTGCACTCCTGAATGAAACGTATCTCGTGCGCCGGAATGCCGTGATCCTCGACTAGCTTGCGCTTGATTTCGCTGTATATGTTCCACTGTCCGGGCTGGAAAGTCCCCAAATCGGAGAACACGAACTGCGTGCCTTTCTGTGCGTCGAACCTGCGGTAATACTCCGCGATGGTCGCGGCGCACCGGGAGGCTTTGTTGTCGGGGTGGTCGTCGTATGCCTGCGGGTCTATCATCCGCATATCGAGGGCCATCTTGCGGGCATAGTTCGTGACGATGAGCATCTTTGCCTTCTCCTCCGTGTCCGAAAGCGGCCCGCGGCCCAGAAGGGTGGCATCTCCCGACTTTGCAAACTCCATGAGTTTCTGGATGAACTCCTCCTGCTGGGGCGTAGGCGGGATATTTTTCAGGATTTCGTTTTTTGGCGGACGGTCCACGCCGACATCCTCTGCGGTGCGGTAGTCGGTAATCTCGTTGTAGAACGCCGCCAGCTCGGGAACCTTGATGAAGTAGCGGAACCGTTCCTTCTGCACGATGTTGTTCGTTACGTTGAACTCGAAATCGACGCTCTTTTTGGCAAAGATGGCGGCCCATGCATCGAAACAGCGTATGTCCTGCCGCTCCAGCTCCTTCGGCCGCAGGTATTTGAAAAGCAGATACAGCTCCGTGAGGGAGTTGCTGACGGTCGTACCGGAGAGGAACGTCGCTCCCAAATCCTTTCCCGTGCGCTCCTGTATGGTGCGTATGGCAAAAAGCATGTTGAGGGCTTTTTGGCTGCCCTCCGAATTGCCCAGCCCCGCCACGCGGTCGTGGCGCGTGTTGAACGTCAGATTCTTGAACTGATGGCTCTCGTCCACGAACAGGTGGTCTATGCCCATCTGCTTGAAGTCCACGACGTCGTCCGTGCGCGACTTGATGGCGTGTTCGATGCCCTGCAGGCGGGCTTCGAGGTTGATTTTACGCTTTTCCAATCCGCGCAGCATCGCCCGCGACACATCTTTGCCCTGCTGGCGCACGACCTCCAGATTTTCTTCGACCGAATCCAGCTCGGCTTGCAGAATCCGCCGCTGCATTTCAGGAGACTGGGGAATCTTGCCGAACTGGTCGTGCGACATAATCACGCAGTCGTAGTCGTTGTTCTTGATGTCGTTGAAGAAGCGCACGCGGTTTTCTGCCGAGAAGTCCTTTTCCGAAGCATAGAGAATCCGTGCATTGGGATAGGCGGTGCGGTAGGTCGCGGCAATCTCGGCGACATTGGCTTTCAGACCGATAATCATCGGTTTGTGGGCGATGCCCAGCCGTTTCATCTCGTGCGCCGCGATGCACATGATGAGCGTTTTCCCCGTGCCGACCTCGTGGTCGCAGATGCCTCCTCCGTTCAGTTTGAGCATCCATATGCAGTCCTTCTGGCTTTGATAGACGCTCTGCACGCCATAGCGTCCGCCCAGCGCCTTCAAGTCCAAATCGTGGAATGTCTGGTGCGAACCGTCGTACTGCGGACGCACGAAGCAGTTGAACTTGCTGTTGTACATATCCTCCAGCCGGCTCTTGAATTCGGGGGACTGCTCGCGCAGCCAGTCTGTGAAACCGTTGCGGATTTCGTCGATTTTGGCGTTGGCGAGTTGTATTCCCTCGCTGTCGCGCACCTTGATGTCGTTGCCGTTCTCATCCTTGCCGAGGCTTTTCTTCATGTCGGGACAGGTGTTCACGAGGGCATGTTTCAGCAGGGCAATGCCGTCGTAGTTGCGGTAGTATCCCCGGACGCAGAACTGATCGTAGATTTTGGCGTTGCCGCCGTTGCAGCGTACCGAATATTCGTCCACGCTCTCCGAATAGGCAATCTTCACGTCGGTGTCGAACAGATACGAGGCATAGGCGGAGTAGATGCCCGTTGGAATCCAGCGTTTTCCGAAATTGAAGTCCAGTTCATCGAACGAGATTTTCTGCGGCGCCGCCGCACGCAGCGCTTCAAGTGCCTCCTGCTCCCGTCCGCTATGCGGATGTCCGGCCATCCCCTGTTCGATCCGGCCGGCTTTTTCCACGACGTTGCCCGCCACGAAACGGTCGCGCGTTTCGTATTCGGCGACCAGCGGGTTGTAATAGATGCGGCCTTTCAACGCCTCGGCCAGTTCCTCGGACGAGAAATCCGACAAGGTCTGCATATAGTCGAGATTGATTTTCCGTAGCGGTTGAGCGAGGCGGCAGTGCCTCCTCGGGGGTCTCTACATGCGCAAGGGTATCCGCCGCAAAGGATACGGGACGCTTGAAGATGTCGGCTTGGACGAACCGCGCGTTCTCGACACGCTCCAATGACAGGATGTCGCGGCCTCCTGCATCCATCAGAATCATCTTGACATTGTTTTTCGCATTCAGATTGCCGTAGTGCAGCAGAAAGTCGTCGTAGTGGCGGTTGAGCGCTTCGCGTGCGGCGGCATTCTCCTCCCGTGTGTCCGCCTCCGAACGGTACAGCCGCTCATAGGTGTCGCGGAGCGTGATATATGCTCGCGCCCTGTTCTTCTGCCCTTCGTCCATGTCGAGCGGCTGGAAGATTGCGCCGTAAGACGTTACGTTGCGGAGCACGCCGATCTGGAACCGCGCTCCGACGGTATTCTCACACACCATCGAGCCGTCGCGCAGATGTGGTTCCCGCACTCCGGCAAACGGACGCGGCTGCATCTCCTCCTCGCGGCGACGCCGCAGTTCGTCGGGCGTCATACGGGCTTCCTCCTTGCGGATTTGCCGCTCGACTTCATCTATTTTGCGCCGGTTCTCGGCCGCGAAGCCGTCCCCGACAGGATACTCCAACGCCGGCTCGGGATCGTCGAACAGGCTGTACATTTCCGGTTCCGCCCTGCGGGAGGAAGCCCGTACCGTCCGGACGGTCTTTCTCTCCGTGTGCTCCGCCACGCTTGGCCGCGGTGCCCGTGCAACGGCGGGCGTTTCCGTTTTCCGCTCTCCCTGCAATCGCTCGGCGGAGGTGCGCCGCAGCTCCTCGCGCCGCTCCGGCGTCATCTCCATCATCGTTTCGTAGAATCCGTTAACCGGAGGATTGTCCTCCCAGTTCAAGGCCTTGTAGATGGCGTCGGGGTCGTCGGGAATCCGGTCCGCCGCAGGGGAAGGCTCCGGCGGTGCCGCAGTCTGTTTCGGCGGTATCGGAGGACGTCTGCCGCCCGCGGCCCTGCCCCTGCGTCTGGCGGGCTCTTCGGCCGGCCGGCTTTCCTCGTCCGTAAATCCGAACAAATCATAGAGGGTCAGAATGGGTGATTCCTCCGCCACAGACGATTGTCCGGGTCCGCGATCCTGCGTTTTCTCTCCGGACACTTCGGGCTGCAAAGGCCGCTCCTCCTGCAGGCGGCTGACATGTCCCTGCGCCGTCTGCGCCGCCTCCTGTCCCGGCTGCATATAGCGGTCGAGGTTCAGATGCCGTGCGAGGTCGTCGGAGAGCATACGCCGCATATCGGCGGCGATGCCCGGCACCCCGCCGTCGTGGCGGTAGTCCATGGCCGGCTTGCCGTAAGGGTCGGTGTCGAGCCGTTCCCGCGTGCGGATGATCCGGTGGTCATGCTGAAGAAAATAAAGGTTCGTATGAATGCCCGCCTCCGTGGGTACGGAGAGGCAGAACCGTTCCTCATCTTCGGTCAGTCCCTGCTTGCCGGAATGCTTTTGCAGGATGATGAGGTCGCTGCCCACTTCCGTGTTCGCGTTGTCTGCAAAAAGATTGTTCGGCAGGCGTAGCGCCGATACCAGATCCGCACGGCGCATCATTTCCGTGCGCACGGCTTCATTGCCCGGTGTATTCATCACGCCCTGCGAAGTGATGAACGCCACGAGGCCGCCTTCGCGTACCGCATCCAGCCCTTTCAGGAAGAAGTAGTTGTGAATGCTCTTGGCGGCTGTCTGCCGTGCCGCCTCCCGGCTGCGCGAATAGTCGGGGTCGAAGACCGCCATGTCGCCGAAAGGAATATTGGAGGCTGCGAGGTCGAAAGTCCCGAGAAACGGCTTCTCAATGCGCTCGAATCCGTCGATGCGCACCTTCTGTCCGGGATAGAGATGCGCGAGGATCTTGCCCGTGAGCAGGTCTTTCTCGAAAGCCGTCACCTCGGCTTCGGGATTCCGCCGCATGAAGGAGGCGGCGAAGACGCCTTGTCCCGCCGACGGTTCCAGCATCCGCTGCGGACGTATGCCGCGTTCGTGCAGCACGTCTGCCAGTGCATCGGTTATCTGCGGCGGCGTATAGAACGCCGTCAGCACGGAGCTTTTCAGCGAATCCGCATAACGTTTGGCTTCGATGTCGCTTGTGCTGTTCTCCCGAAGCAGCCGGTGCAGTTCCGCCGTCAGGGGAAAGAGCTCGAGGTCCGATTTCGCCCACCGCATGGCATCGGTCAGTTCTCCGGCCGGATTGAGGATACATTTCAGACCGCCGAAGCCGCAGTACCGTTCCAGAACGGCGCGCTCCTCCGGCGTGGCCTGCCGACGGGTTCTGTCCAGCGTAAATGCCGTGCGTATCGCCTCGATGTTGTCCCGCAGTTTCTGCTTGCGGTTAAAGGCTATGCGCTTCGATGTGGATCGCTACGGCTCCCGTTATCTCCGTGTAGAGACGGTCGCAGGCGGGCGAGAGGGCGAAATCGTCGTCCGCAAGGTCATACGGGGCAAAGAGCGCGTCGAGCGACGGCAGTAGCCGCTCAATGAACATCTCTCTGTGTGCCGGAGGCACCTCGTTGAAAAATTCATTTTCCACAACCTCGCGGAGGAGGTCGTAACGGGAGGTGTGGAGCCCCTGCATCAGGACTTCCATCGCCCGTTCCTGCGCCGCGGCGGCCGTCAGCCCTTCGCGCCGTGCCTGTTCGAAGGCGGCGCCGGCACGGGTGGCACGCCCGCGGACGAATGCCGCATCGGCGGCCTCCGCAAAGCGGTGCTCCAGCAGATGCCGCAACAGGTACAGCCCGTAGTAGTCTATTTCTCCGGCGGCTGTGCGTTGTATGTTCGGTGTATTCATCATATTTCGGATTTTAGCATGTTGGCGGATAGATACGAAAAGGGCACCCGGTATCCCTCCGGGTGCCGCCGCTAAAATCCGAAACGACAGACCGCAGCCTTGCGACGAACAATCCGCCTATCGAATCAGCGGCAAAGATAACCATTATTTCTTGCGGGCAATGGTACCGTTGCGCTTTTTTTCGGGGAACACGAAGACCGTATTGAAGGATTCGTCGAACGCCAGCGCCGCCTCGAAAGGTTTCCCCTGCCTGCTGTTGAACCCTTTGATGATTCCCGTGCGGCCTTCGCGCAGAAGGGTCTGTATCTCTGCGTCGGAGAGCAGCTTTCCCGCCTTCATGCGGAAGACGGGCAGGGCGCATGCCCCGTTGTCGCACTTGACGACCTTCGGGTAGAAGCGCATATGTCCCGTGCCGCACTTGGGGCAGAGCAGGGCGGAATCGTCGTGCGCAAAAAGCTTGTCGCACGCAAGCAGTTCCGCCGTAATCTGCCGGGTGTATTCTTCGATGTCGTGCCGGAAATCGGTATCCTTGAGTTCCCCGTGCTCGATGCGTGCCAGCGCCGCCTCCCATTCGCCCGTCATGGCGACGTCGGCGATGCGCATATCCCGGACGACCGAATAGAGGGCCAGCCCTTTTTCTGTCGGTACGAGCGACTTCTTTACGCGCTGCACGTAGCCGCGGGTGCAGAGCGTTTCGATGATGGCGGCACGGGTGGCGGGCGTACAGAGACCGCATTCTTGTAGCGACTGCCGCACCGCCTCGTCTTCGATGTCTCGTCCGGCGGTCTCCATCGCCGCCAGCAGGGTTGCCTCCGTATGGAGGGGCTGCGGCTTGGTCGTACCCTCCGTCAGCGACGCGGCACGCACGGGCAGGTTGTCGCCATCATGCCATGCGGGGAGGCGTACTTCCGGCTCTGCGGAAACATTCCGAACGCCGCGCCAGCCCGCCTGTACGGTAACGGCGCCCTGGGTGGTGTACTTCGTACCGGAACATTCCGCCGCAACCGTCGTTACATCCTTGAGGCACGGCGCGGAGAACGATTCGAGCATACGGACTGCGATCATGTCGTACACCGTCTGCTCCTCTTTCGTCAGCAAACGCGCACGCACGCCCGTCGGCAGCAGGGCATGGTGGTCGGTAATCCTCCCGTCGTTCACGGACCGCCGGCAGAGGGGCGCTGCCATAAGTGCGGCGGCCGTCGGACCCCACAGCGGATGGTCGCGCAGCGTGCCGATGAGATCCGGAACCTCCGCGAAGACATCTTCCGGTATATAACGGCTGCCTGTACGGGGATAGGTTACGAGTTTGCTTTCATAGAGTTTCTGCACGATTGCCAGCGTATGCTCCGCCGTATAGCCGTACTGCGTGTTGGCGTCTTTTTGCGGCGTCGTCAGATCGTACAGCAGCGGGGGCTCCTGTGTCGTGTGCCTGCACTCGACGGAAACGACCGTCGCCGCACCCGCTTCGACAAGGGCGCAGCGGGCGGCATCGGCAGGGGGCTTTCTCCTTCCAGCGTTCCGCGGCATCGAATTTCACGACACCGCCGGCGCTGTCGTCCGTTGAGAAGTGCGTCTGCCATTGTTTTTCGGGCGTGAACTACCGGTTGGCCCGGTAGCGTTCGCATATCATTCCCAATGTCGGGGTCTGCACACGTCCCAGCGGGTACAGTCCGGCACAGGCGGCGACGGATACCGCCTGCGTGGCATTGATGCCCACGAGCCAGTCGACTTCGCTGTGGGCGTGGGCGGCATAATAGAGGTTGTCGTATTTCGCTCCGCTTTCGAGGTTGGCCAGACCTTCGCGGATCGCCTTGTCGGTGAGCGACGAAATCCACAGCCGGTCGAAAGGTACCGCACAACCCGTGTATTCGTAGAGGTAGCGGAATATCAGTTCGCCCTCACGGCCCGCGTCGGTTGCCACAATGATGCGCTCGCTCGCACGGAACAGCCGGGCGATGATGCCGATTTGGGCCGTCGCCTGCGGGTCGTCCTTGTAGCCTTTGTCGGTCTTGATTTGACGGGGTATCAACTTGAATACTGGAGGCAGCACGGGGAGGTTGTCCCGGTGGAAGCCCTTGATGCCGTAACCGTCGGGCAGGGCAAGTTGCACCAAATGCCCGTAAGCCCATGTGACGGCGTATTCCTTGCCCGTGATAGCTCCTTCTTCACGGTGCGTCGCGCCGACAATCCGCGCGATTTCCCGCGCGACGCTCGGCTTTTCTGCTAAGATGGTTTTCATTTCTTTATTGGTTTATGGTTTGTATTTCGGATTTTAGCGGGGTCTGCGCCTCGTCCTTCTCCGACCGCAGACGGCGCAGTATCCTGCGGTCGGAACAGATACGGAAATTCCCGGACGGGCAAGGGACGCGCACGGCAAGGGCCGCGCTTCCCCTGGGTCGCTGTATCGGATGGGCATATACTTACATCTTAATGCCTGCCTTGTGCCGCGGACGGGGTTCCTGATTCTCTTTCGGGGCGGTCTGGCCCTTCGTCAGCGGTTCTTTCACCTTTTTTGTCGCCTCGTTGCTGCGGCCCTGCGAATTGACGGCCACCTGCGTGCGGCTTTCGTTGGACGGCGCAACCGCCTGTGCCGCATCGGGATTCCGGCGGTGCAGATACGGTCGTCCTTTCTCTGGGTTGAATTTCAGATACATCGTAGCCGGTTGGCCCTTGCGGTCAAGGACGTTTTCCAGCTTGATGGCCTTGCCTGCCCGGTAATCTTCCCGCTGCTTGTCGGTAAACTCCACGTTCTTCCACTTGGCAATGGGCTTGATTTTCCCGTCGTCGGTCTGCCAGTTGAGCCGGTTCGCACGCAGTTTCCAATCGCCGTCGTCCGTGCGGCTGTTTCCCTCGCGCACACCGCGTTCCTGACGGTTTGCCTCCGTCTGTTCCTGCCGGCGGGAACGCGGCACGAACTCGACGCCCCGCTGTTCTACATTGACCTGCAGCGTCGCACGGAATTTGCGCCCGTCGGCGAGCGTGATTTCCTTGCCCCGCAGCGGAGCGCCCGTGCGCAGCAAGTCCTGCTCGGTTTTCGTAAGCGGCGTTTCGGCGATCTTGTCCCGGATACACACCTTGTTCGCCGCGATGTCCGTCAGTTCACGGGTCTTGCGGTCAAGGCTGACGTAGGACGGCACCAGATCGCCCGTCTCCTTGTCCAGCAGTTCCACCTTGCGTCCCAGATTGCCGGTTGTCTGCAGATTCCGGATGTCCTCCTCCGAGAACTTGTGTCCCTTGTACTCATGTGTCAAGTCCGGCTCCTGACGGATAAAGTGCGGGACGAGGCTTATGCGCCCGTCCTCCCCGCTCTTGAATGACAGCCGTGCTTCCGTCTCGAAGCGCTCGCCGCCCAAGGCCGGGGAGATGCACACCAAGTCCGATTTCCCGTAGTTGAGCATTCGTTTCAGGTCGCCCGTCTGCTCCAGCCCTTCGCGCCGGACGCCCCATTTGCTTTCCAGTTCCGCCCAGTCGATTTTACTCTCGTCGATGGGCTGATAACTCCGTTTGGGGCTCTCCGCAGCTGTCTCCTGCGGGGCCTCCTGTTTCGTGGTCTGTTCCATATTGTCTGTGTATTTTTGAATTGTTTCCGTCTGTGCCTCCGCACGGGTCTGCTCCGCATAGGCGCTCGTGTCCACTTTGTGCGCCGCAAGCAAATCGCGGTTTGCTTCGGGGTTTTTGAGCAAATCTTTCATGACGCCCACTAACTGCTCCGCCTGCTCTGCCGCGACACGGTAAAAGCCGAAGCGCGTAGGATCCGTGCATTGCCGGTAGAAATTCGTGAAGAAGTTGTCCAGCATGTCCCCGTGCCGGTCGAAATGCAGAAATGACTGCGTATGCTTGGCATCCGCGTCCGTGAGTTTCGGCGTCCCGTCGCCGTTCAAGCCTGCGACGACACCGATTTCGCCGGTCTTCTCATCCCGCACCAGCAGAATGTCTTTCTCTTGTTTCTTCTGTGCCATACGTTTCTGTTTTTATTTATTTTGATTCCGGTTTGCCTTCGGATTCCGGCTCCGCGGAGCCGCACCGGCGGACCCGTCCGCCGATGACCTCGAAATTGCTTTGTACGAAATCCCGAATGTCGGATTCCCGATAATAGAGTTTATGCCCCAGCATCCGGTAACGCAGCAGTCCCGTACTGCGGTAGCGCTGCAGCGAACGTTTGCTCACCTGAAGCATCATGCACACGTCCTGATTGTCCAGAAGCCGCTCGCCGTCCAAGACATGGACGGCAAGATCCCCCTTGGACGTCAGCCGCTGCAACATCTTTTCCTGCCTGTCCAGCCGCTCCGCAAGGCGCGACATCCATTGCTCGAACCGGTCTTCCCGCAATTCCATCGGAGGCTATTTTTTGGCACCCCGGCTCCCGGTACGGAGCAGGTAATGCTGTTTGAACTCTTCAAGACGCTCCGGCCGGCACGGCACGATGCTCTCTTCCACCATGCGGACAACCTCCGACAAATGGTACCGGCATGCTCCCCGCAAAATGGCGTAGGAGATGCGGCGGCTGTCGCGCAGCCGCTGCAAGGTGCGCCGGCTGATGCCCAGCAACAGCATGACGTCCGCACTGCTCAGCCACACATCCGGCTGGGGCTCCTTGCGAGGCTCCACGCGCCTTACGCTTTCCGCTATGCGCTCTATCTTTTCCATCAGTTCCTTGTAGGCGGAACTCTCCATTGTTATGACTTCCATACGCTTTCGATATAGGTTCGGCGGCAAAGGTGGCCTTTTCGCGGCGGCCCGACCGTTGAGTAAATAGAGAGTCAATAAATTTTGTTCCTGCCGGGTTCCCGGCGGCGTGGACAGACGACGCCATAGGACGCCAAATGCCGACGCCGCGGCGGAATCGGATGCGGCAGGACGGAACAGGGATATATTTGCACGTACTTTAATCGCAATCATTATGGAAATAGTAATTCTTGAAAAGCGCGTTTTCAAGGCGCTCCTTGAAAATGCACATGCCCTCGTCCGACAGGTGGAGGCATTGAAACATACATGCGGAGACTACCGGCTCGCCTCGTGGCTCGACGGGGAACAGGTCTGCCGCCTGCTGCATATCAGTCCGCGGCAGCTGCAGACCCTCCGGGACCGCCGCAGCATAGGCTGCACGCGGCTGAACCGCCGCTTCTTTTACAAGCCCCAAGAGGTGGAAAGGCTTCTTGGACGGCAAGAAGTCCTGCGCTAAAATCCGACGCCATGAATGACGACACGATTTTGACCGCCGGGGATGAACGCCTCGCAACACTCCTTTCCGCGCTGAAGAAGGCGTTGAAGGATACGGAAGAACTCCGAAAATCGCTGCGCCCGACTTTCGGGGGAGACAGATTCCTGACGGATGCCGAGGTCGCGGAGAATCTCAAATTGTCCCGGCGCACCTTGCAGCAATACCGGAATGAACGCAAAATTCCCTATATTTATTTCGGGGGTAAGATTCTGTACAGGGAAACGGATCTGCTGCGGCTGCTCGACAACGCTTACAAAAAAGCCCTGCCGTAGGATTGACAGAGCTGAAGAAACGGGCAGGGGCGTGCGAATGCGCACCCCTGCTTTTTTATTGGACGTTCCTGCTGTCCACGGCGAGCAGGAAGGTTATCGGGATGTCCGGGGCGACGGCTTCCTGCGTAGCCCACCGGCGGA
>NZ_CANRPM010000069.1 GCF_947632445.1 uncultured Bacteroides sp. | reverse complement strand
AAGTTAAGCCCGGTCACGCCGATGGTACTGCGTAACAGTGGGAGAGTAGGTCGCCGCCGTTTTTTCAGTGGGAGTCCTCCGCAGCGATGCTGCTGCGGGGGACTTTGTTTTTGTCCTTATCCTTTGTCTCTGTTTCTGTCTCTGTCTCTGTCTGTATTCATGTATATTCCCATGTTTTTAACTTGTCTGCATTTTTTTCTTTTCTCCTCACAAAGTGCTTCCTCGCCTCCTCACGCAGTGCTTCTTCACCCTCCCACAGAGTGCTTCCTCACATCCTCACGAAGTGCTTCGTCATACCTTCATGCAGTGCTTTCTTACGGTGCCGGAAATTTTTTCTTATCCTATATGACAGAATTTGCTTTTTTCACAAAAAATTTTTCTTTTTTCTTTGTGCGTTATCACTCTTTTACTACATTTGCAGTGTTCTATTAATCTAATACACTAATATTCTTTGGAAGTTATGGGTGATAGGCCTTTAATCCATTGCTGTAGGAGGATACGGGTGTGGAATATTAAATATTAATATATTATGCTACAAGTAGAAAAGATTTCATTTAGTTATGGACGCCGGAAGCCCAAAGTGTTGTCGGACTTCTCGTTTTCTTTAGAGAAAGGCCGGGTGTATGGGTTGCTGGGGAAAAATGGGGTGGGTAAGTCCACTTTGTTGTATCTGATGTGCGGATTGCTGACGCCCAAGCATGGCTGCGTGATGTATCACGGAGTGGATGTGCGGAAGCGTCTGCCCGAATCCCTGCGGGATGTGTTTCTCGTACCAGAGGAATTCGATTTGCCTGCCGTTTCATTGGTTTCGTTTGTGGAGCTGAACAGTCCGTTCTATCCCAATTTCAGCAAGGAGGACATGATGACTTATCTGCATCTGTTCGAGATGGACTGGAGTATTCATTTGGGCGGACTGTCGATGGGGCAGAAGAAGAAAGTGTTCATGAGTTTTGCACTCGCTGCGCATACTTCGCTGCTGCTGATGGACGAGCCGACCAACGGTCTGGACATCATGGCGAAGAGCCAGTTCCGCAAGTTCATCGCATCGGGTATGTCGGACGAGCGGACCATTGTAATCTCCACCCATCAGGTGAGGGACATTGATAATGTGCTGGATCATGTGGTGATTATGGATAACAGCCGTGTGCTGCTCGACGAGTCCATCGCCGACGTGACCGAACGGCTGGCGTTTGTGGAGAGTGACAGCCCCGCCTTAGTCGAGGAGGCCTTATACAAACTGCCTTCGGTGCAGGGTAACAGTCTGTTGCTGCCCAATCGTGAGGGCGTGGAGACGAAGCCCAATCTGGAGTTGCTCTTCGGTGCCGTATTGGCCAACCCTGAGAAAATAAAGGAATTGTTTCATTCTAAAGTGGAGGAGGAGAGATGATGCGTGATCGTTTTTTCAGCATGCCGCGTTTTCTGAATTGCTGTCAGAAAGATTTGGTGGAGAACTGGCGGACGAATGTGTTGCGGCTGGTCGTGATGTATGGTGCCTTGGCCGTCATATTCATCTGGATAAGTTATTTGAGATATGATTATTGGGATTCGAGTAATGCAACTTTCTATCTGGAAAAACTTCAGATGACGGACTCTCAATATAGAGATCCGGTTTGGGATGCTCAGTTTGGAGTAGGATGTTTCTATATTTTTATAATGGGAACGTTGAGTGCTTCGCTCGTAATGGAATTCATGAAAGACAGGCGCCGGGGGATTTCGGCTCTGATGCTGCCGGCCACGACGTTCGAGAAGTACTTCTCCCGCTGGCTCATTTATACGCTGGGCTTTCTACTGGCCTATGCCGTCGCTTTTGTGCTGGCAGACCTGACGCGTGTGTTTATCTATTCGCTGGTCTATCCCGACTTTACTCAGGCGATACAGACGTTCCCTTACGGGCATTTGGCGGACGAAAACTTGTTTGGACCTATCTTTAGTACAGGGCTGAATACGTTGGTTTGCTTCTCGCTTTACTTTGCCGTACAGAGCCTCTATGTATTGGGCAGCGCCTTGTGGCCGAAGAATGCTTTCATCAAGACCTCGGCGGCCCTGATTGTCGTCAATTCCATCTTTGTGACCGTATTGGTTATACTGGTCGATTCGCTGCACTTCGGCCCTTATGCCCATTTCGTTATGGAGGAAGAGACGGCGTTGACGCTGGTCACTTGTCTCCTGTTTGTCTTTGCCATCTTCTGTTGGGTGACGGCCTACTATCGTTTGAAAGAAGCAGAAATCATTAATCGTTGGTAAGTATGGATTTTAGAGATACGAAAGCTATTTATTTGCAGATTGCCGACCGCATCTGCGACGAAGTGCTGGCGGGAAAGTTTGCCGAAGACGGCCGCATTCCCTCGGTGCGCGAGTATGCCGCCGTGGTGGAGGTGAATGCCAACACGGTGATGCGCTCGTTCGACCAGCTCCAGTCGCAGGGCATCATCTACAACAAGCGGGGCATCGGCTACTTTGTGGCTGCGGGTGCCCGCGAGCGAATTCTCGTCCTGCGCAAGGAACAGTTCCTGACGAACGAAGTCGATTATTTTTTCAAACAGCTGTACACGCTGGGCATTTCCGATGCCGAACTGGCGGCGATGTACCGCGATTATGCCAAGAATCAAGAAAAGAACAACAAGTTATGAAACGAACAACTTATGTCATATTGGGTGTGCTGCTGGCTCTGCTGGCCGGCATGAGCGGCACCGTTATCTATTGGGGAACGCACAGCGGAAGTGCGTCGGACATGACCCTCCGCCTGGAAGGAGAAGAGCGGGTGCGTCCGTTGCCTGCCTGCAAGGTCATAAGATTCCAGACGGACAAGACTTTGTACAAGTACGATGATTGCTTTACCTTGAACTCTGCCCATCTGATAGTGACTCCGGCCGATACGGCTACCGGTAGTTTCTCTTATGCGGCCGATATGGAAGAATTTATGAGCTTCAAAGCGCATGGCGATACCTTGGATGTTGTGTTCAGCTTCCCGCCGGAGAAACTACGGAAGAGAATGCCGGAAGGAAAGATTGTTCCTTCTTTTATTGTACAGACTTCACCTTTTTCTTTGCGCTTGCCCGAAAACGTTGAGTGCTTGAAAGGAGAGATGCTTTATGCGGTAGAGTTGCAGGACTTGCAACGCGATTCGTTGGCCATTGATTTCTCCGACAGCCCTGCCACGGTGTTTGTGCAGAATTCCCGTTTCCGTGCCCTGTCTGTTTTGGCGCGTCAGCTGGATTTGGTCAGCGGTTCGGTGGAGCATCTGCATCTGGACATAGACAAGCTACATGACTCCAGGTTCGAGGTGAAGACCGACTCCTTTTGCATCGACACCGAATATCTGAGCGGATATAAGGCTGCAAACTTCCGTGCCGATCCGCAGGAGTGCCGCCGCATTCTGTGGAACCCCCTGTCGGAGAATGCCCGGCTTAAATTGGAGATGAAGAGCCGAAGCGAAATCCTCCTGCGCGAATAAGCGGGAAGAGGGATAGAACGAAAAAAGGAATTGCGCTTGCAATTCCTTTTTTTGTGGGTTGCGGAGGCAAGACTCGAACTTACGACCTTTGGGTTATGAGCCCAACGAGCTACCAACTGCTCCACTCCGCGATGTTCTTGATTTCGGGCGCAAAGGTAAGACTTGTTTTTGAATAAACAAATATACGGCAGATATTTTTTTTATTTCTTGTGGGATAATGGGAAATGTCTTACTTTTGCACAAATTAGTGTGCAATGTGCAATTAATGTGCTATTACTGAACCATGCCGTTATCCAAGACCAGAACCCAGTTAGTGGACGTCGCCCGCCAGCTCTTTGCGAAGATGGGCGTCGAGAACACCACGATGAACGACATCGCCCTCGCTTCGAAGAAAGGGCGGCGCACGCTCTATACCTATTTCAAAAGCAAGGAAGACATCTACATGGCTGTGGTCGAGTCGCAGCTGGACATCCTGCTGGACACTATGAAGCACGTGGCCGACAAGCCCATCTCGCCCGACGAGAAGATGCTTGAGATGATTTACACCCGCCTGGACGTGGTGAAGGAAGTGGTCTACCGCAACGGGACGCTCCGTGCCGACTTCTTCCGCGACATCTGGAAGGTGGAGAAGGCACGCAAGCGGTTCGACCAGCGGGAAGTGGAACTCATCAAGAACGTGCTGCGCGAGGGGATGGAGACGGGTGTCTTCCAGATAGACGACCTCGACATGACAGCCGAGCTGGTGCACTATTGCGTGAAGGGCATCGAGGTGCCCTATATTCGCGGACAAATCGGAGCCAAGCTGGACGACGCCACGCGCGAGAAGTACGTGGCACGCATCGTCTTCGGAGCCTTGCACCGCAGGGAGCCTATAACGCTGTGATACGCGGACGAAGAGAGAACTTTTAATTTTTAAACAATAAGATTATGGGATTATTAACTGGAAAAACAGCCATCGTGACCGGTGCCGCACGCGGTATCGGCAAGGCTATCGCATTGAAGTTTGCCGCTGAAGGCGCCAATGTCGCATTTACGGACCTGGCCATCGACGAGAACGCCGAGCATACGGCCAAAGAAATCGAAGCGCTGGGCGTGAAGGCCAAGGCTTACGCCTCGAACGCTGCCGACTTCGGCGATACGGCCAAGGTGGTAGAGGCCATCCTGCAGGACTTCGGACGCATTGACATCCTGGTGAACAACGCCGGCATCACCCGCGACGGCCTGATGATGCGCATGAGCGAGCAGCAGTGGGACATGGTCATCAACGTGAACCTGAAGTCTGCATTCAACTTCATCCACGCCTGTACGCCCGTGATGATGCGCCAGAAAGCCGGAAGCATCATCAACATGGCTTCGGTGGTCGGTGTTCACGGCAACGCCGGACAGGCCAATTACGCAGCCTCGAAGGCCGGTCTGATTGCTTTGGCCAAGTCCATCGCACAGGAACTCGGCTCGCGCGGCATCCGTGCCAACGCCATCGCTCCGGGCTTCATCATCACCGCCATGACCGACGCCCTGTCCGACGAGGTGAAGGCCGAATGGTGCAAGAAGATACCTTTGCGTCGCGGCGGTACGCCCGAAGACGTGGCCAACGTGGCTACCTTCCTGGCATCCGACCTGTCGTCCTACGTTTCGGGTCAGGTAATTCAGATTGACGGCGGTATGAACATGTAAATCGGCATCGGGATGACCGTCGTCTACGAGGACAATCATATCATCATCGTCAACAAGACCGCTTCGGAGATTGTGCAGGGAGACAAGACCGGCGATGTGCCCCTTTCGGAAACCGTCAAGCTGTATCTGAAAGAGAAGTACCGCAAGCCCGGCAATGTCTTCATCGGTGTGACCCACCGCCTGGACCGTCCCGTGAGCGGTCTTGTTGTCTTTGCCAAGACCGGCAAGGCCCTGTCGCGCCTCAACGAGCTGTTCAAGAACGGCGAAGTGGAGAAGACCTACTGGGCCATCGTGAAGCAGCCGCCCGCCGAGACCGAAGGCGAGCTGGTGAACTACTTGGTGCGCAACGAGAAGCAGAACAAGAGCTACGCCTACGACACCGAGAAACCCGGCAGCAAGAAGGCTGTCCTGCACTACCGGCTCATCGCCCGCTCGGACAACTACAGCCTGCTGGAGGTCGGCCTGAAGACGGGCCGTCATCATCAGATCCGCTGTCAGCTGGCCCGGATAGGCTGCCCCATCAAAGGCGACCTGAAGTATGGTTTCCCCCGCTCCAATCCCGACGGAAGCATCTGCCTGCATGCCCGCCGCGTGCGCTTCGTCCATCCCGTCTCGAAAGAACCGATAGACGTCACGGCCCCCGTACCGCCGGGCAACCTGTGGCGCAGCTTCGGGGAAATGGAAGGCCTGACGGACTAAACCCTTAGCCAAGGCCTGGCTAAACCTTTAGCCTAAGCCTGGCTAAACCCTTAGCCTAAGCCTGGCTAAACCCTTAGCCTAAGCCTGGCTAAACTTTTAGCCAAAGCCTTGGCTAAACTTTTAGCCAAAGTCTTGGCTAAACTTTTAGTCTGACCTTAGGTCGGCTTTGAAAGCAATACAATCCGGCAAAGACAAGCCGGTAAGAATGAGAAAAACGTATCGTTATGAAAAAGAAACTTTTACTTCCGGCATTGCTGCTCTGCGCAGGAATGTCCATGCAGGCGCAGCAACAGGCGTCTGCCTTCTATCTGCGTCCCGCCATATCGCTGCGGGCACCCCTTCAGGGGGATAGCATCAACTTCAAGGGCGACAAGTTTGCCATGAGGGAACTGCTGAAAACAACTGTCAGTCTGGATTTCGATTCGTATGCTTGCGACCGCGTCGAGGCCGATACGGCCGGTTACGTCCGTGTGGCTCCTGCCGAACGCGACAACCTGCTCTACCTCTTCGCGACCGACCTGCGTGCCGAGCGTTTTATGAAGGGCAAGCTCAAGGTGTCTTCGCCCGCCCGCTTCGAAGTGTTCGTCAACGGCACGTCCAAGTACGTAAAGGATGCCGCGCAGGACAGCCTCCCGCAGGTGCGTCCCGCTGAAATCAGCCTGCGTCTGGAGCCTGAGGCCGACAACGAAATCGTCATCAAGCTCCTCGCCTCGGCCGACGACAAGGCCGAACCCGTGCTGAAGTGCACATTCGAGGGCGAGAAAGACTTCGGGAATGTGCCCTTCCACATGGCTCCCGACCTGAAGCACCGCCTGTCGCTCCACGACACCGCTTTCGGCCGGAAAGTCTACTCCGTCTCCCTGTCGCCCGACGGCGAATATCTGCTGACCTATTACTGGGACAACTATTCCGCCAAACGCTCGCGCACGTGGCAGGAGCTGACCGAAGTCAAGACGGGCCGCATCATCCATCCCAATGTGCCCACCCATGCCCATTGGATGCCCGTGAGCAGCAAGCTCTACTACACCGTGACGGGCGATGAACGGAACGACCTGATTGTGTTCGACCCCGCCACCATGCGCGAAGAAACGGTGATGGCCAACCTGCCGGACGGCGGATTCAGCTGGTCGCCTACGGAAGACTACCTCATTTATACCTCTTCGGACGAGGGCGAGCGGGTGCACGGCCCCCTGAAGCGCATGCTGATGCCCGACGACCGCATCCCCGGCTCGCGCAACCGCTCCTATCTGGTGAAGTACGACCTGAAGACGGGCGTTTCCGAGCGGCTGACCTACGGGTCGCGTCCCGTCTACCTGAGCGACATCTCGCAGGACGGCACCCGGCTGCTCTGCACCACCTCGAAGCCCGACATCACGAAGTGTCCCTACAACCTGAACACCCTGTTTGAAATCGACCTGAACACGATGAAAGCCGACACGCTGGTGCGCGAAGACGCCTACCTGAACGGCGCCAGCTATTCGCCCGACGGCCGCCGGCTGGTGCTGACAGGCGGGCCCGAAGCCTTTGGCGGCATCGGCAAGAACTGCGGCTCCCATCCCATTGCCAACGACTACGATACGCAGGCTTTCCTGATGGACCTCTCCACGCGGGAAGTGACACCCATCACGCGCGACTTCAATCCCTCGGTATCGCTCCTGCAATGGAACCCCACGGACGGCTGCATCTATTTCAGTACCACCGACAAGGACTGCCAGCACGTCTACCGCTACACGCCGAAGAAGGGGACGTTTGAAATGCTCCCCTTAGCCGAAGATGTCGTTTCGTCCTTTACGCTGGCCGACAAGGCTCCTCAGGTGGCGGCCTACGTGGGCGGCGGCAACACCTCGACCGGCGCGGCCTATCTGTACGACGGCAGGAAGCAGACCTCCCGACTGCTGGCCAACCCGATGCAGAAGACGCTGGACAAAATCCGGTTCGGCCGGATGGAAGAATGGAGTTTCACGGCTTCGGACAGTACGACGATTGAAGGCATGATGTGCCTGCCGCCCGACTTCGACCCGGAGAAGAAATATCCGCTGATTGTCTATTACTACGGCGGAACGACGCCCACCACGCGCGGCATGACCTCGCCCTACAGTCCGCAGCTTTTCGCCTCGCGCGACTATGTGGTCTACGTCATCCAGCCCAGCGGCGCCATCGGCTACGGTCAGGAGTTTTCCGCCCGCCACGTCAATGCCTGGGGCAACTATACGGCCGACAACATCATCGAGGGTACCCGGAAGTTCTGTGAAGCCCATCCGTTTGTCAATGCCGAACGCATCGGCTGTCTGGGTGCTTCGTATGGAGGCTTTATGACCATGTACTTGCAGACCAAGACCGACCTCTTTGCCGCCGCTGTCTCGCATGCCGGCATCAGCAACGTGACCAGCTACTGGGGCGAAGGCTATTGGGGCTATTCTTACAATGCCGTTGCGGCCGCAGGCAGTTATCCCTGGTCGCAGCCCGACCTCTTCACCAAGCACGGCGCCCTGTTCAATGCCGACAAGATTCACACGCCCCTGCTGCTCCTGCACGGTACGGCCGACACCAATGTGCCCATCGGCGAGAGCATCCAGCTGTACAATGCGCTGAAGATTTTGGGCCGGACGGTGGAATTCATAACGGTGGACGGGGAAAACCACTTCATTTCCGACTACGACAAACGGGTTCAGTGGCACAACTCCATCATGGCCTGGTTTGCCAAGTGGCTTCAGGACAGCCCCGAATGGTGGAATGACTTGTATCCCGATCGCCATTGGTAAATTGTAGGGAAACGCCGATACGGTAAAAAGAAAAAGCCGCCCCCGGAACAGACCGGACGGGGCGGCTTTTGTTCTGTTTGAGAGGGCGGATTGATAGATTTAGTGTTCCGAAGTAAGCGGTTTGGGCTGATTTTACTATATTTGCAGACCCGAATTAAACAAAAGGATAGGATGAAAAGGATTTCATTTGCATTATTAACCATACTGGCTTGCTGCCTGGTGGCCTGCAAGCCGGAGAAAAAAACCAGAAACATGAGCGGAGAAACGAAACTGAAGATTGAAACCACCGCCGGCGACATCGTGGTGAAACTGTATGACGAGACGCCGAAACACCGTGATAACTTTATCAAGTTGGCCGAGGACGGCACCTACGAGGGCACTCTCTTCCATCGGGTCATCAAGGACTTCATGATTCAGGCAGGCGACCCTGAGTCGAAGCATGCCGCCAAGGGGCGGATGCTGGGTTCGGGCGATGTGGGCTACACCGTGCCTGCCGAGTTTGTCTATCCCAAGTATTTCCATAAGAAAGGCGCCCTGTCCGCTGCCCGCCAGGGAGACGACGTCAACCCTGAGAAGGCTTCGTCGGGCTGTCAGTTCTACATCGTGACCGGCAAGGTCTATAGCGACTCCACCCTGCTGGACATGGAGCAGCAGATGAACCGGATGCGCTTCAATAACTTGTTCAACACGCTGGCCTCCAAGCATGCCAAAGACATCTACAAGCTGCGCAAGGCAGGCGACCAGGAAGGACTGATGAACCTGCAGGACACGCTGATTGCACAGGTGGAGAAGCAGTTGGCCGGCCAAACTGAGTTCCGCTTCACGCCCGAACAGGTGAAGGCATACACCACCGTAGGCGGTACACCCCATCTGGACGGCGAATATACCGTCTTCGGCGAAGTGCTGGAAGGTATGGACGTGGTGGACAAGATCCAGCGGGTGAAGACCGACCGCAACGACCGTCCCGAAGAAGACGTGAAAATCATCAAGGTAGAAGTATTGAACTGAAAGGTTCGGGGGAGAGTGGGGTATGTTCGAGATTAACCGACTGACACTGGACAACGGCCTGCGGCTGGTGCACTACGAAGATGCCGGTACGCGGATGGTGGCGCTGAACATCGTTTACGACGTCGGTGCACGCGACGAGCATCCCCTGCACACCGGCTTCGCCCATCTCTTCGAGCACCTCATGTTCGGAGGCTCCCTGCACATCCCCGACTATGACATACCGCTTCAACTGGCGGGTGGCGAGAACAACGCCTGGACGAACAACGACATCACCAACTATTACCTGACCGTGCCCAAGGCAAACGTGGAGACGGGCTTTTGGCTGGAGTCCGACCGCATGTTGGGCCTCGACTTCAGCGAGCGCAGCCTGGAGGTGCAGCGTGCGGTGGTGATGGAGGAGTTCAAGCAGCGTTGCCTCAACCAGCCCTACGGCGACGTGGGCCATCTCATTCGTCCGCTGGCCTATCGCGTCCATCCCTATCAATGGCCCGCCATTGGCAAGGAGCTGGCGCACATCGCACAAGCCGGACTCGAAGAGGTGAAAGACTTCTTCTACCGCCACTACGCGCCCAATAATGCCGTGCTGGCCGTCACGGGCAACATCGCCTGGGAGGAAGCCGTGCGCCTTGCGCAGAAATGGTTCGGCCCTATTCCCCGTCGCGAAGTGCCTGAGCGGCACTTGCCGCAGGAGCCTGAGCAGACCGAAGAACGTCGCCTCTGTGTGGAGCGTCCCGTTCCCCTCGATGCGCTCTTCATGGCTTTCCACATGTGCCGCCGCGACGACCCCGACTATTATGCGTTCGACATCCTGTCCGATCTTCTCTCCAATGGCCGCTCCAGCCGCCTGAACCTCCGCCTGGTGCAGGAGCGGAAACTCTTCTCCGGTATTGATGCCTATATCTCCGGCAGCCGCGATGCCGGCCTGCTTCACATCAGCGGCAAACCCTCGCCGGGCGTCTCCCTTGATGAAGCTGAGGCAGCCGTCCGTGCCGAACTGGAATTGCTCCGTCGGGAACTGGTGGACGAGCCGGAATTGGAGAAGGTGAAGAACAAATTCGAGACTTCCCAGATATTTGGGAATATGAATTACCTGAACGTAGCTACCAACCTCGCCTGGTTTGAACTGACAAGTCAGGCCGACGACATCAATCGCGAGGTGGACAATTACCGTGCCGTGACGTCCGACCGCCTGCACCGGGTGGCCGACCGTGCTTTCCGTCGCGAAAACGGCGTGGTGATTCATTATTGCAAAGGTTGAGTGATGTCGTGAAATAACGTTTCTTGACAGCTAAATGTCTGCATGGCGCTGTGGAAAATTCGTGTCGGCGCTTGCCCTGTGTCAAAATTGGGGAAATTTCCGATGGAGACAACATGAACACGCGCAGAACAGAACTATATCGCAAAGGTGTTGTGATTTGCTTTCAAATTAGTATCTTTGAACCATTGGAGACAACACATATACCGAATATATCGAACTGCCGAAGTTGTGATTTGCTTTCAAATTAGTATCTTTGAACCATTGGAGACAACTATACTGCAGGGAGATATATCGACAGACCAGTTGTGATTTGCTTTCAAATTAGTATCTTTGAACCATTGGAGACAACGGCAAGGACATCAGTTCGAAAATACTCAAGTTGTGATTTGCTTTCAAATTAGTATCTTTGAACCATTGGAGACAACACAGCAGGAGGCAATCCAACACAGCCATCAGTTGTGATTTGCTTTCAAATTAGTATCTTTGAACCATTGGAGACAACTATACTGCAGGGCGCTATATCGACAGGCCGGTTGTGATTTGCTTTCAAATTAGTATCTTTGAACCATTGGAGACAACTGAAGGATTAGGTAAACACAGTGTTTATTGTTGTGATTTGCTTTCAAATTAGTATCTTTGAACCATTGGAGACAACTTGGAAATCCATCTGACGGCTACGACAAAGTTGTGATTTGCTTTCAAATTAGTATCTTTGAACCATTGGAGACAACCGTTGCCACCGCACCCCCATGTGCCAGCAGTTGTGATTTGCTTTCAAATTAGTATCTTTGAACCATTGGAGACAACCCCCACGCACCGGCGATGATTTCCGCCATAGTTGTGATTTGCTTTCAAATTAGTATCTTTGAACCATTGGAGACAACTAGCGTTATATTGATTTAGATATGCAAATAGTTGTGATTTGCTTTCAAATTAGTATCTTTGAACCATTGGAGACAACTGCCGTACGTATTCAATACAAGAAGTTATTGTTGTGATTTGCTTTCAAATTAGTATCTTTGAACCATTGGAGACAACCCGGACTTGATTACTTCGCCCTCCGTATCGGTTGTGATTTGCTTTCAAATTAGTATCTTTGAACCATTGGAGACAACAATTATAACTCTCTTGTCTCCGACAACGAGTTGTGATTTGCTTTCAAATTAGTATCTTTGAACCATTGGAGACAACCTTGATGAAGCCGATCGTAAAGGGATTGTAGTTGTGATTTGCTTTCAAATTAGTATCTTTGAACCATTGGAGACAACATTCAGACTATACAACAGCTGGCTACATAA
>NZ_CANRPM010000068.1 GCF_947632445.1 uncultured Bacteroides sp. | reverse complement strand
GTCGGAACGGAAGGATTTGCCCGTGAAGAAAAAAGGAGGAAAAACGGGGTTTTGGCACGGGTAAAACAGTCCTGTCAACAATATCGCTTCATTCTCAGCAAGTTACGGTGACAGTAACAGGATCTGTACAAACTTTCTTGAAATACAATAAAAAATAGGCTGCCTTTAAAGGCGAGGTATTTTTTATTTTTTCACGGAAATGTTTACCAAAGACCTTGTCCTGTCAACAATATCCATTGATAATCAGGCGATTTTGTTGACAGGACTGTTTTTAAGGCCCTCAAATCTTCCAAAAATGATAAAAATTCGACGGGTTTATGTTGCTATAAAATTCCAATTATGCAGGTGCCCCGTCTTTCTTTGCGGACATTCAGCGGAAATGTCAGAAGAGGAACCTTAGTAGATCATTCAGGTTCGCCCAAAGAAGCAGGGCGAAGAGCAGGAACATGCCCGCCATCTGTGCCCGCTCCATGAACTTGTCGCTGGGTTTGCGGCGTGCCACAATCTCGTAGATAAGGAACAGTACGTGCCCGCCGTCCAAAGCCGGGATAGGCAGGATGTTCATGAAGGCCAGGATGATGGAGAGGAAAGCCGTCATGTACCAGAACTGGTGCCAGTCCCATGCGGCGGGAAAGATGCTGCCGATGGTGCCGAAGCCGCCCAGCTGTTTGGCGCCCTCCTTGGAGAAGAGGTATTTCATCTGTCCCACGTAGCCCTTCAGCGTGTTCACGCCCAGCATGACGCCGGCAGGGAAGGACGAGAAGAAAGTGTATTCTTTCTTTACTACGGGTAGCAGGCGGGCGGTGCGCATGTCGGCTGTGATGCCTATCTCGTAGAGGGAGTCGGTGGTCAGGCTCAGGGTGTCGGTGAGACCGTTGCGCACGTAGGTCAGGCGGATGTCGTGCGATGCCTGTCCGTCGGCCTTGCGTTTCAGCATCTCTTCCTTGAAGTCGAAGTAGGCGATGTTGCGTCCGTCCAACTGCGTGATGCTGTCGCCCGGTTGCAGTCCGGCCCGTGCGGCAGGACGTCCGGGCACGATGCTGTCGATGACAAACGGATAGCGGAAGTCGGCAAAGCGGGTACTGTCCGCCAGCAGGCGGTCCATCAGGTCGTCGGGGATGTAGACCGAAACTTCCCGGCCTTCGCGTAGCACCGTCACCTGGCGGGCATCGACAATGGCCGTCAGCAGGTCGCTGCCCATGCGCTCAAAGGGTACGCCGTCGGCCGAAATCAGGACATCGCCGTCGCGGAACCCCGCCCGATACATGGTCTCGTTGAAGTCCATGCCGAGCGGCGCTTTTTGTACCGGGACGTATGAATCGCCCCAGGCAAAGAGAATCATGGAGTAGATAAACAGGGCCAGCAGAAAATTGAACAATACGCCGCCCACCATGATGAGCAGCCGTTGCCAGGCCGGCTTGGCACGAAACTCCCACGGCAGCACAGGTTGTTTCATCTGTTCGGTATCCATCGACTCGTCTATCATGCCGGCTATCTTGACATATCCGCCCAGCGGCAGCCAGCCGATGCCATATTCCGTTTCACTGTGCTTGGGCTTGAACTTGAACAGGCTGAACCAGGGATCGAAGAAGAGGCAGAACTTTTCGACCCGCGTCTTGAAGAGGCGGGCAAAGAGGAAGTGACCCATTTCGTGAATGACCACGAGCAGCGAGAGGCTCATGACAAGCTGTAGGGCACGAATTAAAAATGTTTCCATTGTTTATTCAACTATCAATTATCGGTTATTAATATTCATTTCAATGATCCGTTCAGCAGGCTTTCCGCAACGCGGCGTGCTTCGGCATCCGTTGCCACATAATCTTCGTAGGTCGGTTGTGGAATGAAGGTCACGCGCTCCATGACCTTTTCGATTGCATCGCTCATGCCGAGGAACGAAATACGGTCGTGCAGGAAGGCTGCCACGCAGACTTCGTTGGCTGCATTGACGATGCAAGGCATGTTCCCTCCGCGATTCAGGGCTTCGTAGGCCAAGGCCAAGTTACGAAAGCGGGTGGTATCCGGCTGTTCGAAGGTCAGCTCCGTGCATTTTGTGAAATCCAATCGCGGGAACGAAGCATGCAGACGGTCGGGATAGGAGAAGGCATACTGGATGGGCAGGCGCATGTCCGGCATACCTAACTGTGCTTTCACCGCGCCGTCTTCGAACTGCACCATGCTGTGGATGACCGACTGAGGATGGACTATCACTTCTATCTGGTGCGGCTGTACGCCAAACAACCATTTGGCCTCTATGACTTCGAATCCTTTGTTCATCATCGAAGCAGAGTCAATCGTGATTTTGGCACCCATGTCCCAGTTGGGGTGGCGCAGGGCCTGTTCTTTGGTTACCGTCTTCAGTTGTTCGTGGCTGAAGGTACGGAAGGGGCCCCCGGAAGCCGTAAGGATTACTTTTTCGACAGCGTTGTCCACTTCCCCCGCCAGACACTGGAAGATGGCAGAATGTTCTGAATCGACAGGCAGGATGGGGGTACGGTTTTCGTGTGCCAGTTTGTTGATGAGTTCGCCTGCCACCACCATCGTTTCTTTATTGGCCAAGGCAATGGCCTTGCGTGCCCGGATGGCATTTATCGTGGGGCGCAGTCCTGCATATCCTACCATTGCTGTCAGCACGATGTCTATCGGCTTTTCCTGTACAATCCGGCAAAGTGCTTCTTCGCCGGCATGTACTTTGACAGGCAGGTCGGCCAGCGCTTCCTTTAATTGCCGGTATTTTGCTTCATTGGCGATTACCACTGCTTCGGGCCTGAACTTGCGTGCCTGAGCGATGAGTTCTTCCACCCGGTTGTTGGCTGTCAGTATGGATGCTGCGTACTTGTCGGGATGCTCCTCGATCACTTGCAGGGCCTGTGTCCCGATGGAACCGGTAGAACCCAGTATGGCTATCCGTTTTATCATGATATATCGTTTGTTTAGAATACAATATAAATTTCAGGATTGATGGCATGGCCGCGATGCCACAATTCGAAATGCAGATGCGGGCCGGTGCTCAGCTGTCCGGTATTGCCGACCAAGGCAATGGCTTCTCCTCCTTTTACCGTGTCGCCCTCTTTTTTGAGCAGCGACCCACAGTGTTTGTAGGTGGATATGAAATCCTGTCTGTGCTGTACCTGTATCACATATCCCGTTTCAGCGGTATAGGTACTCAGAATAACGGTGCCGTCCAGGGTGGCCAATATGCTTTCGCCCGGACTGGCGGCAATATCCGTGCCGTAATGCTTTTGTTCGGCATTAAAGGAGGAGGATATGATTCCCCTTGTGGGACAATGGAAATTCAGTCCGTCTGCCGACATGGCAGTTAGGGTCGTCAGATTGTATTTTTCTTTCTCTTCGTATTGCTTGCGAAACTCTTCTTCCCGTTTGGTTCGCTCCATGAGTGTATCCTGGCGCAGGGTTGTCAATGAGTCGATGGACTGTATGGTATCGGCTTTGATCTTACCCCGAAAAATGTCCTGTATGTTCATGATGTACAGGTTCTGCCGTTCCACCAACTGTTGGAGCGAGTCCACCCGCAAGGCATTGTCTACTACTTGTGCGCGAATTTCACTGTTCATATAGCCCGGCAGATAATTGCGCAACGGGGTGAAGGCAACAATCAGGGAGGCCATCAGGAACAGAACGGTCAATACGGATAGGAGTACGGAGATGCCGTTCAGCTTGGACACATGCAGGCCCACCACCTCTTCCAATGTGTTCTCATTGACAATGGTCAGCTTGTACCTGAACTTGATGTTGTTCCAGAAAGCTTTGCTTTTTTTTCTTTTCTTCGGGGTCGGCATGTATTCTTTATGGGTATTGGTTATTCCTCTTCTGCTTTATCAAAGTCTGTCAGGCCGTCGGGAAGGTCGACGGTAATAACTTTATGCTTGCGGTCGATGTCGGTAATGAACTCTTCTTGGGCCGGTATCAGTAGTTCCTCGCCGTTGTGATCGACGACAAACAGTGTGTTGATGGTAGAAGTATCTACGTCTGTTACTTCCCCCAGGGTTCCGCAGCGGATTTCTTCCATACGAAAACCGATGAAACAGTTCCACGTCAATTCACCGTTGTCAGCGCTTTCCGCATGTTTTACGGGAAACCAGACTTCGACATTGGTAAACATGCGGGCGCGTTCTGCCGTGTCCACTCCCTCAAGTTTCATCAGGGCGGTGGTATCGGAGCGGAAGCGGTATTCTTCGATATAGAACGGTACGAAAATACCGTCCAGCAGACAAATGATGTATTCGGCCTCCACCCGGTCAAAAATGTCGTCGGTAAAGGTGAACTGTAGTTCGCCATGAATGCCATGCGGCTTGTTGAATAGACCTATCTTATATACTTCTTCTCGTTTAATCATGGGGGTCAGATTCTCGTGATTCTTGCTCCGATGGCGTTCAGCCGCCCTTCAATGTCTTGATAACCGCGGTCTATCTGTTCGATGTTGTGGATGCGGCTGATGCCGTCGGCACTCATGGCTGCAATGAGCAGGGCGATACCTGCACGGATGTCGGGCGAAGTCATGTTGCCGCCGTGCAGACGAAGGCCATGGTTGTGGCCGATGACTACAGCACGGTGCGGGTCGCAGAGGATGATCTGTGCACCCATGTCTATCAGCTTATCCACGAAAAACAGACGGCTCTCGAACATCTTCTGGTGGATAAGCACACTTCCCTTAGCCTGAATGGCTACGACGAGCATCACACTTAGCAGGTCAGGGGTCAGGCCCGGCCAGGGGGCATCGGCGATGGTCATAATGGAACCGTCAATGAACGATTCAATCTCATACGTTTCCTGTGCGGGAACATAGATGTCATCGCCCTGTTGCTCCAAGCGGATACCTAAACGGCGAAAGCACTGGGGGATAATGCCCAGATTTTCGTAGGACACGTTTCTGATGGTCAGTTCGCTGGCTGTCATTGCGGCCATGCCGATGAAACTGCCCACTTCGATCATATCGGGCAGGATGGTGTGCTCTGTGCCGTGCAGTTCCTTTACCCCTTCAATCGTAAGCAGGTTCGAGGCGATGCCTGTTATTTTAGCCCCCATGCGGTTCAGCATGCGGCAGAGTTGTTGTACATAAGGTTCGCAAGCCGCGTTGTAAATGGTTGTTTTCCCTTCGGCCCGCACGGCGGCCATGACGATATTGGCCGTACCCGTTACGGATGCTTCGTCCAGCAGCATGTAGGTGCCTTTCAGCCGATTGGCTGTTATTTCGAACGTTCCGGCCGTTTCGTTGTAACTGAACCCCGCTCCCAGTCTCTGAATACCGATGAAGTGGGTGTCGAGTCTTCGGCGTCCTATCTTGTCACCTCCCGGCTTGGAGATGACAGCCTTGCCGAAGCGTGCCAACAGGGGGCCTACCAACATCACCGAACCGCGCAGGCTGGAGCATTTCTTCAGAAATTCATCGCTTTCCAAATAAGCCGTATCTATGCGTGCCGCCTGGAAAGTATAGGTGGCAATTCCTGTTTTAGACACTTCTACTCCCATGTCGCGCATCAGCTGAATCAGGTTGTTTACATCTAAAATGTTGGGCACATTGTGTACGGTCACCTTCTCGGCTGTAAGCAGGGTGGCACAGATGATTTGCAGTACTTCATTCTTGGCTCCTTGCGGATGGATGTCACCTGCCAGCCTGTGTCCTCCTTCGATGATGAATGATGCCATGATAGTCGGTTTGTTGGAATTTGTTTGTGAAGTCCGCTATTGGAGCAGAATTCAATATTTCTTTTTCTTATTGTTTCGGTTATTATTGTTCTGGTTATTGACTTTGGTCGGACGATAGTATAAATCGACCCGTTCGGCCATCAGCTTCAGTATTTCATCGGTCATTTGTAATTTACCGCCCGACAGTTCATACAAGTCGTCTGCTATTTTGCGGTCGTCTACCGTATCTTTGTTCCATGTTATGTAATCCTTTTTCATGTGATTGCAGATAAGGGCTACCAAGTTCTGCTTTTCATCGCCTTCAGGAAACTCGCATGCCTTTCGGATCAGCATTTCCAATGTACGGCCGTAGTGGCGGTATCGGATTTTTGTGCAGGGATAAGACACGGAGTCAGGTTTGGCATCGAGGTCGTTTTTGGGGATTATTTCAAACGGATAGTCGATGTCCAGCTTGAAGTCGGACATAATAGCCAGATGATCCCATAACTTGTGCTTAAAGTCGGGTACGTCGCGCAGGTGGGGAAACATCCCTCCCATGATGTTGATGATGGTGTTGGCACAACGTTGGCGTTCGGCACGGTCTTCGATGGTCAGTGCATGGTTTACCATGTTCTGGATGCTGCGGCCATATTCAGGCAGAGGCATCCGTTTCTGTTGAGTGTTATATTGCATATATTCAATAAATTATCGGTTTATAATGAATGGCCCGTTATCCGTTCAGTAAATTTTTCGGTTTGCCGGCTACGAATTCCTTCAGGTAGAAAGGCTCGAAGTAGGCGACATCTTCGAATTTCTCTTCAGCGATGGCTTTCTCAGCCAAGGGAAACATCATACCGGCCAGCGGGCGGATGCCGTCAATGAAATGAGCGTTCGGGTGTGTAATTTTGCTCTTGCACTTGGCTGCTCCGTCACCGAAGAAATAGACAGGATGCCGGTCGAGAAACTCGCGATATGAATGCTCGTCCACAATGTCGGCGGCAATGTCGCGCACGGGTTTCAATGCACGGTCGTAGACGGCGGCATAGACTTCCATACGGCGGGCATCTATCATGGGGCACAGCAGGGCATCGTCGGGAAGCTCATCGTGATAGAGCAATACCGGGACGCACTGCACTTTCAGCGTAGGAAGGCCGATGAGTTTCAGGTTGCGTCCGTAGCAGATGCCTTTTGCCATGGATACTCCGATACGCAGGCCTGTGTAAGACCCCGGCCCACAACTGACGGCTACTGCATCCAACGGCATGGCATGGCTATCGGCGAAAGACAAGGCTTCGTCTACGAAAACGCCCAATGATACGGCATGGGAAGGGCCGTCCAAGTCTTCCTTTTTGAACACTGCCTGCCCGTCTTCGCTCACGGCTACCGAACAGGCGGACGTGGATGTTTCAATATGCAGGATACATGACATAGTTACGATTCGTCTTTTTAATCGGCTGACAAATTTACGGGATTATTTTCAGTAATTAAAAATAATCGTGTAATTTTGCATAAAACTTAAGAAGCATTATGATACAGTCGATGACGGGATATGGCAAGGCTATTGTCGAATTACCCGATAAAAAGATAAATGTTGAGATAAAATCGCTTAACAGCAAGGCGCTGGATTTGTCGACACGAATTGCGCCCGCTTACAGAGAGAAGGAAATAGAAATCCGTAACGAAATAGCCCGCGTACTGGAGCGGGGCAAAGTGGATTTCAGTCTTTGGGTGGAAAAGAAGGATGCCGACCAACTGGCTACGCCCATCAATCAGGAACTGGTGGCAGCCTACTATCACCGTATCAAGGAAATCTCTTCTGCTACAGGTATTCCTGAGCCTGAAGACTGGTTCGGTACGCTGCTTCGACTGCCGGACGTGATGACCAAGACCGAGACTCAGGAACTGGACGAAGAAGAGTGGCAGGTGGCCCATGCGGCCGTCGAAGAGGCGCTGAATCATCTGGTGGACTTCCGTAAACAGGAAGGGGCTGCGCTTGAGAAAAAGTTTCGGGAGAAAACAGCCAATATTGCCCGTCTGCTCGAAACGGTGGAACCTTATGAGAAGGAACGGGTCGGAAAAATCAAGGAGCGCATTGTAGATGCACTCGAGAAGACAATCAGTGTGGATTACGACAAGAACCGCCTGGAGCAGGAACTTATCTACTACATTGAGAAACTGGATATCAACGAAGAGAAGCAGCGTCTCTGCAATCACTTGAAATATTTTATCAGTACGCTGGAAACAGGTAGCGGACAGGGTAAGAAATTGGGCTTCATCGCACAGGAGATGGGCCGTGAAATCAATACCTTGGGCAGCAAGTCCAACCATGTCGAGTTGCAGAAGATCGTAGTTCAGATGAAGGATGAACTGGAGCAGATCAAGGAACAGGTATTGAACGTGATGTAACTGATTTTTCAAGAACGATGGGTAAGCTGATTATCTTTTCCGCCCCTTCAGGTTCGGGTAAATCGACCATTATCAACTATTTGCTGACACAGAACCTGAACCTGGCTTTTTCCATTTCGGCCACCAGCCGTCCGCCGCGCGGTACGGAACGTGACGGTGTAGAGTATTTCTTCCTTTCGCCCGAAGAGTTCCGCCGTCGTATTGCCGAGGGTGAGTTCCTGGAATACGAAGAAGTCTATCACGACCGCTTCTACGGCACGTTGAAGTCGCAGGTCGAGAAGCAGCTGGCCGCCGGACAAAATGTAGTGTTCGATGTCGATGTCGTAGGCGGATGCAACATCAAGAAGGTTTATGGCAATCGGGCCTTGTCTGTCTTTATCCGGCCGCCTTCGGTCGAAGAGTTGCGCAAACGTCTGGTAGGACGTGGCACCGATACGCCCGAAGTTATAGAAGACCGTGTGGCAAAGGCTGCCTACGAGATGTCTTTTGCCCCGAAGTTCGACAAAATCATTGTGAACGACGACTTGGAGACAGCCAAGGCCGAAGCGTTGGAAGCAATCACCCGATTTCTGAAGGTATGACGAAAGATAATAGCGGAAAAGATCTCTCGTGCAAGATGAACAAGGGATTACTGAACGTCGATGTTATCTTGTCGGTATCTGCGGCAGGGCTGCTGAATGCGAATATACAGCACGAGGGAAAGAAAATCTGATGCGTTATGGATATAGGTATCTTCAGCGGTTCGTTCAACCCCATTCACGTCGGCCATCTGGCCCTGGCCAATTACCTTTGCGAATTTGGCGGATTGGATGAACTGTGGTTTCTGGTAACTCCCCGCAATCCTTTCAAGGTGGGGCAGGACTTGCTGCCCGATGCCTTGCGGTTGGAGTTGGTGCAATTAGCCGTAGAGGGCTATCCCAAATTCCGTGCTTCCGATTTTGAATTCCATTTGCCCCGTCCTTCCTATACCATCCACACATTCGATTGCCTGAAGGAAGCCTATCCGCAGCATACATTTCACTTGATTATCGGATCGGACAACTGGCACTCCTTCTCCCATTGGTACCGGTCTGAGCGCCTGCTGGCCGAGAATCCTATTTCGATATATCCCCGTTCAGGCTATCCTGTCGACGTCTCTTCTTTGCCTCCTCGCGTGCGTCTGGTTGATGCGCCGGTGATCGAAATCAGTTCCACCTTTATCCGAGAGTCTGTCAAGGCGGGAAAGGATGTGCGCTATTTCCTCCATCCGCGCGTGTACGAACGGCTGATGCGGAAGTAACCCTTTCAGCTATTATTCCCTTTGTTCTTTTAAAGGTTCATTCCAGACATTCATCTAAGTCGTGCGCCAGCTGTTCCTTGTCGAGATGTTGGCCGATGAAGACAATCTTCTGCATGCGGTCGCCGTACTTCTCGTCCCAGTCGCGCAGCAGGCCCGGCTCCTGCTTCATCAGTTCGATGAGGTCTTCTTCGGGTGCGGTGGCATACCACTGGCCGGCCTCGGTGAGCTGCTTCTGCACGCCTGCCTGCTCGAAAAGGTAGGACATGTCGCGGTTGTGGCTGAAGTTAACATACGCCTTTGGTGCGGATAATGTTCTTGGGCCAGCGAGTGGCGATGAAGTGATCCAGCTTGTGGATGTTGAAGGCGGGGCGGCGGTAATAAACAAACGTGCCGATGCCGTATTCTTCTGCCTCGCCACTTTCGTGGTCGTGGTGGTGATGATGATTGTGATGTCCTTCCTCTTCGTGTTCATGCTCTTCGTGGTGATGTTCTTCTTCATGGTCGTGGTGAGGGTTGCCGCAGGCATGCGCCTCGCGTTCTTCTTCCTCTGTGGCGGCACGTTCTATCTCACGAATCCAGCCGGCCGAGGTGGCGGCACGTTCGAAGTTGAACAGATGCGTGTCGAGCAGTTTTTCCAACGGCACGTCGGCGTAGTTGCATTCGATGATTTCAGCCGAAGGTTGCAGGGTGCGGATGATTTTCTTGATGCGTCCCAGCTCTTCCGGCTTCACTTCGGCTGCTTTGTTCAGCAGGATGATGTTGCAGAATTCGATTTGCTGGATGATGAGGTTTTCGATGTCTTCCTCGTCCAATCCCTTGCGTGTCAGGCTGTCGCCGCAGGCAAATTCGCTTTGCAGGCGCAGGGCGTCGACTACGCTGACCAAGCAGTCCAGGCGGCAGATGCCATGGCGGGTATAGGCGTCGCCCAGGCGGGGGATGGAGCAGAGTGTCTGTGCGATGGGTTCGGGCTCGCAGATGCCGCTGGCCTCGATGACGATGTAGTCGAAACGTTCGGTACGCATCAACTCGTGGACTTGCTCGATGAGATCGGTCTTCAGCGTGCAGCAGATGCAACCGTTTTGCAAGGCGACGAGGCTGTCGTCTTTCTGAGCCACAATGCCGCCTTTCTGGATGAGGTCGGCGTCGATGTTTACTTCGCCGATGTCGTTCACGATGACAGCGAAGCGGATACCCCGCTTGTTGGCTAAGATGCGGTTCACTAAGGTGGTTTTGCCACTGCCTAAATATCCTGTAAGCAGCAGTATGGGAATTTCTTTTTGTTTCATATCGTTTCTTGTTTAGCCGCAGCAAAGATAAGTCTTCTGGATTAGATTATGCTTCCAGGCCCTGCCTTTTTCTCGCAGCTTCTTTTATTTTTAGATAAAACTTACTTAAAAGCGTGAGCTTTTGATTGGGTATGCGCTTACCTTTCACTATTTTTGCAGAAACATTCGCTGCGGATGGGGATTGTTTCCCTTCGGCTGGGGGATGTCATGTCGTAACCCTTAAAAAGAAAGAGATTTATGTTTTCTGGAATTGTAGAAGAATGTGCCACGCTGGTGAATGTGGTAAAAGAACAGGAGAATGTGCATTTCACTTTCCGTTGCTCCTTCGCGGGCGAACTGAAGATTGACCAGAGTGTGGCTCACAACGGTGTATGTCTGACCGTCGTGGCGCTGACTGACGATACTTATACTGTCACCGCCATGAAGGAGACGCTCGACCGCTCCAACCTGGGCTTGCTGAAGGTGGGCGACGAGGTGAACGTGGAGCGCAGCATGATGATGAACGGACGCTTGGACGGGCACATTGTGCAGGGGCATGTGGATCAGACGGCTACTTGTACCGACGTGAAGGACGCCGCGGGCAGTTATTATTATACCTTCCGCTATGCGTTCGACAAGGAGATGACCCGACGAGGCTATATCACGGTGGACAAGGGGTCGGTTACAGTCAACGGTGTCAGCCTGACGGTGTGCAATCCTACGGACGATACTTTCCAGGTGGCCATCATTCCCTATACCTTCGAACATACCAACTTCCATGCCATCCGGGTGGGTTCGGTAGTGAACTTGGAGTTCGACATCATCGGCAAGTACATCAGCCGCATGATTTCGTATCAGTCATAAATTATAGATGGAGAGATAGCGATGGATTTTTTGCAATTGGCGGCCAGCCGCCAGAGTGACCGCGCCTACGAGCATCGCCCTGTGGAGCGCGAAAAGTTGGAGCGTATTCTTCAGGCAGCCTGTCTGGCCCCTTCGGCCTGCAACGCCCAGCCGTGGAAGTTTGTAGTAGTGGACGACCCTGAACTCGCGCGACGGGTGGGGAAAGCTGCCGCAGGGTTGGGCATGAACCGGTTTGCCAAGGAGGCACCTGTGCATATCCTGATCGTCGAGGAGTCGATGAACGTCACTTCCTTCCTCGGCTCGAAGATCAAGGACAAGTATTTTCCCCTGATAGACATCGGTATCGCTACCGCACACATCACGCTCGCCGCCGAAAGTGAAGGGTTGGGTTCGTGCATCATGGGGTGGTTCGACGAGAAGGAGATAAAGCAGCTGGTGGGTATTCCTGCGGGCAAACGTCTGTTGCTCGATGTGGCCGTAGGCTATGCGGCCAAGCCCAAGCGAAAGAAGTCGCGCAAGGATCAGGACAAGGTGGTGTCGTACAACCACTATTAAGAGCCATGCCGTGCAACGTCCCACTTGCACCGTCTCTGACGAAGCACTGCGTCAGCCTTTCATGCAGTGCTTCGTGAGGGGCTCATGCAGTGCTTTCTGAGGAGGTAAGGAAGCACTGTATTATACTTTCATGAAGCACTGTGTGAAGATGTCTGTTGGCGAATGGGTAATGGACGATTCAATGTATCACTACGCCATAAACGAAACTCTAATGATGTCGCGATTTAAAAGACATATCCCATCGT
>NZ_CANRPM010000067.1 GCF_947632445.1 uncultured Bacteroides sp. | reverse complement strand
TACAAAAAAGCCAACTAATTCGCAATAATTTGTGTATTAATTAGTTGGCTAATTTTATACTATTTAATGAATGTCCCATATTACCTGTCACCATACTTAGCTGATGATTGGTAGTTTGTGGTGACAGGTTGCAAGTAGTTTTATAAACTTTTCATTATTGAATGACTCACATAATGTTTGCCAAAAGTTTATACGTGTCACCGTAAAAATATACATTATCAATGGATTACGGTGACAGTTTGTTTTGAGAGCTATTTTTTGCTTAACTTCCGGCGCACAGGTTCGTCGTAATATTTCAGACAAAGCCAGGCCAACAGGATGCTGCCGGCATAGACCGTGAGAGCCATCGGCCACACTTCACCGAACGTATAGTGTTGGTGCTTGATCAGCCAGGAATAGAACAGGTACATCACGGGGTAGTGGACGGCATAGAGCGGATAAGAAAGGGTGCCCGCAAACTGACAGATCCGGGTAGAATGCTTGTCCGTAGTCTTCCCGGAAGCAGCCAGCCACACCAGCAACGGGAACACGAGGAAGATGCAGAACAGTTCATACAGACCATTCAGGCAGATGACCTCTTTCCCTTCTATGTAGGGGACACAGAACAGGACGATCAATACGGCTGTACAAATCCAGAAGGCTCCCTTGATTTTGACCGGCTTGAAGTGGCGTGACAGCAGCATGCCCAGCGTGAAGGGGAAGAGCATGCGCAGCAGACCTCCCAAGAAGTTGGCGCCGTCCAGCGTCCAACCTACACCAATCATGCCGTAACCTACCACATCGAACAGCGCGAACCAAGCCAGCCCCAGTCCCGACAAGACGGTCAGCAGGGTCAGTGCCCTGTTGCTCAGGCGGTGGATGAAGAGCGCATAGAGGATGTTGCCGATGTACTCGAAGAAGAGCGACCAGTTCGGCCCGTTCAGCGGGAACATTTCGCCGTTGCCGCGTATGTCGTAACAGGCTCCCGGAGCGGCCGGAATAAAGAACAGGGCGCAGAGCAGGGCAAGCATTACCAGTGAAAGGCTGATGTGGGTGCCATCCCATCGTACAGAACCTTGCAGCAGATAGAACACCACGCCCAGTACGGCGCCCATCACGATCATCGGGTGAAGGCGTATCAGCCTTCGTTTGAAGAAGCCGCCCAGGCTCATGCTTTTGCCCAACCGGTCGTCGTAGGCATAACCGATAACGAAACCGGACAGGATGAAAAAGAAGTCAACGGCCAGATAACCGTGATTGATGACGGTGATAAGGGTTCCTCCGGCGGCGAAGGACAGTCCTTCGAAGATATGGTAGAACACAACCAGCAGGGCGGCCACTCCACGCAGGCCGTCGAGCAATTCGTAATGGGACTTGGTGTCGCTGAAAGCAGCGGAAGGAATGTTTTTCATCGTTATAATAGTTTTATGACAGGCGTATTACCCAAAATAAGCAGTCTATTTTTCATAGCGGCAAAGATAGAAATATTTGTACGAAAAATCAAGTTTTATACCATTATCTGTTCCTATTTATTTCTATAACTGCATCTAAATAGTACCTATCTTTTCTACTTTTGTTAATCGTTTGTAATTCCGAATCACTTGTCTTCATAATATTCTCCCAGGAAATAACGGGCAATGAAGTTCCCGATTGATTTCATCATCAATATAGCCGGTGCAGGAACATCAGTCGAAGATGTTACGTTTTTATTAAATTTTTGATAGACAAGGTAATGAAGAAGAATTATTCGTAAATTTGCAACCTGAAAACAGCAATAGAGGATATAATCAATGAGTAAAAGACTTTTAGTTGTTGACGACGAAGACACTCTTTGCGAGGCTCTCCGATTCAATCTTGAAGCCGAAGGCTATGAGGTTGACACTGCGAACAATGCCGAGGCCGTACTTGCAATGGATGTTTCAAAATATGACCTGCTTCTTCTTGATATAATGATGGGGGAAATCTCAGGAACCCAACTCGTAAAGATTCTCAAATCCAATCCTGTGACTGCATCAATCCCTATTATTTTCTGCACGGCAAAAGATACGGAAGATGATATGATAGACGGCCTTGAACTTGGAGCCGATGATTATATCATGAAACCTTACTCTTTACGCAATGTAATTGCGAGAGTTAAAACAGTGTTGCGGCGAACCTCCGGCTCAGCCGTTCCGATAAAATCGGATACGGAGAAAGTGACTTATGAGGGATTGACCATCATTCCGTCTCGAAAACTATGTGTGGTGGATGGAAATGAAGTCAGACTTCCCAAGAAAGAGTTTGAGATACTGCTTAAACTTTTAAGCAATATCGGTAGGATTTTCACGCGAGAAGAATTGCTTAATGAGATTTGGCCGGATGAAGTTGTCGTGCTTGACAGAGTCGTAGATGTCAATATTGCTCGAATACGCCAAAAAATCGGGAAATACGGTAGTTATATAAAGTCACGGTCAGGATACGGTTATGGCTTCATGGGGTAAAATCACATATTCCAGACGGTTATTCCTTTGGTTAGTCGGATATTCTATATTGTTGGTAGTCTGCGTCCTCCTTTTCCAGTATAAGCGGGAAAAAGATTTCAAGGCCGGGGAACTAAACGCTCAGTTGCAGGTTTTGAATGAACGTATCATACACCAACTTGAGACTGGAAACATCGACATAAACACTGTAGATGTCGATGACTTTAAGGATTTGCGTGTCAGCATAGTCGACTCTTCAGGTCAGGTTATTTATGACAATTCACTGGATGCGCTGCCTAACACAAATCATCTCCGACGGGAGGAAATTTCAGAGGCGATTCGTTTCGGAACCGGTTATACCATACGCCGACATAGCGAAAGCACTGGAGAGACCTATTTCTATTCTGCACGAAAGGGAGCTAACGGAATTATTGTACGCACTGCCGTGCCTTATTCCGTGTCACTGGACGGACTTCTGCAAGCGGACAAGGGTTTCCTATGGTTCCTTGCAGGACTTACGATTATCATGTGTACGTTAGGATATTTTGCGACCCGCCGAGTCGGTCTGCATGTCCGGCGGCTTAAACTCTTTGCCGAAAGTGCGGAGAAAGGGAACAAGATATATGACGATGAACCTTTCCCCCATGATGAATTGGGAGACATATCAAACCACATTGTCCGATTATATGTCTCCCTTCAACAGGCTATTTCGGAACGAGACAGGGAACATAGTGCCGCGCTCCATGAACAACAGGAGAAAGAACGTATCAAAAAGCAGCTCACCGATAATATCAATCATGAACTCAAAACACCGGTGGCTTCAATTCAGGTGTGTATAGAAACATTATTGAACCATCCTGATATGGGTAAGGAGAAGCGTATTGAGTTTTTAACGCGCTGTCTCGCAAACAATCAGCGACTGCAACAACTGCTGTCAGATGTATCCTTGATAACACGTATGGAGGACGGGGCAAAATCCATTGTCAGAGAGCAAATCGACCTGAAGGAAATTATCCGTAACGTTGTGGAAGAAAGATCGGAAATCGCAGAAAAGCATGGCTTTACAATTCAGAATGATGTTGTGAAACCAATAGAGATGAAAGGCAGCCGCTCGCTATGGGAATCCGTTTTCTTTAATCTGATTGATAATGCCATTTCTTACAGTGGTGGTAATAAGATAACCGTTACTCAGATGCCGAGCAGCCTTAATAAAATCATTCTTACGTTATGTGACAACGGTTGTGGAGTGGCAGAGGAACATCTGCCCCGGCTGTTCGAGCGGTTTTATCGAGTGGATAAAGGACGATCACGCGCAGCGGGAGGAACCGGTCTCGGACTTTCCATCGTTAAAAACGCCGTACAATTACATCGTGGTTCAATTACCGTGTCTAATAATCCCAATGGCGGCCTTTGCTTTAAGATTATATTAAATAGAGATTGATGAAAGAGAAACTGTTGCCGGAGCCATCCTGATGATACTGAAATAGACTTCATAAAAACTCAATCTTTTAGACATCTTTTTGAAATGTTTTTGGAGTCCCTTTGCATCGAAAAATAATGCAAAACTAAACAACAAAAACATGGACATCCTTTTTTTATGTGTCATCATTTTCCTTTTCCTTTTGGCTGTATTCGATTTGTCAGTAGGAGTAAGCAATGATGCAGTGAACTTCCTGAATTCTGCTTTAGGAACGAAAGCGGCTTCTTTCAAACGAATCCTGATTGTTGCATCAATAGGTGTTTTCATCGGGGCGGCAATGAGTAACGGCATGATGGATATTGCCCGCCATGGCATTTTCCGACCGGAACATTTCTCGTTCTATGACCTTATCTGTATCTTCATGGCGGTTATGGTCACCGACATTATCCTTCTTGACATCTTCAACTCATTGGGTATGCCGACATCGACCACCGTCTCAATGGTTTTCGAGTTGCTTGGTGCTACATTCGTAGTCGCTCTTATCAAAATGGCAGGTGGAGTTGACCTCGGTTTTGCCGAACTGCTCAATACAGAGAAAGCATTATCGGTAATCTTAGGAATATTCCTTTCAGTGGCTATTGCCTTCTTTTTCGGAACAGTAGTGCAATTCCTGTCCCGAATGGTTTTCACATTCGAGTATAAAAGCCGTTTGAAGTGGAAAATAGGAATTTTTGGAGGTATATGCGCTACGGCGATAATATATTTCCTTTTGCTCAAAGGCGCGAAAGATCTTACTTTTATGACCCCGGAGGTTAAGGCATGGATTAAAGAGAATACACTGACCATTCTTGGCGGATGCCTGGTATTCTTCACAATCCTCATGCAGTTGCTTCACTGGTTGAAGGTCAATGTGCTGAAAGTAATCGTCCTTATGGGTACTTTTGCCCTCGCCATGGCTTTTGCCGGGAACGACCTTGTAAACTTCATCGGTGTTCCTCTCACCGGACTTGCCTCCTATCAGGATTATATAGCCAATGGAGGAGGCGATGCTCACGGTTTCTTAATGGGGTCTCTCAACAGTCCGGCGAGCACCCCTCTCTATTTTCTAATCGGAGCCGGAGTAATAATGGTCACGGCACTTGCTACATCGAAGAAGGCCCGTAATGTATCTAAGACAGAAATCGGTCTTGGCTCACAGAACGGCGGTGATGAGATGTTCGGTTCGTCAAGAATTGCCCGTAGGCTTGTGCGCTGGATTCTTTCCATATTGGCACGGGTAAGACGGGTGACTCCACTTCGTGTACGGCGTTGGTTCAATCGTCGTTTCAATGTCGATGAAACGATAATGGAACAAGGAGCTGCATTCGATCTCATTCGAGGCTCTATAAATCTTGTCCTTGCCGGAACACTCATCGCACTCGGTACATCGTTGAAGCTGCCCCTTTCCACCACATTCGTAACATTCATGGTGGCTATGGGTACATCGCTTGCCGACAAGGCATGGGGCCGGGAGAGCGCAGTCTTCAGGGTCACCGGTGTCATCTCTGTTATCGGAGGCTGGTTTATTACTGCCGGTGCCGCGTTCATCGGCGCAGGAATAATTGTCCTCGCAATGTACTATGGCGGTCACTGGGTTATGGTAGCACTGGCAGCCCTTACTCTTTGGCTCATCATACGGAGCAACCAGCGTTTTAAGGAAAAGCAGGAAGAGGAAAATGGAGATACCTTGTTTCAGACAATCCTCACTACTGATGACAAGCAGGAGACTTGGAATCTCACATTACTGTATATTGTTGAGCAGCAGAGAAAGTTTATTGAATATGCTCAGAAACTTTACAACGGTGTGACCGAAGCTTTCATAAAAGAAAATGCCGGCGGATTGTCAAAAGCCGATAAAAGTCTGGAAATGGAAAAGCGGATACTGAAAAATGCCAGACGAAAAGAAACCCTTTGTATCCGTCGGGTCAGTCACGAAACCGCGATAGAGAAAAACGCATGGTTTCATTTGAGCAACAACTGTTGTATGAGCATTCTCTATAATCTCCGACGCATAAATGAAGTATGCAGGGAGCATGTGGAAAATAATTTCCTTCCTCTGCCACTCCGATATGTGACGGAACTGGAGATGATTCGTACACAGGTTGATACTCTTCTCAACGACACCATCACCCTTATGGATACCGGAAGTATGGAAGCAATCCCAACACTCCGTCGTCGCGGAGATGAAATTAAGGAGATGGTTTCAGGCACCTATCATCGTCTGTTCGATCAGCTCCATGACGGTGATCCTACTGCAATGACCGTGCTATACGTCTATATCAATATTCTTCAGGAAACACGGGAGCTGACATCCTCATTACGAAAATATCTTCGGGCATTTGCCAAGCTCCATGATTCCGAATTTCGTTCACGAATAACTCCTGTTATCAGTCCGGCATAATTATCTAAGGTAAAAAGATTGTATTATTCCTTCAAGGCTCAATGTCGCTCGATATAATTTAAAAGACGTTATATGAAGAAAAGTATATTTATCTTCTTTCTTTTGTTTGCATTCACCTCTCTTATGAGTGCTCAAATCAATATCAATAAAGAATATCTGCCGGAAATACATGGTACTATACGTGCCAAGTATGAGTATGAACCGCTTATTGAGAAAGGACGCTTCGAGATACGGAATGCCCGACTGAGTGTCGAAGGGAAGGTAATACCCGCAGTTCGGTATAGGGCTGAAATTGACCTTTCGGACGAGGGTGAAATCAAGATGCTGGATGCCTATGTGCGTATTCAACCCAAAGATTGGAAATTCACGGCAGGGCAGATGCGGGTACCATTTACAATAGACGCCCATCGCTCTCCTCATCTCCAATTCTTTGCCAACCGTTCTTTCATCGCCAAACAGGTAGGAAATGTAAGAGATGTGGGAGTTTCGGTGTCATGGACATCCCGATGGCCAACACCGGTAACTCTTGAAGGTGGTATCTTCAACGGCTCAGGCTTGACGAACCAGAAAGATTTTTGGACAAATAACTATAATTTCTCATTCAAAGCCCAGACACTCATTGCCAATCATTTTAACGTAACACTCAGTTGTCAGAAAGCCAATGCGGAAGATGTAAATGTAATGATGTGGGATGCGGGAACATACTGGCAGACATCACGCTGGCATATCGAGGGCGAATATATGCGTAAAAACTATGCTCACAATTCATTTACTCCCGTAAACGCAGCAGATGCCTTTGTCGCCTATCGCCTCCCGATGAGAAAAGGACTTACTTCTATATCTTTCCTCGGAAGATACGACTATATGAGCAATCATAGCATAGGCAATAAAGATGCGGAAGGCAAATTGAAAATTGATGATCCTGAACGTCACAGACTTACAGGAGGAATAACATTAAGCCTCGGAACAGCCAAGCTGCAATCCGATATAAGGTTGAATTACGAACAATACTTTTATAAAAAGGATGTCGTACCGTCCATTTCCGAACAGAATAAAATTGTGTTAGAACTCGTCGCACATTTCTGATATTTGCATTATTATTTCAGCAAATAAGAGCGTTTTTATAAAGGGAATAGCGTCTCAAAGCCTTTTCAAAGCCAGTTTGATGACCTGTTCCACCGGAGCGTCGGGGGTTTCTTTCAGGATGGCCAGCACTACTTTCTGTGAGGCGGCCTGGGCGAAGCCCAGCATGGTGAGGGCGGCTACAGCTTCGTCCATCACTTCGTTGTTGGCGGTAGCAGAGAGTGGAAGGCCCGATTCGCCCCCCATTGCCGCAGCTACAGAGCCGGTCTTCATCTTGTCCTTCAGATCCACGATGATGCGTTGGGCGGTTTTCAGGCCGATGCCTTTCACCGTCTTTAGCAGATTGGCGTTTTCTGTACTGATGATGTTGATGAGTTCGGCAGGCGAAAGGGCCGAAAGTATCATGCGGGCGGTGTTCCCGCCGATGCCCGACACGGAGATGAGCAGCAGGAACAGTTCGCGCTCCTGCTTGTCGGCAAAGCCGTAGAGCTGGTAGGCGTCTTCGCGGATGACTTCGTAGATGTAGAGCTTGCAGGACTTCTTGCTCTGGATGGCCGAATAAGTGTTGAGTGAGATACTGGCCAGGTAGCCTACACCATTGCAATCAATGACGGCGGCTGCCGGACTGAGTTCGGCCAGTTCGCCTCGAAGGTATTCTATCATATCAAAAAAGTTTCGTTATAGCCGTTTCGGAACAGCGTTTTGCAGTCTCCGAACCGATGCTTTGCTTGTCTTGTTATATGTTCCGGTGCAAATGTACAAAATATCCCTTTGCCATAAAATAGTCTTAATAAAGAAAAAAGGGAATGGAAGAATGAACTGCTATGTGTGCGAGTTTAAAGAATAATGACTACTTTTGTACCCACGAAACAGAAAACTGATAATTAAATTCGCTGAAAGTATGAAAAAAGTAAGAGCTGCCATCGTTGGTTATGGCAATATCGGGCACTATGTGCTCCAGGCATTGCAGGCTGCGCCTGATTTTGAGATTGCCGGTGTAGTACGCCGTGCAGGTGCCGGGAACCGTCCGGCTGAACTGAACGATTATCCTGTGGTAAAAGATATAAAGGAGTTGGAAAGCGTAGACGTAGCCATCCTCTGTACCCCCACCCGCAGCGTGGAGAAGTATGCGAAGGGAATCCTGGCATTGGGTATTCATACGGTCGACAGCTTCGATATCCATACGGGCATTGCCGACCTGCGCCGCACACTCGATGCGGAGGCCAAGGCTCACAACACCGTTTCTATCATTTCGGCCGGATGGGATCCGGGAAGCGATTCTGTCGTTCGTACACTGCTGGAGGCTATTGCACCGAAAGGCATCACGTACACCAACTTCGGACCGGGTATGAGTATGGGACACACGGTAGCCGTGAAGGCCATTGCAGGTGTGAAGGCTGCCTTGTCCATGACTATTCCTACCGGCACAGGCATTCATCGCCGTATGGTGTACATTGAATTGAACGAAGGCTATGACTTCGACAAGGTAGCTGCTGCCATCAAGGCTGATCCTTATTTTGTGAACGACGAGACACATGTGAAGCTCGTGCCCAGCGTAGATGCGCTGCTCGATATGGGTCATGGCGTGAACCTTACCCGCAAGGGCGTTTCGGGCAAGACGCAGAACCAGCTGTTCGAATTCAACATGCGCATCAACAATCCGGCTTTGACAGCTCAGGTATTGGTATGCGTGGCACGTGCGTCCATGCGTCAGCAGCCGGGCTGTTACACGATGGTCGAGATTCCGGTTATCGACCTGCTGCCGGGCGAGCGTGAGGAATGGATTTCACATCTGGTATAATCCGAACCGATATATAGTAAACGACGAGGGCGCATCCGATTGGATGCGCCCTCGTTTTTATTTGGGCCTTATTCTGCCGGCTTCAGCAATAGCGTGTGGTTGTTGGTGTCACGCCATTCGGCCATCAGGGCATAGAAGTCGCGGTAGACTTCAGGCGTGAACAGTTGTTGCGTGATGCTGAGGCTGCGGGTGACGGTCACTCCGTCTGCGTCGGAACGGTATGTGAACGACACCTTGCCGCACGGACGGGTCAGTTCCTTGTCGGCCTTCGGACTCCAGACAGTGCCTTCGGGCAGCTTGACCAGCGTTTCGCAGATCACGTTCACGGTCTGTGGAAGCAGGATGTTCTCTCGGATAGTGGTATTGGCAGCGTAGGTGTAGAGCGGAAGGACAGCCGATACGGGCTTTAAGTTGACAACCTGCCATCCATTGGGCAGAGCCTGCGAGTTGTCGGCCTTCACTTCCAGTATGTCCTGTTGAGTGTCTTGGATATTGCGGAAGGGCAGTTTCAAGGGTTGTGCCTGGAGGTCGGTCACTGTCATGTAGCTTTGCAGCCGGGCTTCATCCGTACCCTGTAGTACTGCGTCTTTCGGAGTGGCATCCGATTTCGCCACAACCGACACGATGCTTCCCATTCCCTGGTTATCTGTCTCCGACGGGCGGAGGGCACAGACAGCCACTTCGGCTTTCAGACCGGCAGCCTGTTGCAAGGCGACATCCAAGTTGACCAGTTCGGCCTGTGTGCCGTAAGCGCTACGGATAACTTCCGAAGCCGGACGCAGGCGGTATCCCGCTTCCTGCAGTGACACCGTACACAGGTTGGAACGGTAGAGCCCATTCATGTAGTCGGCAATGACGCTGCGCAGGTCGGTACTGTCTTTCTGGGCGGCTTGCTTCAGTTCGGTCAGTTTGGCTTCGATGACGGTGCGGTCACCGGGAGTGAATTGTCGGGCAAGTGACTTCAGTGCTTTGGCATAGCCGGGCCAGGTGGAGGCCACAATGACGGGCATCATGCCGGAAGCCGCCTGTTGTACGATGCCCAGACTGCTGCGTAGGGAGGGATAGGAATAGGGGCGCGGCTCCACGTCCTTCAGTTTCCAGGTAACAGATTTCATGCCGTCCTTCTGCGCTTCCGACGGACGGGCAGAGGCATTCAGCAGTTCGTAGTGCAGTGGCTTGTCTTCGGGTACTTCGATGCGAAAGGTGAACTCGTCGATAGGCGACAGCTCCTTTACCGGGCAACAGATGTCCAATTCGGGCAGGTAGCCGGCACGGCTCTTGATGGAGTAGTCCAGACAGATGGTGGCGCCCAACTCCAAACCGGTATGTACCACGACCATTTCCTTCAGACGGTTGTAGGCCGGAGCATTGGCGGCTGCGGAGGGCAATACCTCGACAAAGGCATTGGCAGGGGTACGGATGAGGGTACCGTCCTTCTGCCGCGTGTACGAGTCGTGTATCTCAAGCTGCTGGTATTGCGGATCGTAGACGATGAACGTTTCGCCGTAGAGGCTGTTCATGGCGGCGTGGGTGTAGAGGGTCAGTTCTTTCTGCACACGGAGTTCCTGACTGCCGTCGGTATGCAGGGTGTAGGTCTTCGACAGCTTGCCGAATCGGGCCTCCGGGGCAGCCTGTGTGGTAAGGGTCACGAACAAGAGCAGGGCAAGTGCACCTGTATATAGATGGATTGTTTTCATTCTTCTTCAGTTCTGTTTAGGGTTGGACAAATCAGTTCATTTTCTTACGACGAGGTATTGGCCGTAACTCTTGGCCGTATTGACGGCCCGACGGAAGCTGTCCCAGTCGGAAGCCTCATAAACGCGCTTCTTCAGGACGAGACGGGTCTTCACCGTCAGCTGGTTGTTTTCCTGGGCAATGGAGCCGTCGAAGTCGGCGGCCTGTCCGCTGAGGCTGTCATGTCGCGGTTGGCCTGCCAGCCGGTAGCCTGAGGGCAGACGGAGCGTTTCGTTCAGTTCCACCAAGCGTGAACAACCGTCCTTAAAGCCATAGCGGCGTGTTTCCAGTCCGGTGTCGATGTGCAGGTAAGACAATACCTGTGTATAGAGATTGTTCAATACGAAAGGCTTGAAGACCATTTCGTTGCCGTCGCCTGTCAGGGCATAATCGGGTATCTCGTAGCGGAAAGTGATGCGGATGGGTGCCTTCTGATAGTTCTTTGGGGCGCGTCCGTAGTCTACACGGAGGAGGCGTGCTTTGGGCGAGACGTTCAGGAGCTGGCGCTCCATCGTGTTCTGCCATTCGGTCTGAAAGCCGGTGGTGAAGATGCGGCGGATGTTGCTGTCGCTTTGTCCTTCGGCTTCGATGGTGAAGCTGCCTTTCAGGATGCCGTCGGCATCGAGGCGGTTGTCAGCGTGGATGCGGACGTAGTGGTTTTCGGGAGCGGAGACAGGCGTCAGGCAAAGGTCGGTACCTTCGGGTGTGCCCGGCAGATAGTTCTGCTGCTGTTCGGCACTGCTCCACAGTTCACGGCAAAAAGGTACCCACGTGGGGTCAAGAGGCATCAGGGTGCCGTTCTTCAGGCGTACCACAACCACACAGTGGTTGAAGTGGTCGGCAGGGATGGTCTCCACGCGACTGCCCGCCATCGTCATGGCCGGATAAGCTTCGAAACCCGCCATACGCAGGAAAGAGATGAGTGTGCCGGCGATGTCTTTGCATACGCCGCAGCGGTCGGTATAGTCCATCTTCAGGTTGTGCAAGGTGAATCCTTCGCCCTTGCCCATGGTGATACCGGCGTAGCGGATGTTGTCGGCCACCCAATGGGTCAGCACGGCTATCTTCTCCATGTCGGTCTTCTTGCCGCGCGTCAGTTCGTCCACCTTGCGCTGTGCTTCGGGGATGGCGGTGAAGCTGCCGTAGTCTTCGTTGACGCCATGAAACCAGCGCGACTTCTCACGCCAGTCGGCGGTAGTGGACATCATCAGCTTGGGGGCGGCGTCGTAGAAGTCCACCATGTTCGGTTCGCGACGGAAAGGCATCAGGCCGTCCGAGGCGAAGGTGTAGACCTTGCGTCCGTCCTCGTAGTGCAGGGACGACGTACAGCTGCCCTGATAGAACTGGAACTGCATGTCCTTGTCGGCAGGCAGGCTGACGCGGTAGACCTTGCGTACCGTCGGGTCGCTGCTCCAGAAGGGCACGATGTCGTAGAACTGCCCGCGCATAGGCGGGATGAAACGCGAATCGTCGCCGTCCGGCTGCGTCGGTGCGTCGGCCAGCAGGGCGTAGGTGAAGCCCTTCTTGTCTATCTCGTAGTCGATGACGTCGCCGGGCTTCAGCTGTCCCAGCTCGATCATAATCTGACGGGCGCCCCAGTAGATGGCACGGGCGGGAGCGGCATAGTCCAAAGTTTGCGTCACGTCCACTTCGGTCTTCGTGCCGTCGGCGTGGTAGACGGTCACGCGGCGAAAGCGGGCGTCGGCTGTCAGCGGGTCGTAGTCGTACTTCAGTACATGTTGGCGCAGAGCACCGGCAGGTGTCTGCACCTTGACGGCGCGACAGACGGCGAACGAACCTTGTCCGCTGGACTGCACGGTGACGCCGGTGCTGTCCAGCAGGTTGATACAATCGTGTCGGGCGTAAGCCTCGTTTCGGAGAGCTGTCCGTTCATAGGTCTTCCACGACTGGGCTTGCAGGGCCGTCGCTCCGCATAGCAGGGCGGCGGCTAAGGTAGCAGTTGTTTTTCTCATACTACATTGATTTTTAAGCGGCTCATTAAATCATTCGTTTCAAGGGTCGCCGTGACTTCCGGTGGAAAGTCAATCTAACTGTTGGCGAAGGTCACGAATACCCTCTTTTATCGGAGGCAAATATAAGACAAATATCCGAAGAAACAGGCGATACCGTTCCTCATTTAGGAAAGTGTCCGTTTAATTCTTTCCAATTACGAGGCAAGGATGCACTTTATGAAGGGTTAAGGATGCACTTTGTCAGGGTGTAAGGACGCACTTCGTCAGGGTGCAAGGAAGCACTTCGTTAAGAGGTAAGGAAGCACTTCCTTAAGGAGTAAGAAACAGGCGATACCGCGCCTCATTTAGAAAGGTATTCGGAGAGGCGGGCAGGCGTGGTGTCTTTAAGGATGACGCGCCGCGAGGCATCCAGGAGATAGAGTGCCGGAAGGTTGCGCAGCACGTAGAGGTCGCGCGTGTAGATTGTGCCGAGGTCGAAGCCCACCGTCCAGGCGGCAGGCAGGCGGTCGAGGGTACGGAGCCATGCTGCCCGGTCACTGCCGTCGAAGCCTGCATAGACTGCCACGACGACGAGGTCGCCCTGTGCAACGGCACCGTTCAGCAGCGGCGAACCGGACAGTTCGGCGATGGTCTGCATGCAGTGGTCGCAGTCGGGGTCGTAGAAGAGCAGCAGCATCGGCCGGCCCTG
>NZ_CANRPM010000066.1 GCF_947632445.1 uncultured Bacteroides sp. | reverse complement strand
CCTGATTATCAATGGATATTGTTGACAGGACAGGGTCGTTGGTAAACATTTCCGCGAAAAAAAATAAAAAATACCTTTCCTTTAAAGGCAGCCTATTTTTTATTGTATTTCATAAAGTTTGTACAGCTCCTGTCAACGTCGCCGTAACTTGCTGAGAATGAAGCGATATTGTTGACAGGACTGTTTTACCCGTGCAAAAACCCCGTTTTTCTTCCTTTTTTCTTCACGGACAAATCCTTCCGTCCTGACGCCGTGCTTGCTGACCCCCTGACGAAGTGCTTCGTCACCTCCCCATACAGCACGGCATGACACCCTTACGCAGCACTGTGTCGGGACTTCAAGAAGTGCTGCGTGGCGGAGTAAGAAAATACAAATGGAAATAGCAATAAATAGGGTAGGATTGTTTGATTTCATCGAACTCACGTTCTCACATTAAATGTTACATTGTTCATACTATAAAATGATTAAAGTCGTACTTTTGTTCACTGTTGCAATGATACAGACTCTTTGCGCATTTGATCACCCGAAATCCGGTAATCTTTGGGAAAGAATCTGTTTATTGATAGATTTTAGGTGTATTTTGTCAGTTTTCAGGTGTATTTTCTGTCAAAGTCTTGCACAGAATTAAAAAGAAGCGTTAAATTTGTGCAGTTATTTATGTGGATAAAGATGGCAGATGACTCTTTGTTTCTAATAGACATTGACAGAATTCTTCGGGAAAAAGCTCCGAAGCATGCGAAGTACGTGCCGTGTTTCGTCGTTTCGTATCTGAAACACATCGTCCACCAGGACGAGCTGAACGTATTCTTGCGTGAATCGAAAAATAAGGTCGGAGTCGACTTTCTGGAAGCCTGCCTGGAGTTTCTGGATGCCAAGATAGAGGTAAAAGGCCGAGAAAACCTGCCGAACGACCGTTTGTGCACGTTTGTCTCCAACCATCCGTTGGGCGGGCAAGACGGTATTGCTTTGGGTTACATATTGGGCCGACACTACAACGGCAAAGTAAAGTATTTGGTGAACGACCTACTGATGAACCTGCATGGATTAGCTCCCCTCTGCATCCCCATCAATACGACCGGCCGCCAAGCCAAAAACTTCCCCAAGTTGGTAGAGGCCGGCTTTGCATCAGACAATCAGCTGATCATGTTTCCCGCTGGACTTTGCTCACGTCGGCAGAAAGGCGGAATGATAGCCGATTTGGATTGGAAAAAGGCATTTATTGTGAAAAGTGTGGAGCACCAGCGCGACGTTGTCCCCATTCACTTCGAGGGACGGAACTCGAACTTTTTCTATAACCTGGCCAATCTGTGCAAATTCTTGGGAATCAAGTTCAACATCGCTAGGTTGTATCTGGCAGACGAAATGCTGAAGAACCGACACAAGACCTTTACCGTGACTATCGGCAAACCCATTCCCTGGCAAACATTCGACAAATCGAAAACGCCCGTGCAATGGGCACAATATGTAAAGGATATTGTATATAAGTTGTAAGGACACTGAGTTTATAGAAAAAAATAAGTATGAGTATGGAAGAGATTATAGCACCGGTAGACAAGGAACTGCTGAAAGCGGAGTTGACGGAAGAAAGGCGCTTGCGCATGACCAACCGCAGCCATAATCAGATATACATCGTCACGGCACACGAAGCCCCTAACACGATGAGAGAAATTGGCAGGCTGCGAGAAATAGCTTTCCGAGCCGCCGGCGGTGGTACCGGTATGCCGATGGACATAGACGAGTACGACACCATGGAGAATCCTTACAAACAACTGATCGTATGGAACCCGGAAGCCGAGGAAATATTGGGAGGGTATCGCTATCTGTTAGGAACGGACGTTCGGTTCGACGAACAGGGAGCTCCGATTCTGGCTACCTCACACATGTTCCACTTCTCCGAACAGTTCTTGAAAGAATATTTACCTACGACCATTGAACTTGGTCGTTCGTTCGTCACCTTGGAATACCAGTCCACACGCACGGACAGCAAAGGCCTCTTTGCCCTGGACAATCTTTGGGACGGTCTGGGCGCCTTAACTGTTGTAATGCCCAACGTAAAGTATTTCTTCGGTAAAGTAACCATGTATCCCAGCTACCATCGTTTGGGGCGTGACATGATCCTCTACTTCCTACATAAGCACTTTGGCGATAAAGAAGGTTTAGTTGTTCCGATGGAGCCATTAAAACTGGAAGCGGACAAAAAAGACTTGGCTGCACTATTCTGTAAAGATTCATTCAAAGAAGATTACAAAATATTGAATACAGAAATCCGAAAATTCGGTTACAACATTCCTCCGTTAGTCAATGCCTACATGAGTCTGAGCCCCACGATGCGCATGTTCGGCACCGCCATCAATTATGAATTTGGCGATGTAGAAGAAACAGGTATCCTGATTGCAGTTGATGAGATTTTAGCCGAAAAACGCATTCGGCACATCCAGTCATTTGTCGAAAACGAACAGGACGTGAGCCGTTTCGTTTTCAACAAGAAATCCTAAGAATCCGAAGCATCAACTGATTTCCGGTAAACTGTTTCCGTTGATTTTCCGATAAAGATCAAGGGCAAAGACATCTGTCATGCCCGAAATATAATCCAATACCGCCTGTATCCTTTCGTAGAATACGGGCGATTTTATATTATATTGACTGGATACCCGATTGATAAGCAACTTGGAATAAGCTTTTTCAGGAGAGCAAACAGCATCAGTCATCAATTCCAGCAACGTGCCGATAATGCGAAAACCGGCCAGCTCAATATCGAGTACATCGCGAGAACGATAGATCTTTTCAAACGATACTTCGGAACAAAGATGATAAGCAGAGGCGGGAAGAGGACTGATGTGTTTAATCAATGCACCCTCGAACGTACCCGCCAATATCAGCTTTTCGTTGTCCAGGAAGGCTTGGGTGCACTCACGTATCAACAAGCCGATGGCACAGGAGCGCAGGTAGGCAATCTGTTCGTTGACATCACTTACAATCTTCAGCGTTTGTTCCATGTGGGCCTTGCGGGCGTCGTCAAAGTAAGAAAGAAGCAGGCTTTTGGTTTCGTCTGTTGTCAGTATTTTCAGCTTATGCGCATCCTCAATGTCCATCATCTGATAGCAGATATCGTCGGCCGCTTCTACCAAGTAGACCAATGGATGACGAGCATATTTCAGCGGTTGTCCATTCAGTTTCGTCATACCCAACTCCTCAGCAATACGGCGGAAACTTCCCTCTTCGCTGATGAAGAAGCCGAATTTAGATTTCTTTCCGGCCAAACTCGATGAAAAGGGATATTTCACGATGCTGGCTAAGGTAGAATAGGTCAGCACGAACCCACCGGAGCGCCGCCCCTCAAACTGATGAGTCAGCAGACGAAAAGCGTTGGCATTGCCTTCGAAGTGGGTGAAGTCTTCCCATTGTGCATCTGTCAATTCTTCTTTTAAAATGAGTCCTTTCCCTTCGGAGAAGAAAGTAGAAATAGCCCGTTCTCCCGAATGTCCGAACGGCGGATTACCTAAATCGTGAGCCAGACAAGCGGCTGAAACAATAGAACCAATTTCTGGAAGGAAACTTTGCTGTAAATCCGGTTCCCTAACCAAGATTCCTTTAGCTACGTCGTTCCCTAATGAGCGTCCTACACATGATACCTCCAAACTGTGCGTCAATCGGTTGTGCACGAAGATGCTGCCCGGCAGAGGAAAGACCTGCGTTTTGTTCTGTAAGCGGCGGAAAGGAGCCGAGAAGACCAGACGGTCATAGTCTCGTTGAAATTCAGAGCGGTTCTCGTGACGTTCCTGATGAAATTCTTCCAGTCCGAAACGCTTGGCTGACAAAAGGGTATTCCAGTTCATCATTGATTTTTACAGGCTTGACGTTTGACAAAAATACAAATCCGGTTACTAATATTTAACTGCAAATGTATGACTATTTGCTTCAAAATCCGTACTTTCGCCCGTTAAATAAGACATAAAATTAGTTAGACGATACCGAATATGCTGAAAGTACAGATTATCAACCGTTCGAAGCATCCGCTTCCGGCCTATGCCACCGAGCTGTCGGCAGGCATGGACTTGCGTGCCAACCTGTCCGAACCAATGACGCTCGCCCCCATGCAGCGTTGTTTGGTGCCTACCGGGCTGTATATTGCCCTTCCGCCCGGCTTCGAGGCACAAGTGCGCCCCCGCAGCGGATTGGCTTTGAAGAAAGGGGTGACGGTACTCAATTCTCCCGGTACAATAGATGCCGATTATCGGGGAGAAATATGTGTTATCCTAATCAATCTGTCGGCCGAGCCATTCGTTATTGAGGACGGCGAACGCATCGCGCAGATGGTGATAGCCCGCCATGAGCAAGCCATTTTGAAAGAAGTAGCAGTATTGGATGAAACACAACGCGGTGCAGGCGGTTTCGGACATACCGGTATGTAGAAGTTTGTAAATGGAAAACGAATAAATCGAGTGATGAAATACAAACTGAACAAATGGCTGGGAACAGTTCTTGCTGTATGTTTGTTGGTGTCATGCGGAATGGTTCGCAAAGGAAACGGGGCGAAGATAACCGCAAACATGCCAACAATAATCACAGATACTTTGTCCCCGGCTATCCATCGTAAATATAACTATTTCTTTCTGGAAGCTGTACGGATGAAGACACAGCAGAAATACGATGCAGCCTTCGACTTGTTGCAGCATTGTCTGCGTATCCGTCCCAATGCGCCTTCTGCCTTGTTTGAACTCTCCCAATGCTACATGGCTCTGAATCAGAAAGAACAAGCGGTTACTGCGCTGGAAAAGGCTGTGTATTATGCTCCAGACAACTATTGGTACGCAGTAGGATTAGTTAGCCTATATCTTGAACGTGAACAGCAGAACGCAGAAAAAGCTGCAACATTGCTGGAAAACATGACAATACGCTTTCCAGACAAAATAGAACCTATTTACAATCTGCTGGACATCTATAACCGCCAGCAGAAATACGACAAAGTACTGACACTACTTAACCGACTGGAAGAGAAGCTTGGCAAAAGCGAGCAGATCAGTATGGAAAAGTTCCGTATCTACCTGCAACAAGATGACCGTAAACAGGCATTTCGCGAAATAGAAAGCCTGGTGAGCGAATATCCCAATGACCTCCGCTACCAAGTGGTATTGGGAGACGTCTATTTGGACAATGGAAAACTGGAAGAAGCCTACGCGCTATATCAGAAGGTATTGGCCGAAGAGCCGGACAATGCAATGGCGCTTTATTCGATGGCTTCCTATTATAACGAGACCGGACAGGAGGAACTTTACGACCGGCAGCTCGACACCATTCTGCTGAATAGAAAAGTAGAACCGACCACCAAGCTGGAAGTGATGCGCCGGCTGATTGTGCGAAACGAATTATCTCATCAGGACAGCACCCGCATCATAACCTTGTTCGACCGCATCATGGAACAGGAATCCGACGACGCCGACATGCCGATGCTATACGCCCAGTACCTTGCGTCAAAAGGTATGAACAAAGAGTCTGTTCCTGTGCTCAACAAAGTACTCGACATTGATCCGGCCAATACGGCAGCCCGCATGACGCTGCTGGGCGAAGCCGTCCGTGGCGAAAATTACCCGGAAATCATCCGTTTGTGTGAAGCCGGAGTTGAAGCCAACCCCGACATGTTGGAATTCTATTTTTACCTGGCCATCGCCTACAACCAAGCCGAGCGGGCAGACGATGCACTTGCAATCTGTCAAAAAGCACTGACACACGTCACTAAAGACAGTAAAAAAGAAGTCGTATCCGACTTTTATGCCATCATCGGCGATATCCTGCATACACAAGACAGGGACGAAGAGGCTTATGCCGCCTACGATTCAGCCTTGGTCTATAACCCCAACAACATCGGAGCATTGAACAACTATGCTTACTATCTTTCCCTGGAGCGCAAAAATCTGGACAAGGCAGAAGAGATGAGTTACAAGACGGTGAAAGCCGAACCGCAGAACGCTACTTATCTGGACACGTATGCCTGGATTCTGTTCGAGAAAGGAAATTATGCACAAGCCCGTCTGTACATCGACCAGGCCATGAAAAGCGACGAAGAGAAGAGTGCCGAAGTAGTGGAACACTGCGGCGACATTTATTATATGGTGAACGAAGTAGAACAGGCTGTGAAGTACTGGCAGCAGGCACTCGATATGGGCGGCAGCTCGGAAACACTGAAACAAAAGATAAAGCAACGGAAATACATCCGCGAACCCGAAAAAAACTGAATGAAAAATGATGAAAACAGAAAATGCCTTCCGTACCCGGCCGTTTATAGGGCTGTTGTGGCTGACGGCTCTGCTGATCGGCCTGGCCGGTTGTCGAACTTCCCGTCAAGCAGGGAGCAAAACGGACGAAACCGGCTATCTCTCGTCCAAAGTAGTCCTAACCGTCCCTACCAAAGAGGCGGTTCTGACCGTCAACGGCACCATGAAGCTGAAGAACGGCGAACGGATGCAACTTTCCTTCCTCATGCCGATATTGCGCTCCGAAGTGGCCCGCATCGACATCACCCCCGATGAAGTGATTTTAGTAGACCGCATGGGCAAGCGATACGTGCAGGCCTCACGCCGGGAACTGAAAGACATGCTCCCCAAGAAAGCCACTTTCCAACAGCTGGAGAAGTTACTCTATGCGGCGGCGCGTCCCGGAGGCAAAAACACGCTGACCGGCAGTGAGCTGGGCATTCCGTCGTTGGAGAAAGGCAGAATAGAGTTGACAGACTTCTCCACCAAGCCTTTCAGCCTGCCTCCGACGCAGCTCTCCTCCCGATACCAAAAGGTGGAACTTCACGAACTCCTTGAAATGCTGATGCGCCTATGAAGCGGTTCTTGTGTGCGTTGGCGGGATGCCTTTGTCTGCTGCTGCCTTTGAAGGCCCAGTCGAACAAGCTCATCGAGGAACTGGAAAGCAAGCGCGGCACCCTGCAGAAGCAGATTGCCGAGTCGGAAAGCCTGTTGCAGACCACCACCAGGAATGTGGGAAGTCAGTTGAAGGGATTGGCGGCGCTGACGGGACAGATTGAGGAACGGAGACGCTACATTCTGGCCATAAACAACAACATGGAGGCCATAGATCGCGAACTGACCGCGTTGGAGCGGCAACTCAACTTGCTGCAGAAGGAACTGAAAGAGAAAAAGGCGAATTACGCCGCGTCTGTCGACTACCTCTACCGTAACCGCACCATTCAGGACAAGCTGCTGTTCATTTTCTCTGCGCAGACCCTGGAGCAAACGTACCGACGCCTGCGCTACGTGCGCGAGTATTCCACCTTTCAGCGGATGCAGGGCGAAGAGATCCAGAAGAAGCAGAAACAAATCAACAACAAGCGCGCCGAGCTGAACGAGGCTCGCAAAGCTAAGGAAAGCCTGCTGAAGGAGCGCGAAGACGAGAAATCCACCCTCGAAAGGCAGGAAAAAGAGCAGAAAGCCCTCGTGAACAATCTGCGGAAGAAGCAACGAGGCCTCCAGGCCGAGATCAGCAAAAAGAAAAAGGAGGCCAACCGCCTGAACGCGCGCATCGACAAACTGATTGCCGAAGAAATCGAGAAGGCCCGCAAAAGAGCAGAAGCGGAAGCCCGCAATGAGGCCTCAGCCGGCAGAAAACCAAACGAAAAAACGGAAGACAAGCCCTCCGCCGCCCCAAAAGCAAAACCGATAGAGGCCTACACGATGAACAAGGCCGATCGCGAACTTTCGGGAAGCTTCGCGGGGAACGTAGGGAGGCTTCCCGTACCCGTGACAGGCCCGTATATCATCGTCAGCCGCTTTGGCGAATATTCGGTTCCGGGGCTTCGGGGCGTAAAGCTCGATAACAAAGGCATAGATATACAGGCGAAGCCCGGAGCGCAGGCTCGCGCAGTTTTCGACGGGAAGGTGGCGGCCGTATTCCGCCTGAACGGACTTTTCAATATACTCGTGCGGCACGGAGCGTACATTTCCGTCTATTGCAATCTCTCCGCGAGCGCGGTGAAGCCCGAAGACAACGTGAAAACGGGGCAGCCGCTCGGGCCCATCTTCTCCGACAAAGCAGACGGGGGGCGCACCGTCCTCCACTTCCAGCTTCGGAAAGAAAAAGAGAAGCTCAACCCCGAACCCTGGCTCGACCGCTGACGGAAATCACAGCGCGGCGCCGTCCAACAGCTCTAAATAAAGTCCGACAGCCTCCTCTACCTCGCGAACGAACACAAATTCGTCTGCCGTATGCGAGCGGGAGCTCTTGCCGGGCCCTATTTTCATTGACGGAAAGGGCATGAGCGCCTGGTCGGACAATGTCGGAGAGCCGAAGGGGACGCGCCCCAGCGAAACCGCCCGTTGAACCATCGGATGGCTGCGCGCAACGTGCGATGACCCAAGACGGAACGACCGGGCCTGCGCGCGGCAGCGGATGTGGCTGCTGACAATCTGAAACACTTCGCTATTGGTGTAGCACTCGTTGCTGCGGATGTCGACGACGAAGCTACAGCGGTCGGGAACGACATTGTGTTGCGTACCGGCGTTGATCATCGTCACGCTCATCTTTACCGGACCGAGAAGGGGCGAAACACGGTCGAAGCGGTAGTTTTTGAACCAGGAAATATCGTCGAGCACCTTGTAGATGGCATTGTCGCCTTCGTCGCGGGCGGCGTGACCGGAGCGCCCCTCCGCCGTGACATCCAAAACCATCAGCCCCTTCTCCGCGATGGCCGGCTGCATTTCGGTAGGCTCGCCGACGATTGCGAAGCGGATGGGCGGAAGCTGGGAGAGCGCGCACTCGATGCCCCCGCTGCCCGACACTTCTTCTTCGCACGACGCAAGGTAAATCAGGTTGTATTCCTGTTTCGTCCGGCAGAGCGCAAGAAAAACTTGCAGCAGGCTGACCAGACTTGCCCCCGCGTCGTTGCTGCCAAGCCCGTAGAGTTTCCCGTTGGCCTCGATAAGGGGTTTGAACGGGTCTTTCTGCCAGCCGGAGACGGGTTTCACGGTGTCGAGATGCGAATTGAGAAGCAGCGTGGGCCGTTTCAGGTCGAAGCCGGGGCTTAGGCACCACAGATTGTTGCCGCGCCGTCCGCACTCCATGCCCTGCTGTTCGATATATTGCTGCAAGAAGTCGGCGGCGAGTGTTTCGTCCCGGCTGAACGAAGGGATTTCGATGAGCCGGCAAAGCAGGCTGACCGCCTCGGCGCTAAGGGTGGAAAGGTCGAATTTCATCTTCAAAATCGTTTGGCGTTAATCGTGCCGCAAACTTACGGATTAATTTGCAGAAAGCGCACGGCGCGCGACGGATATTTGAAAGAAAAATCGCCTGTCCAAGCCCTTATTCCGATAAAAACCGTATCTTTGTGTCAGATTAACCCAATCAATTTCGTATGGCACAAATTCATTTAGCCGAACTCATCCACCGACAGGCCGAAAAATACGGAGAAAAGACCGCGCTCCGCTACCGCGACGACGAAACCCGCACGTGGAAGCCCGTATCGTGGACGCGCTTCGCCTCCCTCGTCCGGCAGACGGCGGGCGCAATGGCGGCGGCGGGTATAGAAGAACAGGAAAACGTCGGCATCTTCTCGCCGAACAAACCCGAATGTCTCTACGTCGATTTCGCGGCGTATGCCAACCGTGCCGTTACGGTTCCGCTGTACGACACGAGCGCGATGACTCAGGTACAGTACATTGTCGACGACGCGCAGATTCGCTTCCTTTTCGTCGGCGGACAATACCAGTACGACACCGCCTTCCGCATTTTCGCTTTGTGCAGGTCGCTCCGCTGCCTCGTCATCTTTGACCGGGATGTCATTCGCGACGCGCGCGACACGGCCTCTGTCTATTTTGACGAATTCCTGGAGCGCGCCGTGCGCGAGCCTTCTTATAATATAGTAGACGCGCGCGCGAAGTGCGCCTCGCCCGACGACCTTGCGAATATCCTCTACACGTCCGGCACGACGGGAGAACCGAAGGGCGTGATGCTGCATCACGCGAATTACCTCGAAGCCTTTCGCATACACCGCCTTCGCCTGCCGCAAATCACCGATTCCGATGTCTCCATGTGCTTTCTCCCCCTGACGCACGTCTTCGAGCGCGGCTGGACCTACGTGTGCATCGAGCGCGGCGTCGAAATCTGTATCAACAGGCGTCCCCAAGACATCCAGACCACCATTCGCGAAGTGCGGCCTACCGTCATGTGCAGCGTGCCGCGATTTTGGGAAAAAGTTTATCAGGCCGTGCAGGAGCGGCTTGCGGAAGAAACGGGATTGCGCAAGGCCATGCTGCTCGACGCCATCCGCATCGGCAAAGAGCACAATTTAGGGTTCATCGCGCAGGGGAAAACTCCGCCTTTGGCCCTCCGACTCCGTTACAAGTTCTATGAGAAAACGGTTTATGCCCTCGTCAAGAAAACCATCGGAATCGAACGCGGGCGACTGTTCCCTACGGCCGGAGCGGCGGTTTCCGACGAAATTTGCGAGTTCGTTTATGCCTTAGGCATCAATATGATAGTCGGATATGGGCTTACGGAGTCCACCGCGACCGTTTCCTGTTTTCCGAAAACGGGATTTGTCATCGGCTCGGTGGGAGAAATCATGCCGGATTTGGAGGTGAAAATCGGGCGCGACGATGAAATTCTTTTGAGGGGCAAGACCATCATGCGCGGCTACTATCGCAAACCTGTTTCCACGTCCGAAGCCATCGACGCCGAAGGCTGGTTTCACACAGGCGACGCGGGACGCCTGGAGGGCCGAACCCTGTATCTGAAAGAGCGCATCAAGGACTTGTTCAAGACTTCCAACGGAAAATATATCTCCCCGCAGGCCTTGGAGACCAAATTTATAGTCGACCGATACATCGACAGCGTCGCCATCATCGCCGACCGGCGCAAATTTGTCACCGCGCTCATCGTGCCCGCCTTCGACCTTTTGGAAAACTTCGCGCGCACGCAGGGCATCGCCTTTTCCAGTCGCGAAGAGCTGGTCGCAAACGACGCCGTGCTTGCCTTCTACCGGTTTCGCATCGACACGCTTCAGCAGCAGTTTGCCCATTACGAACAGGTGAAGCGCTTCACGCTCCTGCCCTCGCCGTTCAGCATGGAGCGCGGCGAACTGACGAACACGCTGAAGCTGCGACGGAATGTCATCGCCGCAAACTACGCCGACATTATCGAAAATATGTACAAGGAATAGCAGACTGCGCGATAATTTTTAAAAAAAAGTTTGAAAAAAGTTTGGAGGGAATTTTTATTTCCCTAACTTTGCAAAGTCGATTTCCACATGGAAATTCCACTTTCCGAAATGGAAAAGTCCGATTTCCGCATGGAAATTCCCCTTTTTAAAATGGGAAAGACCGATTTCCGATTGGAAATTCCCCTTTTTAAAATGGAAAACACCGATTTCCGCATGGAAATTGCACATTTTGAAATGGAAAAGCCCGATTTCCACATGGAAATTCCACTTTTCAAAACCGAAAAGGCCGATTTCCGCATGGAAATTGCATTTTCCAAAACCGAAAAGGCAAAATTCCGCATGGAAATTCCATTTTCCGAAATGGAAAAGGCCAAATTCCGACGGAAATGTGCATTTTCTGAAAATGGAAAACCGACGCTGAGACCGGAACGAAGTGTTAACGGAATGAAAAAGGCGTCGCTCCGGTCGGAACGCGTATTTTTTGAAATTGTTAAACTTAAATTATACAAGAAAATGGGAAATTTCGCTTTGATAGACACGATGTCTATCCTGAAACTGAACAAGGCAGAACGCCTGAACCTCCTCAAACGCTTCATGTCGCTCCTTCCAAGTTACACTCCGGGCAGCGGAGGCGGTGACGACGACGATGAAGGTGCTTCTCCTCTCCTCGCATCGGCGGAGGGCATTTCCAAACTTAACATAAGCGCGGAGCAGGTTGCGCAGATGGAATCCGTTATCAAACAGATGACGGAACAGACGATGCAGAATACTTCCGCGACCGATACGCCCGAAATGCAGCAGTGCGAGGCCAATCGCGATGTGGCAGCCAACTACGTCGTGCGCCGCGTCGTCAATTTCAACCGCCTTCCCCTTGCCGCAGAGCGCGAGGCGGCTCGCCGGCTTGAGCCGATTGTCCGTCCGTATGCCGCGGTGACTTCCCTGCCTGCGGGACAGGAGACGGAGGTCATAAGGGGGCTTATCGTGGATTTGGAAAAGGAGGAGCACGCGGAGGACATAGCTTCGCTCGGCCTGAAGCCCTATATCGACGAGCTTGAGCGTTTGAACGAACTGTATTCCCGCCTCGTCGCCCAGCGCGACAAAGAACGGTCTGCAAGAACCGGATTGCCCGTTGCGAAGACCCTTGCCGTTCAGGCACAGGACTTGCTCGACGATATGTGCGCCCTGGCAAATGCGAGCAGCCTGCTCCAACCCTCGGACGAGGCCTCGACATTTATCCGTGAGACAAACTACCTCTTCGCGCAGATGCGCACGGCTTACAAACAGCGCTCTAAGGCCTCCGTTCCCGAAGATGAAGATACGGAAGGAGACGTTCCGGCCGACGAAGAGGCTTAACCGATTGGCCGAATGCCCGCTCCGACCTTAAGATACACTTTGTTAGCCCGTCTGCTGGCAACGCTCCTGTCGCTTTTTGCGGCGGGGGCGAAGCCGCAGGCGCAACCATCCGGCGACACCCTTTCCAATCGGCCGAGGCACGGCATCGGCTGCGACTTCAGTCCCGCATATACCATTCACAACGATGACTTCTTCTGCGGCCATAACATGGAAGGACATCACGTGAACAGTGCCCTGACGTGGCATTTCAAATATTATTATCGCTTCGCGCCCGCTTCGCGGTTAGGTCGGCTTTATCCGAACACCTATCAGGGCGTGGGCGTGGGCTTCACAAAATTCGATACGGGGAAAGAACTCGGCGCGCCCGTTTCCGTATATGTATTTCAGGGCGCGCCCATTGCGCGGCTCTCCCGCCGTTTGACCTTGAACTATGAATGGAATTTCGGCGCCTCTTTCCATTGGAAAAAGCACGACTTCGAGACGAATCCCATGAATGACGTTGTCGGATCGCGCATCAACGCCTACATCAACACTTATTTTTATATGGAAGTGTTGCCGCTCCCGAATTGGCGCCTTTCCTTTGGCGTCGACCTGACGCACTTCTCGAACGGCAACACGAATTTTCCGAATGTAGGTGTCAACACCGTCGGCGTGCGTTTCGGCGCTTCGCATACCTTCGGCGACGAGCCGGCCGTGCCTTCCGCATCTTCCCTTCAGCCCGCCAAGCCCTTGTCGCTCCTTCGGCGGATTGGCTGCGACGTCGTTCTCTATGGCGCCACCCGAAGACGAGGCATTATAATAGACGATGAGCCCGCGCTTCTCCCCGGCTCGTATGGGATAGGCGGCATTAACGTCAACCCGATGTATTTCGTAAATAAATATTTCCGCGCCGGCTTCTCGCTCGATGCAAAATACGACGAAAGCGTCAATCTGAGGAAGTATCACGTCGAAGGCACCGAAGGAGAAGACCTGCAATTCTATCGCCCTCCCTTCCGCGAACAGGTAATAGCCGGCTTCTCCCTCCGCGCCGAGCTTACGATGCCGATTTTCTCCGTCAACTTCGGCGTGGGCAGTAATTTCATCCGAAAAGGCGAAGAAACGCACGGGCTCTACCAAATCCTTGTGCTGAAGACCTTTCTCACGCCGCGCCTCTTCCTCCACATCGGCTACCAGCTCCGCGACTTCAGCGATCCCAATAATCTGATGCTGGGAATGGGCTTTCGCTTCGGAAAGTCCTGATTTCCATCTCCGGCAGGCATAAAAAAGAGCGGTTAGCCGCCAATTTCACATCGACAACTAACCGCTCAGCGGTAGCGCCCCCTTTTAATATCCGAAAATATCTCCTGACTTCGTCAACGTGTCACCCAAAAATCGTCAGAGAACAGAGGTGCGATGCGTTGATGACGTTTCATGAGCAT
>NZ_CANRPM010000065.1 GCF_947632445.1 uncultured Bacteroides sp. | reverse complement strand
GTGTCAAGATGCCGTCGGTTGGAGATATTCTCGGCGATAAATTGACTGCATATGCACCCAACACGACTGGTATTCCCGATGCAAAATCTTGTCGGCAATACTCATCAGTGAGTTCTTCATATTGTTTTTGACTTTAGTGACAAGTTGTATGCCATTAAGGGAAAGGCTTTCAAACAGAGCGTGACCGATATATCCCTTGTCTGCACATAGTTTTCCTTTGATGTTCTCCAGAAACTTACCCTGTTTCAACGGTTCCCGGTCATCCACGTTTCCGGGCGTGAACATGAAATTGAGAATCCCCCCCTTGTCATTGATTATCAGATGCAGCTTGAATCCGAAGAACCATCCCATGGAACATTTTCCACGCTCGGCAAGACCTTCAAATATCTTATGAATCAGAATCCGTTGGTTACGACAGACACGCAAGGGAGTCGAGTCAACGAAACTGATTCCGGTACAGCTCCCCGACAGGACTTTCTTGATGAAAATGGTCAGGGGAAGCAGTACTTCTTTCTTCGGTCCCACGAAACGGTTATAGGAAACCAAACGCGAAAACAGGTGTTTTAGATGTTTGCAGATATACTCCTTGTAATAATGTTTAAAGCAGCGGAAACCACCGGAGTGAAACAGGATAAGAATAACCATCACCTCAGCAACACTCATGCGGTTAGGTTTGTTACGATGTCTAATAGGTTTGTCTTCAATCATATATTTTCCTGTTGCAATGTAAATTCCTTGCAAAATCATCGGCCATACAATAAATCTACGTAACTTTAGACGCTGGAAACATAGTGATAATCGTTTAAATGTGATAACTTGACATCATAAATTTAATGTTTTTATCGCTATGTTCTTATTAACCAATAGATTATATTTATTCTTATATCGAACTCACGGTAATCTAAAACAATGGGCCGGAAACTATCCCAGTCGAGATTTGATCAAGAAAGATATTGAAGCCGGTCACAGCTATGTCTGCCTGGATGAAAAGGGAAATAGCATCGGCACCTTTACCTTCATTCCGGGCAAAGATCCTACCTATGCCTGCATCTACGAAGGACAATGGTTGGACGACGAACGCCCCTATGCCACCATCCACAGACTGGCCAGTACGGAAGACAGTCACGGTGTAGCCGCCGCCTGTATAGAGTGGTGCTACACCCAGATACAGAACCTGCGGGCAGACACTCACCGCGACAACCTCATCCTGCAACACATCCTGCAAAAACACGGTTTCCGTTACTGCGGCATCATCTACCTGATAAACGGCGAAGAACGGTTGGCATACCAGAAGATGAACAGTTAAAGGTTAATAAGTAACGTGAGCACGGCGAACTTTAATCATTTTGGAAAAGTCTGGGAGAGCTCAAAATAAACCTGTTAACGCCAGTAGCAGATTATCAATAAATTTCGTTGACAGAATAGCAGTCGATTGTATATCAGCGCATTTTGTTGACAGGTTTATTTTGTTTGTACCACTGCCCGTGTTTCTTCCGCTTTTTCTCACGGGCAGGTCCTTCCGTCCTGACGAAGTGCTTGCTGACCCTCTGACAAAGTGCTTCGTCACCTCCTCACACAGCACTGCATGAAACCCTCACGAAGCACTGCGTCGTGACTTCAGGAAGTGTTGTGTGGCGGAGTAAGAGAATAGACACGAATACAGCATGGTTACTTGATTTTCATTACCTTTGTTCGAAAAAAGGGGGAACAAAACATTGTTTTGATAAGATTCTTTCCGCAAAGGCAAAGTCAGGCTAACAGGTTTTGCTTCCGCCAATTCTATATATTCTGGGAGATAATAAAATTCATAACCGCAGTCTCCTTCGGTAAGAACTCCTGCCAATACATTCTTATAATAACGTGAGTTCGACGAATTCAAAACAATGCAAGCTGTGTGTCAATAGTTCTCATAACATTGATACATGGCTTCTTTGGAAAGCAGCAATTATGCTGCAATTGCACTCAAGAGGTTGACAATAAAATTATGAAAGGTTCCATGCCTTGAATGTTCCACTTGTGCTATATTTTGAGTTCGTCATTGACGGTTTCGATAATGGCTCGTTTCCTGAGAAGTAGTTTGTCTGAAAGTGACAGCAGTGCTCCTTTCATATTGCTTTTTAACTTGGTTATAAGTTGTATGCCGTCCACGAACAATCTCTCAAAGAGCTTCTTGCCGGTGTATCCCTTATCACCGACAGGCTTCCCATATATAAATTCCACAAAGGCTTTGTATTCAAGAGGCTTACGGTCATCGGCATCACCGGGAGTAATCATGAAATTCAAAAGTTCTCCGCGTTCGTTGCATATGAGATGTAATTTAAACCCGAAAAACCGGCCCATGGAGCATTTACCTCTTTGTGCTATTCCTTGGGACGTCTTATGAATATGGATTCTCAGGTTCTTACATACCCGTAAAGGAGTACTGTCAATGAAGCTGATGCCGATGCATTTACCCAAAAGAATCTTTTTAATGAAAAGTGCCGGCGGGACGGCCACTTCTTTTTCCAATTCTACAAACGGTTATAGGAGACGACTTTTGGAAATAAATGGCGCATATGTCTGCAGATCTTTTCCTGATAGAAATGTTTCAGACAACGGCATCCCGAGTCATGGAAAAGTACCATGATGAGCATGATTTCCGCTTTGGACATGGTGGAATCACGGTGATATTTACGCTTTACAGCAGGTTTAAGCGTGTATTTTGTCATCATGGCTTCAAAAAACTTGCAGAAATCATCTGCCATACAGAATAATTCTATAACTTTGCTTTCGGTAATCATAGCAATTATTGTTTGTAACTCTTTATAAATCAGTGCTATAAAAATGCGACAATTTTCGCTAATCACCAATTTTATAAGCATTTACAATCCGTCGAACTCACGTTAATATATTTTTCTTCATGCTTCTTTGGATGTTGGTTAGTGTTTTCTTTAATTTAACAAAGATAGATAAGTTATTTTTGTCATGAATAGATTTTGCCATAATTAACAAAAGGAACAAACTACAGTTTGGCAAATTGGGTATTAGAAAGAATGTTGTCCTGACTTGCACAATCCGTGGCTAGGAAGTTATGAACCTGCGCTTTATGGTAACCTCAAATCAACTTCTACAATGCCTACACGGTCGTTGTTCAGCAGGATACGCAAGTCGCTGGCCTCCGCTTCCCGAAAATTGTATTTCGAAGTTGGCATGCGTAAAATTCTCTGCGGGGGAAACATACAATTGGAAATAAGTTCGTATCTTTGCACACACGATTTCTATGAACCGTGCATTCAGACTCTGGGGTTGACTGGATTTGACAGCGGGTAGAAATGGTAGGTAAGCATGCAGTGGGTCGGTAATTTCCACTCTAATCTCAGTTATCAAACCATTATCTGGCAACGTAAATTATGCTCTCGCTGCTTAATCGAAGTACAGTAGATTAGCTTTATTTCCGCCAAAGTGGTGGAAACGGGATGTCACTCAAAAGCTCTTGTTCCGAAGCATTTGGCAAAGTGGCACAGCAAAATCGGGAATAGCTCAGGCCTTTCTCCGCGGCCTTTGTGAAGTTTCAGGGGATAAGGTGCAGGTTGGTGGCTCTGGTCTTGCCTGCACTCGAAAACCGAAGGCAGAGATAAGCATGTAGAAAGCTTATGGTTTCCTCGTTTGGACGAGGGTTCGATTCCCTCCAGCTCCACCAAAATCACAAGTGGCGAACCTTTTTGACATGATAGTCGTCAAAAAACTGTTCGCGCTTGCATGGCTGGCGGGCACCTTGAATTTCATTCCCCAGTGTGATAAAATAAATAACAAGTGTTCGATAAATCGAAATTTGTAATGGAGAAACACGATGAATATAAAATGGGATGCGAATAAATATACGGAGGATTTTTCCTTTGTTCACCAATACGGGAATAGTGTTATTGAGTTGATTGACGCCGACAAGGGCAGTTTCGTATTGGATTTGGGTTGCGGTAACGGAACATTGACAAAAGTCTTACAAGATAAAGGCTATTGCGTAAAAGGATTGGACGCATCCGAAGGACTTCTAAGTAATTGCAAAAGAAAAATATCCTACTATTGATTTTATGCAAGGAGACGCTGCCGACTTTACGCTTCCCGAGCCAGTTGATGTTGTATTTTCCAATGCTGTTTTTCATTGGATCAATAAGGACTGGCAAATGAATATGCTTAAGTGTGTTCACGAGGCTCTAAAAAAGGGAGGTCAGTTTGTTTTGTCCCAATTCGACTTTGTGTTGCCGATTAAAAATATGAAGTGATCTCAACTTATATGGGGGTTGCACTTATATGGAAATAAGGCAAGAACGAGCAGACGATTATAATACAGTCTTTCATGTCGTAGCAGAAGCATTTTCTCATGCAGAACATAGCGATGGAAACGAGCAGGAGCTTGTGAAAGCGTTGAGGGACACCCCATCCTTTATTCCGGAGCTCTCCCTTGTGGCATTGGAGGATGGCAAGATCGTGGGCCATATCCTTTTTTCCAAAATCGCCATAGGAGAATATACCGAACTTGCTCTTGCACCCCTTTCTGTTCTTCCGGCATATCAGCGGAGAGGGATCGGGCTGGCGCTGATCCGTGAGGGACACCGTATTGCTAAACAGTTGGGGTATGACTACTCGGTGGTACTGGGTTCCCCGACATATTATCCGCGTGCCGGCTATCTTCCGGCGAGCTTATACGGAATAAACGCGCCATTTGAAGTACGGGATGAATACTTCATGGCATTCAAATTACAGGACAGCGCGCCTCAACTGAAAGACGTGGTCAAATATGACCCAGCCTTTGAAATTGATTGACACTTTTCCGTATATCAGCGAATACTTACTGCTGTCACAACTCCGATACTTCGGGAACACAAATGGGAATTGGGAGTTTGTTTTTGAATTTGGCGGTCACGGGAATAATCAAAAAATACATGGAACTTTGACAAGAGCTTTTGCGGAATATGGTTATTGCTATGAGATGCCGTTTTACTTCCCGACCATCGGAGAGTATGCGGCCTTATTGGAAAAAACAGGGTTTGAAGTTCATTTTGCCGTCCTTTTTGACAGGCTTACCGGGCTTAAAGGTGAAAGAGGATTAGAGGACTGGATCAATATGTTTGATAGAACGCCGTTTTTGATCGTTAAAACGGAGCAGGAGAAAGCAGAAATTGTGGATAAAGCAGTAGAGGCTCTACGGAATGATTTGTTTATAAATGGGAAATGGTATGCCGATTATGTCAGACTCAGAATGAAGGCTGTCCGTTTATAGATTAAATTTCCGTTTATCACGAGTAGCAGTAGCACAGGGCGCGGAGCCGTTAAGGCATCGAATCCGCTTCGCTCGTAGCGTTCTTGACAGCCCCGCACGCCTGCGCTTTATTGAATTCTGGCAGAAGGGCCTTTGAACTTGCAATTATTTAAAGGCCTTTTTGGTGTGCTTTCGCGGCGCAGTCGGGACAAATGCCTTTCAGTACATAGTTGATGCTGCGGAGACTGAAGCTTTCGGGCAGCTTCACCATCGGTGTAGGTATTTGGGTGAAGCAGAAAGTGCGGTTGCATATCTCGCAGTGGAAATGGGTGTGCAGGTCGTTCACTTCGCACGAGCACGACGGGTTGCATACGGCATACTTAAACGAGCCGGTTCCGTCGTCGATGCTATGGATGAGGTGGTGCGACAGGAAGAGGGTGAGGGTGCGGAAGATGCTTGAACGGTCTACCGTGTCGAGCCGTTCTTCCAGGTCGGCCAACGAAACGGATTGTCCTGCCTGCATCATGGCCTTCAGTACGAGCAACCGGATGGCGGTCGGCTGTATGCCGCGTTTAGCCAATAACTTCAGATACATGTTTTCCTCCATATATATTCTTTTTTCATTTTATCAGTTTCTGTATTCGCATAGCGTTTAGTACGGCCAGCAGAGCCACTCCTACGTCGGCAAACACGGCTTCCCATAAAGTGGCCATTCCGACTGCTCCCAGTGCCAGCACCGCTATCTTTACTCCCAGCGCTAGCAGGATGTTCTGCCGGACAATGCGTCGTGTGTGGCGTCCTGCCCATATGGCAGTGAGGATGCGCGAGGGTCGGTCGGTCTGTATTACGACATCGGCCGTCTCGATGGCCGCATCGCTTCCCCATCTTCCCATGGCGATACCTACATTGCTCAGGGCAAGGGCAGGCGCGTCGTTGATGCCGTCGCCGACGAAGGCTATGCGGCTGTCGCCGTTTAGTCGCAGGTTCTCGATGTGTTTCACCTTGTCTTCGGGCAGCAGGTCTCCGTAGGCCTGTCCGATATGTAGCCGTCGTGCAAAGGTAGTAACTATGGACTGTTTGTCGCCCGAAAGTATCTGAATATTTTTGATGTTGAGTTCCTTCAGCCCGTCGATAGCCTGACGGGCATCTTCTTTCAAGGTATCTGCCAGGATGAGGAAGCCGATGTACCGGCCTTCGTCCGTGCATGCCACAATGGTTCCTTCGGCTTCCCGCAGTTCCGGCGGACAGGCGATGCCTTCGCGTTCCAGCAGGCGGATGTTTCCTACCGATATTTTCCGTCCGTCGAGAGTCGCCCGGATGCCGAAGCCTGCCAGCTCTTCGACCTCCAACACGGGCAGCAGACTGATATGTCGGGCTTGGGCATGTCGCATCAGGGCCGCCGCAAGCGGGTGGATGCTTTCCTGTTCGGCCGAGGCGGCGAGCCGGATAAGGTCTTCTTCGCTGATGCCAGGCCGAGGGACGCAGACCTGCACGTCGAACTCGCCGCGCGTCAGGGTGCCGGTCTTGTCAAATACGACGGTATCGATGTGGGCAATGGCATCTAGATAATTCCCTCCCTTGAACAGGATGCCCCGACGCGACGCGGCTCCGATGCCTCCGAAGTAACTTAACGGGATGCCGATCACCAGCGCGCAGGGGCAGGATACGACGAGAAAGACCAGTGCGCGGTAAAGCCAGTCGCCGAACCCGTAGTCGAAGCGGCCGCTGCATAGCGACCAGAGCCAGGGGAGCAGCACGATGAGGACGGCTAGGCCGGTGACGACGGGCGTATAGATGCGGGCGAACCTGCGGATGAACAGTTCGGCGGGGGCTTTCCGCTCCGACGCCTCCTGTACCATGCGAAGGATGCGCGACAGGGCGCTTTCGGCAAAGGGACGTATGACGCGGAGCCGCACGGTGCGTTCGGCTGCTATTAGGCCGGCCGGCACCTCCCCGCCTTTCTCGATGCGTCGGGGCAGGCTTTCACCGGTCAGGGCGGCTGTGTTGAAGGAAGCGTCAGCGTTGCACAAGGTTCCGTCGAGCGGTACCCGTCCGCCCGCCTTGACTTCAATCACCTCGCCCGTCTGTACCTCTTGGGGAGAGATCGATAAGGCCTGTCCGTCGCGGAGGACGACTGCCTTTTCTGGTCGAAGATCAAGCAGGGCGCGGATATTCCGGTGGACCTTGCCTACAGCCCTTTCCTGAAGATGTTCGCCCACGGAGTAGAAGAGCATGACAGCCACCGCTTCGGGATATTCGCCGATAGCAAAGGCGCCGAGAGTGGCGATGAGCATCAGGGTAAATTCATTGAAATACTCTCTTCGGGCCAGTCCTTCCCGTGCCTCTTTCAGTACGGGGAGGGCCACCGGCAGGTAGGCTGCCAAATAGCAGACGGGCGACCGGAATAGGGCACCTGCCGCCAGCAGTAGGCCCGACCCGATTATCCGGCCGTATTCTTTTATGAAATCTTTTTGCCCGTGACGGGCAGCGGTATGCCCGTGGTCGTGCGAACAACATGTACAGCTCATCTTTCTTCTTTTGTTTGATTCGGCAACAAAGATAAGGCCGGACGGATGCAATCCGGTTGCAAACTTGGCGGGTTGCCGGATATTCCCTCCGTTCTGCAAGTCCGTATCCGCCCGACTGCGGGTGGACAGTCGGGGGGGAGCAAGTTTCTTTCGGCGTGCGGGTCACGCTTCGGTGGCGACAGGGCGTCCGGACTCAGCTGAAGTAATATTCGATTTTCTTAATCATCATGTTCAAACAGAAGACTACGACGTGGTCGCCTGGTTGTATCAAGGTGTTTCCGGTGACGACGACGCCTTCACCCTGACGGATAAGGCCTCCGATGGTGACCCCTTTGGGCAGGCCCAGGTCCTTGACCGAGTGGCGGGTAATTCTCGAACCGGCTTTTACCGTAAATTCGGCCACGTCGGCGTTGGCTACGGTAAGACATTTCACGTTGCTCACGTCGGCATCAAGCATCATCTGGTAGATGTGGCTGGCGGCTATCATCTTCTTATTGATGACAGTGCCGATGTCCAAGCTTTCGGCCATGCCGATGTAGTCGATGTTTTCCACCTGGGCGACGGTCTTACGCACACCTAAGCGCTTGGCGGTCAGACAGGCCAGAATGTTCGTTTCGGAGTTGCCCGTCAGTGCCACGAAGGCTTCCGTATTTCCCAGTCCCTCTTCCAGCATCAAGTCCATGTCGCGTCCGTCGCCGTTGATGACCATGATGCGGTTATCTAATATTTCGCCCAGTCGGTTGCATCGGGTCAGGTCGTTTTCGATGATTTTCATCTGCATGTAGTCGGGAATGTATTGTGCGGTTCGCACGGCGATGCGGCTGCCTCCCATGACCATGACGTTGCGCACGTCGGGATAGTCTTCCTTGCCTGCCACCTTGCGTATGTAGGGGATGTAGCGGCGTGTCGTAGTGAAGTAGACGATGTCGTGCAGCCGGATAACGTCGTCGCCCCTCGGGATGAGCGTCTCGTTACCCCGCTTGATGGCCACAATGTGATAGGGAAGGTCGGGGCCTCCCAACTGGTGCAGGGGGATGTCCAGTATCTCGGCTTTTTCGCGCATCCGAGTACCTATCAGTATCAGGGCGCCTCCGCAGAATTCCCACCATTGGCGCACCCAGCTCATGCGGATGGAGGCTACAATTTCCTTGGCGGCCAGCATTTCGGGGTAAATCAGCGAGTGGACGCCCAGTTTCTGGAAGAACTCCTTGTTCTTGGGCAATAGGTATTCGTAGTTGTCGATGCGTGCGACGGTCTTCTGTGCGCCGAGGTTGGCGGCCAGCAGACAGGCGGTGACGTTCCGGCTTTCGTCGGGTGTGACGGCGATGAACAGGTCGGCGTCTTCCACACCGGCCTCCTTCAGCCCGGATACGGACGTAGGTGAGGCGTTGAAGGCCATCAGATCGAAGTTTGTTCCGAAAGCATTGAGGCGTTCTTCGCTTTCGTCCATGAGGATGATGTCCTGCTTCTCGCGCGAGAGCAGCTTGGCCAGATGTGTGCCTACTGCGCCGGCACCGGCGATGATGATTTTCACGTTGCTATCGGGATATTAATGGTTCGTTGTTCGTTGATAATTGACGGCAGATGCCTTCTTCGTCCATTCCACAGAGGTGGTGAAGCTCGGCTACGGTGCCGTGTTCGACGAAGGTGTCGGGCACGCCGATGCGCTTTACGTCGGGCTTGTAGCCATGATCGGCCATGAACTCCAGCACGGCGCTGCCCATTCCTCCGCTGACGGTACCGTCTTCCACCGTGACAATGCGCCGGAAGCGCCGTCCGATTTCGTGGAGCATTTCCTCGTCTAACGGTTTGAGGAAGCGCAGGTCGTAGTGGGCAATGGAGAGGCTCTGCGTCTGTTCGGCCCGTTCGATGGCCCGTGCGGCTGCGTTGCCGATGGGGCCCAGCGTGATGACGGCCATGTCCGTTCCGTTTTTCAGCCGGCGTCCCTTGCCTACGGGCACTTCCTCCAGCGGGCAGCGCCAGTCGTGCAGCACGCCTCTTCCACGTGGATAGCGGATGACGAAAGAACCCTTGCCCGGCAGTTGGGCGGTGTACATCAGGCGTCGCAGTTCATGCTCGTTGAGGGGCGAGGCGATGGTCAGATTGGGGATGGGGCGAAAGTAGGCTAGATCGAACACGCCGTGATGTGTGGGGCCGTCTTCTCCCACCAAGCCGGCCCGATCCAGACAAAGCACGACGGGCAGGCGTAGCAGGGCGATGTCGTGTATCACGTTGTCGTAGGCACGCTGCATGAAGCTCGAGTAGATGTTGCAGAACGGTTGCAGTCCTTCTTTGGCCATGCCGCCCGAGAAGGTAGCTGCATGTCCCTCGGCGATGCCTACGTCGAAAGCACGGTCGGGCATGGCCTCCATGAGTTTGTTCATGGAACATCCGGTAGGCATGGCGGGCGTCACGCCTACGATACGTGGGTTCTGCCGCGCCAGTTCCACGAGTGTCTCGCCGAATACGTCCTGGTAGAGGGGCGGCAGGTGACTGGTATCGGCCAGGATGCGTTCGCCTGTGTCGGGGTTGAACTTGCCGGGAGCATGCCACACGCCCGGATCCTTTTCGGCCGGTTCGAAGCCCTTGCCTTTGATGGTGTGCAGGTGCAGTATCTTAGGGCCTTTCAAATCCTTAATGTCGTGCAGCACACGTGCCAGGTTCTTTACGTCATGTCCGTCAATAGGTCCGAAGTACCGGATGTTCATGCCTTCGAAGATATTCTGCTGTTGGGCGGCTATGGACTTCAGGCTGTTGGCGAAGCGAATAAGGGCTTTGCGCCGCTCTTCGTTGAGAATGCCCATCTTGAAGAGAATGCGCGACATCTTGAAGCGCAACTGGTTGTAGCGGTTGCTCGTAGTGAGGTTGAAGAGGTACTGTTTCATTCCTCCTACGCTTCGGTCGATGGCCATGTCGTTATCATTCAGGATGATAAGCAGGTCGTTCGGCGTGGACGAAACATTGTTCAATCCTTCGAAGGCCAGTCCGCTTCCCATGCTGCCGTCGCCGATGACGGCTGTCACCCTTCGGTCGGTCTCACCCTTCTGCCGGGCAGCTACGCACATGCCCAAGGCTGCCGAAATAGAGTTCGACGCGTGTCCGCAGACAAAGGTGTCGTATTCACTTTCTTCGGGCGAGGGGAAGGGCCTTATTCCCTTGAAGCGGCGATTGGTCGAGAAGGCATCACGACGTCCGGTCAGTATCTTGTGCCCGTAGGCCTGATGCCCCACATCCCACACGATGCGGTCGTATGGCGTATTATAGACGTAATGCAAGGCCACGGTGAGTTCTACCGTACCCAGGCTGGCGGCAAAATGTCCGGGGTTGCGTGACACTTCCTCGATGATGTCCTTTCTGAGCTCCCTGCATACTTCCGGCAGCTGGTCAGGGCGCAGCTTGCGGAGGTCTTCGGGGGTAGCGATGCTGTTCAGCAGGCTGTATGTAGTCAGATTTGTATCCATCTCTTGTCTTTGTTATAGAATGCAAAAGTAACAAAAAGAAATCGGATGCCGGAAATAATTTGCGGAAAAACAATGGATAACGGACGTTTCGTCATTTGGCAAAGTCGTTGGTTTCGATTAATAGAACGAATCTTGTGCCAGCCGGCATTTCCGGTGAGGTGAATTTCTTCATCGGAAAAGGCGTTTTCTTGAAATATAATCTTATCTTTGCGAAAAACTAATTCTTTTTCATTATGAAAACAATCTTACAGCTTGCTCCGCAGAATGTGTGGAAGCATTTTTATTCATTGACCCAAATACCCCGCCCGTCAGGGCATGTCGAGAAAGTAACCGAGTTTCTGGTGAACTTCGGCAAAGAACTCGGACTGGAATCGTTTGTCGATGAGGCCGGCAATGTCATCATTCGTAAGCCGGCTACTCCGGGCATGGAAAATCGCAAGGGGGTCATCCTGCAAGCCCATATGGACATGGTGCCGCAGAAGAACAATGATACGGTACATGATTTTACGAAAGACCCGATTGAGACCTATGTGGATGGCGATTGGGTGAAAGCTAAAGGTACGACGTTGGGTGCCGATAATGGCCTGGGCGTAGCGGCTGCCATGGCGGTGCTCGAAGCCCGGGACTTGAAGCACGGACCTTTGGAAGTGCTTATTACGAAGGATGAAGAGACGGGCATGTATGGGGCTTTTGGCCTTAAGGAAGGCACGCTGAAGGGAGATATCCTGCTCAATCTCGACTCTGAGGATGAGGGCGAACTTTACATCGGCTGTGCAGGTGGCATTGATGTTACTGCTACGCTGGGGTATAAAGAAGAGGCACCTGCCGAAGGCCTTGTGGCTCGCAAGCTGACTTTGAAAGGGCTTCGTGGCGGACATTCCGGTTTGGAAATCAATCAGGGTCGAGGAAACGCCAATAAGTTGCTGGCACGCGTGGTACATGATTTGTTGCTTGAGTTCGATTGCCGGCTGGCTGGCTTCGGGGGTGGCAATATGCGTAATGCCATCCCGCGCGAGGCCCATGCAGTCTTGCTGTTCAATCCTGAAGATATGGATGGACTGAATGAATACATTCAAGAATATGAAGCTCAGCTCAACGATGAGTACACGGCTATCGAAAGCAACATCAGTCTGAAGATAGAGGAAACAGGCGTGCCTGCCGTTGTAGTGCCCGAAGAAATCCAAGACAACATGATCAATGTATTGATGGCTTGTCAGGACGGTGTGATGCGTATGATACCGACCGTTCCCGATACGGTAGAAACTTCTTCCAATCTTGCTATCGTCATCATTGCTGGCGGAAAGGCTGAGGTGCGTATCTTGGCACGCAGCTCGTGCGATACGATGAAGGATTTTCTGGCCGACAGCTTGGCCGCCTGCTTCTCGATGGCTGGTATGAAGGTAGAGTTCGGTGGAGCCTATTCTGGCTGGCAACCGAATGTCAATTCTCCCATCTTACAGGCCATGAAGCTGTCCTATAAGGAACAGTTTGGAGTTGAACCGGCTGTGAAGGTTATCCATGCAGGATTGGAGTGTGGTATTATTGGTGCCACCTATAAGAATCTCGATATGATTTCCTTTGGACCTACGTTGCGTTCTCCTCACTCGCCTGACGAGCGTGCTTATATACCAACGGTAGCGAAGTTCTACGATTTCTTGGTTGCTACGCTGGCTAAGACTCCCGAGAAATAATCTTTTCATATAATATAAGGTATAAGGACCGCATTCCTCTGTGTAGAGGGGTGCGGTTTTTTCTGCCAATCTGTCTGTCTTGCATGACAGGAGATTCATTTTGGCAGAGAATGATATGTATAATCTTGGGAAAAATTGATGCAGGTCAAGAAATATGTTTTATAACATATTTTTCTTCTTCATATCGCTTGCTGTTTCGAATAAAGGCACTAATTTTGTGTTGTAAAACATGAAATCAATGAGATTTCGTAAGTTTTCAATAGGATAACAAAATTGTTTTAGGAGGATAACAAAATGAAAATGTTAAAGAAAATCTTTAAGAATGTCGGAATGGCCGACAAGAACATTTGGGGGTATGTAATGCTCTAAGCATCTACATTCCCCAATTAAAAAAGAGAATTGGAAACCAGTTTCAAGTATTAATAAAGAAAGGGTTTTGATTATGAGAAAATTATTGGTTTATTTGATAGATGCTTTGTCCAGCATGGGCAAAAGCGAAATGCTCTCCATGGGATATGGAAGCGAGAGATAAAGCACATTTAGAAGAAAAACAAATTAATGATAAGCGGAGATGTACGTTGAGTATGTTTCCGCTTTTTTATATATGTAACTTCAGTGTGGGGAGTCTGCCGATTGACATATTAATGCTGATGTATCGGGTCAGCGAATATTTCAGGTTGGTATCCATAATGTATCAGGTATATTGCGTGGCAAGCCTGAACATGAAGAATTTGATATCCCCCACGCCTCTGAACTGTGCCTGGAATGCCTTTACCTTGGCGTTAAATGATTCGGCCGAGGCATTTGTCAGGCGTCTTTCAAAATAACTGATGATGGTTTCATTGTGGTTTTCAAAGGTTTCCAGTACACGTGCAAATTCATTTTCTCCGAAGGTCTCCACATCTTTATACCATCTTGCCAGGTTCAGGCATGCCTGATTCGGAGTGGATTTTTTGTTGAAGAGTTCCGTTGGTTTCATACTTAGTCTGTATGCTTTCTCCAGTCCTGGAAATTGGTTGAAAAGTACTTCTGCCCGGCTCCTTTGCTGTTCGTTCCATTTGGATTCGTGCTTGAGCAGAATA
>NZ_CANRPM010000064.1 GCF_947632445.1 uncultured Bacteroides sp. | reverse complement strand
TGTGCGCTTAACGTACTTTGTTTCTGTCTTTTCCATAATGTTACTTTTTGTTGTAACGCTATTTCAGGACTAGACAGGATGATCACAAAAAAGGGAGGACAACAAACATCCTCCCTTTTTTATCAGCTATCTTGTCTATGAAAGCTCCCAAGTCACTTTGAAAATAATCCGGAAGGGCCCAAAATAGTCCTGTCAACAAAATAAGCTGATTATCAATGGATTTTGTTGACAGGACTATTTTACCCGTGCCAATGCCCCGTTTTTTCTTCCTTTTTTCTTTACGTGCAGTTCTTTCTACCTGACACCGTGCTTGCTGACCCTCTGACGAAGTGCTTCATCACCTCCTCATACAGCACTGCATGACACCCTCACGCAGCGCTGCGTCGGGACTTCAGGAAGTGCTACGTGGCGGCGAAAGGGAATAAAATGAAAATAGCAATAAATGGCAGGATTGGTTCATCCTTTGGACGCCTTTGGGAAATGGAAAAATATGGCGCAATTTCGGATGATTACAAATCATCTATTTCAATGCTGCTTTTTTCTTCTTGTTTCCTTATATTCCGTTGGCGTCATCCCCATCTTCTGCTTAAAACACTTGCTGAAGTAACGGGGATCATTGATGCCAACCATATATGCAATCTGAGTCATGGAAAACTCACCGGTTTCTATTAACTGAACAGCACGATTAATACGCACTTCCTTGATAAATTCCACAGGAGCCAAACCTGTAAGCGTTTTTAACTTCTTGAAAAAAACCGAACGGCTCACAGCCATGTTCTGTACCAAGTCGTCAACAATCAGGTCACCGTTATCCATGTTTTTCTCCATCAATTCCATCAACTTGTCCATAAACTTACGATCGTTTGGCGACATTTCAGGAACCCTTTCCTCTTCGTGCACTTCCTCCACCGACGTCATGCTTCCGGCATTCATCAACTGTTCACGATACAGTTCCTGAAGTTTCTGCCTGCGAAGCAGGATATTCTTCACACGAGCCTTCAGATAAGTGGCACTGAAAGGTTTCGTAATATAGTCATCGGCACCATACTCCAAGCCTTCCAATTTACTTTCTATCGCAGTTTTGGCCGTAAGTAGAATCATTGGGATATGGCTGGTAGTCATCTCACAGCGTAGTTCTTTCATCATCTCAAGGCCGTCTTTCTCGGGCATCATAACATCGCTAATGATAATATCCGGCACTAAATTCAAAGCTTTGTCAAAGCCTTCTACTCCATTCGCAGCTTCCACAACCCGATAATCAGATACAAAAATACTGCGAAGGAACGAACGCAATTCTGCATTGTCTTCAACCAGCAGCATCAGGCTCTTTACCGGATCTCCCTCGTCAAGATGTGTATCTTCATGCAAAGCCTGGAATACCGACATTGTAACCGATGAAGAGTTTACTTCAGATACGTTCAAATCGCTCTGCAATATTTCTACCGTCTCGTCATAATGTTCCTTCCCTTTTAGAAAATCAACTCGGAAGCAACTGCCTTCACCCAATTTACTATCCACAGAAATGCTTGCTTTGTGCATCTCTACCAGTTCACGCACCAAAGACAAGCCGATACCCGAACTGGATTGGTTAAACAGATTGGTATCCACCAGATTCTCAAAACGGACAAACAAGGATTTCTTTTTGTTTTCTGCAATTCCGATACCCTGATCCTGAACGCCAACAGCCACCGTCTGCTCATTTTCACGCACAAACACAGTAATCATTTTTCCCTCAGGAGTATATTTAAAGGCGTTCGACAATAGATTGTAAACAATCTTTTCATACTTATCAATATCTACCCACAGATAGATTGTTTCCTTCTCCGTTTCGAACAAGAAATCAATGTGATGCTCCTCAGCCAGCGCCTCGAAATTTCCCATGATCTTACGAGTGTAATTCACAACTTCTACATGTTGGACTCGCATCTTCATCTTCTTATTCTGAATCTTACGGAAATCCAATATTTGATTAATCAGACGTAACATACGATTGGAATTCCGCTCGACTACCATCAATTGCTCTCTGGCATCAGCAGGCAAAACGGTATTCTCCAATACATATTCCAACGGACCAGATATCAACGTCAACGGAGTGCGTAACTCGTGCGAAATATCTGTGAAGAAACGCAACTTCATATTAGTCAGCTGCTGTTCCATCACGACCTTGTGTTTCAGCCGATAGATCGTAAACAGAATATATACTGCTGTCACCATAATCAACAAGAGGAAAAACACGTACAGGAAATAAGCAAAAGGAGTTTCCCAAAAAGAAGGAAGTACCTCAATATCCAACGTGCGTATATTGTCGGACCACACACCATCTGCGTTAGTCGAACGAACCTTAAACACATAGTGTCCCTTGGACAGATTGGTATAAGTAGCCGTCCGTTGCTTTCCCACATAATTCCACGTTTTCTCGAAACCATCCAACATGTAGGCATATTGAATATTGGAAGGGGCCGTAAAGTCCAATGCGGCATACTGGATCGTGAAGATATTCTCTCTATGAGATAACTGCAATTCATCCACAGCGTCGAGTGTACGCTTCAAAAGCGAATGTTCCCCTGGGGAGACCCGTTCATTGGCCAGCAATAATTGCGACAAGACAATAAGAGGTACGTAAATACTCTTCTGGATGGAATCGGGGTTAAAATAAAAAATGCCACGATTGGTTCCAAACAGCATATCTCCATCGGAAGCATACGCCGAAGCAGCCTCACTGAAACGAATACTGGAGTTGCTATACTTGTTCTGAAAGTTTTCAAAACGTTCCAAGTCGGGAGTAAATTTACTCAGACCATTCTCTGTACTGATCCACAACTGTCCTTTCTTGTCCTCCTGAATGGAGAGCAAAATGTCCGAAGGAAGGCCGTCACGCACAGTATATGCCTTAAAACGAGCCTGTCCACTATCATTCAAATCAACCAATTGATTTAATCCACCTCCAAAAGTGGCCACATAGAGTTCTCCCTCCCGTGTAGGTTTAATCCAATGAATATCATTATTGCTCAGTGCATTAGCCTTTTCAGGCGCACGCAGATAATGATAAAATCTGGCATCTTCAGGACGTTCAAAACTCTCGTTTAACATAAGCAAACCTACGGTAGTACCTATCCAAAGATGTCCTTTTGAGTCGCCCGTAATGCAACGTACTTTACTACAATACTTGATGGGAAAATTCTTCAGATTGTTACGATGGCTGATGAAGATTTCCTTCCCTTCTGCATTGTGCGTCAGATAGCTGACTCCGTTAGCAAATGTTGCCATCCACATACGCCCCTGATGATCTTCATAAATGCAATAGACATTGTCGTCCGACAGGCTGTAGACATCATCGGCACTATAACGATAGCGCGTCAGCTTATAACGAAGCTTTCCGGGCATAGGCTCAGCCTTCACCACTCCTGCCCCCTTCGTCGCTATCCAAAGATTGTCTTTACTGTCCTGCATGACGTAATAAGTATTGCCAAACAGAGGCTTGCCACTCTTAGCCACCGTGCCGGCTTCTGTCAGGTAGCCTATTTCTTTCCTATTCCTGTCATATACACGCAGCATGCCGTCCTTCAGTCCAACCCACATGTTGCCGTCCTTATCCTCACAGAGCGCACGCACTTCGTTACTCAAAGACTCGTAGGAATGATTGACCAAAAATAACAGGCGAAAACGCTCTGTACGAAACGTCACCTTTTCCAACCCTTTGGAATGGGTACACATCCACAAATTACCCTGACGATCGGAGAAGGCTGAATGTATCTTGTTGGAGAAACGCCAGTTTTCGCCCGTCATGCTATTGTAAAACGGACGCAGGCAGTTGTTTTTGCGGTCGAAATAAGAAAAACCACCTCCATAAGGATGCACCCACAGCATACCGAAAATATCTTCATGGATGTGGAAAGCCGGACGTGAACGATCGGTATTGGTAGGTTCGGCATACATTTTCTCACACTTCAGCTTGCGGGTATAGGGATTGAAATGAGCCACTTCACCCACAACTTCCTGTTCAAACCAGATTTCATCGGACGAATCCTTATAGATAGCCTTAATCTTTTCGGAAGGCAAACTATCCGCCGAATAATGAGCCACTTCGTCTACAGGCAGGCGACAAACAAAAAAACCGTCAGAAAGAGTCGAGATAACAACTTGCGAAAGTTTTTTCAGATATTTAATGCCACTGATGCGTGAAGCAGCATCAAGCTGAACCGGGTTGAACGTCTTTGTATTCTTCTGATATACCCAAACGATACCATTGTCCGAACCAAAAAGAAGATAGTCGCCACAATCTTCCATAGCATAGAAACCTGGGGGATGCCTGCTTCCACCATTTTCAAAATAAACGACAGGTATCGACGAGCCTGAAGTAAAACAAACCAAGCCGTTATCCGAAAGAACCCATTCACAACTGTCCGCACGACAAACATCAAACACATGAGAGAACTGCAACTCTTCCGACGTCGGTGAATACCAAGCGGTAGTCATCCGATAACTCGCTGAATCGGTTGTCACACGAATTGCGCCTTCACGTTTGCTCAGCAACCAGACCGTACCGTCCGCCAACACCTTAATGGAAGAGACCGCCATCTGACTGCCCGGTTCTTCTTCAGCAGGTACAGATTCGAAGACTTCCGTGCGAGGGTCGAAACGAAAAGCCCGCTCGTCATAAGTCTGAACCCAAATAAAGCCATAACGGTCCTCCTCCATGTGGTCCACCCGATTGCTGGTCAAGGCTATCTGGTTGTCCAGACGTGCTTTGTATGTTTTGAAAGTATAGCCGTCGAACTTGTTAATGCCATTCCAAGTGGAGAACCACATGTTGCCACGACTATCCTGCAACATGCCCATGACCGTGTTTTCGGACAAGCCATCATCCGATGAATAATGCGTAAAAGAACCCTCCGGCTGTGCTTTCAGGAAGGAAGCCGTCAGAACGGCCAGTATCAGATATAACCACCTTTGCTTCATAGTATAGCGAATATATGGATGCAAATATAAGGATTTCAGGGAAAAAACATTATTTTTGTCACACGAAAAAACTTCTCCAATATGAAATACATACTTCTTCCTCTGTTGTTCGCTTCACTCTTGAGCCTTTCAACTGCTTCTGCACAGACGGACAGCGCGGCCTATGAAGTGACCGCCAACATGCCTGTTTTCTACCGACAAATGAAGCAACAGCTCACCTATCCCCTGGCATGGGGAAAGGCAAAAGAAAAAGACTTTGCGAAATGGAAAGCACAAGCACGCCACGTATTGGCCGAATGTACGCAGAACATCCAACCCGCCCCAAAAGCGTATGCCATGGAAGTGACCGACCGCGAACAGCGCGAAGGTTACGAAGCCTGCAAGATACGCTTCAATCTCTCCGAATGGAGCCGCGTCCCTGCCTATCTGCTTGTTCCTGAAGGGAAAGGGCCTTTCCCTGCCATCGTCCTGCTACACGACCATGGCGCCCATTTCTCCATCGGGAAAGAAAAGATGGTGCGCCCTTTCCACGTCGCACCCGAAGTCATGGAGGATGCCGACAAATGGGCTAAGCAATGTTATGACGGCCAATATGTGGGCGGCTACCTGGCCCGACACGGCTATGTCGTGCTGACCGTAGACGCCCTCTTCTGGGGAGAGCGTGGACGAAAGGAAGGGGCAAGCTACGAGGCACAGCAGGCTTTGGCGTCCAATTTCCTGCAGATGGGTGCTTCGTGGGGTGCCTTCATCAACGTGGACGACATGCGAAGTGCCGAGTTCCTGGCCTCCCTGCCCTTTGTAGACAAAGAGCGAGTGGGTAGTTTGGGCTTCTCGATGGGAGCCTATCGCTCGTGGATGCTGGCTGCCATGACCGACGTTGTACGCGCATCGGCCTCCGTCTGCTGGATGAACACGACCGAACATCTTATGACCCTGACCAACAATCAGAACAAAGGCGGATCGGCCTACGCCATGCTGATACCCGGACTGCGCCGTTATCTGGACTATCCACACGTGGCCAGCCTTGCCTGCCCTAAGCCGACTCTCTTCTTCAACGGCACGCGAGACAAGCTTTTCCCCGTAGAGGGTGTGAAAGACGCCTACCAGGAGATGGAAATCGTGTGGAAAAGTCAAGGGGCATCCGACCGCCTCGTGACAAAGTTATGGGATGAAAAGCACTTCTTCAGCAAGGAGATGCAGAAAGAAACGCTGGAGTTCTTCGACCGCTGGCTAAAGCCCCATATATCGCAAGCAAGCTGTTTATAATAGGAAAAGGCCCTCTTACAATCTGTAAAAGAGCCTTTTCCTATTCCCAAAACAATGCTTTTCACCAACTATAACATAGTTTCTTTTTGACCGAAGCAGGCAACTGACTCCTTCAGCGTTTGATATTCAGCAGAGCGTTTCCGTTCGCCACCGGATTCCAACCGTCCGTACCTGCCAAGACATCTTCCATAGCAAATCCTTCCAAACTATGCAGCTGGTGCGAGAAAGAAGCGCGTGCTTGGGGGGCAGCACCTGCGCCACGACTCTGATATTCGGCATAGAAGACGGTCCTTTCGGCCTCTTTCTTCCCCCAGTTATCCCATCCAGCAGGCAGAATGTGGCCGCCCAGGTCGCAACGGACAAACACGGCCTGTGCATAAGGACGCCAAGGACGAGACAGATAGACGTCGGTCACGCCCTCGCTGGCCGTCAGACGGCAATCGTAGAAGACGTAGCCATACTTTTGTCCCTGGTCGGTAGAAGGAGCTGTGACGTAGCCTTTCGTCTTGTTATGGATGTGGCAACGGTTGAATACGGCTGTAGACCATCCGAAGATGAAGTCTACCGTCCCCTCGATATAGCAATCTTCATAATATTGGCGGCAGCCTTTCCCATAAGTGTAAAGTGTGTCTTGCCAGCCCAGGAAGCGGCAGTTCTTGAAATAGACACGGTCGGCACTGACGAAACAAGCCACGGCCTGTCCAACCGGACCGGTGGTATTCTCGAAAGTGATGTTTTCGGCATAAAAGTCGGGAGCATAGATATAGCAGGAGGCAGAGCCCGATGTGCCCGTCTTCTCTCCGAAACGGTTTGGCTTGTCGGCATAGTCATCGTAGGAAAGGATGGCTCCGTCCTCACCTGTCAGCGAGAGGTTTATCTTACTGGCAGGTATCACAATCTTCTCCTTATACACACCTTGCTTGACAAGAATGGTAGTACGGACATTCTTACGGAAGTCGGGCACGGCATTGATAGCCTCCTGTACGGAGAAGAAATCACCCGAACCGTCTTTGGCTACTACAAAATCATAGTGCCTGACGTAAGGTTTCAACGCGGGCACCACCTTGATTACTTCCTGCACGGCCAGCCAAGCCACAGTTGCGGCTCCGCAAACGTTCAGGTGTGTGTTGTCCTCGCGTCCTTTGGGCAAGGCAGGCACTGTATTGGGAGCCACCCATACGAAGAGCTGCTTGGAAGCTTCGGGCCCCATCTGCTCCACCAGATTATGGGTGACACGATTGAGATCTACAAAAGGAACTTCCAATTCACGAGCCACGTTGCGCGGCGAATCCAAATAAGCCCCATGAGTATCTATCAGCTTAGCATTCATCTGTGTATTTTCTTGGGAAGCATTCGGATCGACACCGGTACGCATATCATCCTGAACAACGGCCTTTGCCACCGCATCGGCATTGGCTTCGCCAAAATTGCGGCGGACAATGGAATTGAACAAAACAGGGATGGCACCCTTGGCACGAGCTTCTTCGACAAAACGTTTCAGGTTGGCATCGAAAGTCGTACCAGGGTCGGTATGGCGTTTTTCGTCGGGCTTTTCGTCGTTGTGTCCAAACTGAATGAACACGTAGTCGCCCGTCTTCAACTTTGCCAGCACTTTGTCCCAACGGCCTTCGTCGATGAAGCTCTTCGAGCTGCGCCCGTTGACGGCATGGTTGTCTATCACAATGTCTTCCGAAAAGTAGCGGGAGAGCATCTGTCCCCATCCCCGCTCAGGATTTCCACCCTCCAGCGACTTATTAGCCATGGTGGAATCACCGATGGTAAAGATAGTAATAACTTGCCTTTCCGACGTAAAAGCCGAAAACATCAGGAGCAAGCCCAACAATATAATCAATCTCGTTTTCATCATGTTGTCTTTTTAGTAAGTTAATAAAAAATCATTTTCTAATTGGATAAAAATCAATGTTTTATAGACGCTTCAACGGGTTGCCAGTCGTTGCAAAATCCGAAGACATACGCCCAATCATCATAGCGGGCCGCTTCTTCGGATGTCAATATCCGTGCCCACTTCACACGGCCTGCCTGTTTTGCCCCTTCGCCCCTGTTACCGTATTCGGCATAGCGGGCGGTCTTTTCGTTCTCGGCGTTACGCCAGTTATCCCAACCGGCAGGACAAATATGCTTTCCCATATCGCATCCGATAAAGACCGTTGCCGCATAGGGACGCCAAGGACGACCCAGATAAACCTTATCCACCCCTTCGGCAGCCGTCAGCTTGCAATTTCTGAAAACATACCCCACCGCTACATCGGCAGGTGTAGAAGCAGCTGTAATGTAGGAGTTGCGTTTACTATGGATGACGCAATCTTCGAACAAAGCCGTCGAAGGGCCGAAAATAAAGTCGGTCGTCCCTTCGATATAGCAGTTCAGAAAGTAAAGCCGTGTGCCTGCCACACCTATATAAACAGTATCCTGATTGCCTAAGAGGCGACAATTTACAAACATCAGGCGGTCTCCCTCCGTATGGAGCGCTACAGCCTGTCCGATTTGCGCCGCATTGTTCTCGATAGTCAAATCCTGAAAGGTGATGTCGTTACCCTCCACCTTCAGCGTATAGGTGCGGAAAGTCCCCATCCTGTTGATATTGGCATGGTCGTCGTAGGTAATGACAGTACCTTCTGCACTCTCGCCCACAAAATCCACATGCTGCACCCACGAGGGAACAATCACTTTCTCCTTATACACGCCGTTCTTGATAAGCACCGTCACCTTATAGTCCATAAAGGCACGGATGCCCTCCATCGCTTCGGTCAGAGTACGATAATCGCCCGTACCATCACGAGCCACTATAATTGTATCTTTCCACTGTCCTGCGGCCTGTATGGAAGTACCGGCAAGCATCAATACCGCCAACACAACATGCAAATAGTTTTTCATCTGGTTTCCTTCCCTCTATTCTTGGTTGACAATTCCTTTTACATCCTGCAAATGTTCCCATTCAAGGCTGGCAAGGATGAAGGGGCCTACTGCCTTCGGATCGTTGTCGCGTACCTGCTCATGGATATAATAGTCGTAGTCGCCCGAGCGGTAGTTCTTTCCGCCCAAGCCGGCCACAGCACAAGCTTTAGTGATGCTGACCAATCCTTTCTCGTCCACTTCGATGAAATGATCCAAGATGCCCTGATAACCTTTCAATGCCACTTTCAGATATGACTTGTCTACATACCCTTTGCGTACCGCCTTGAAGAGCGAATAAACAAACATCGTCGAGCAGGAAGACTCCAAATAATTGCCCGGCTCGCCACTCTTGTCCAAAACCTGATACCACAAACCTGTTTCCTCATCCTGCAAACGTTTGATTTGTGAAGCCAACTGGTTCAGCACCACCAACATCGAGTCGCGTCCCGCCTCGTGGACAGGAATAAAGTCGAGAGCATCGACAAAAGCCATGACATACCATCCCATGGCACGTCCCCAGCTATGCAACGACCGCCCTGTCAAAGGATCGGCCCACCGCTCCTTGCGGCTAACATCGCAGGCATGTTTGAACAAATCCGTCTGAGGGTCATACGTATGACGGGCAGCCATCAGAAACTGATTGACCACGTCTTGATAAGCATCCACTTCATTGTTGCGACAAGCATATTCAGCATAGAAGGGAGCACCCATATACACACCATCGAGCCACACCTGGTTCGGATAGACCTTCTTATGCCAAAAGCCACCATCGGCATTGCGCGGATGTTCTTCGAACTGGCTTCGGAGCAAGTCCAATGCTTTCTTATACTTCACATCTTTGGTCTGTTCATAGATGCGGAAAAGGATTTTCCCTGAATTTACACGGTCGAGACTATACTCTTCCAGCTTATACATCTTGATGGTGCCGTTGTCGTTGACCATCGTATCGACGTAAGCCAAGGCATAGTCATAAAACTTCTTGTCACCATAGCGGTCGTACACGTCGAGCATAGCCTGAAGTTCCAACCCATGACAATAGTCCCACTTCAACTTCGGCTGGAAATCGAGCTGCCAGGACTCCGGCCAACGTATCATCTCCGATTCGGCCATACGAACCGACCAAGGTTGGTCAATCTTTACATTTTGTGCTCCGGCGGAGGCAGAAGCAAGACACAACATTCCCGAAACAATGAAACGGGCAATCGATTTTCTTTTCATGAAATTAATTGTTCAATTTGTATTTAGACTTGAATTCTTTTACGAAACAAAAATACGCTTTTCAAATTGAAAACATGTGCATTTTTTTGTCCTTGTTAGTGCATTATTTGGTTTTCGTGCACGGAAACGAGCAATTTTGTGCACGTAAACGATAAAAAAGGACTAAAATCGTTCTTTTTTCCAATAATTAAAGATTTTCTTTTTTGAATAATAAAGAAAAGAGCTAAATTTGACACCGGATTTTCATTCAAATTCTTACAAAACATTAATTTAATCATAATCAAAAACAAAAGAGAATGGAACAAGTTTTCGGATATATCATTAGTCTTGGAGCATCGGTCATGATGCCTATTATCTTTACAATTATCGGTTTATGTATCGGGATGAAATTTGGAAAGGCACTGAAATCAGGCCTTTGTGTGGGAGTCGGTTTCGTGGGCTTGGGTGTAGTTACCGCCTTGCTGACTACCAACTTCGATAATCCCCTGAAAGCCATTTCCGACCTCTATCATTTGCAGCTGAACGTTTTCGATATGGGATGGCCTGCCGCAGCTGCCGTAGCCTACAACACGGCCGTAGGTGCACTGATCATCCCTATCTGTCTGGGCATTAACCTGCTGATGCTTATCACCAAGACCACCCGTACAATAAATATCGACTTGTGGAACTACTGGCATTTCGCCTTCATCGGTGCTGTAGCCTACTTCGTTATGGGCGAAAGCCTGGCATGGGGCTATTTTGCCGCCATCATCTGCTATGTCATCACATTAGTATGTGCCGACCTGACAGCCGAGAAATTCCAAAAATATTATGATTTGAATGGAATTTCCATTCCTCAGCCTTTCTGCCAAAGTTTCGTACCTTTCGCCATCCTCATCAACAAGGCGCTGGACATGATTCCCGGCTTCTCCAAATTGGACATTGACGCCGACGGCATGAAGAAAAAATTTGGAGTGATAGGTGAACCGCTCGTACTGGGTGTCATCGTGGGTATGCTCATCGGATGGGCCGCCCAGCTGGACATCAAGAAAGTGCTTTTCTTGGGCATCACGATGGGAGCTGTGATGGAGCTTATCCCCCGCATCACTTCCCTCTTCATCGAAGGCCTGAAACCTATCTCCGAAAAGACTTCCGAACTGGTGAAGACTAAATTCAATGGAAAGAAAGTGCATATCGGTATGAGCCCTGCTTTGGTTATCGGCCACCCGGCTACCCTCGTGGCATCTGTTATCCTGATCCCCGTCATCCTCGCATTAGCCGTATTCCTGCCCGGTAACCAATTCCTTCCACTGGCTTCGCTGGCAGGTATGTTCTACCTCTTCCCTATGGTATTGCCCTTTACGAAAGGCAACGTACTGAAGACATTGATTGTAGGCTTGGCAGCACTCATTGTCGGACTTTACTTCGTGACCGACATGGCCCCCGACTTCACCTTGGCTGCCAACAATGTATATGCCGAAACACATGACCCTACAGCCCATATTCCTGATGGATTCTCGGGCGGTGCCCTCGACTTTGCTTCTTCTTTCTTCGGATGGACCATCTATCGAGGCATCAAACTTTCGTATGTAGGTGGTGCTGTACTCGCTCTGATAGCTATTGCCCTGATGCTCATCAACCGACGCATTATCATCCGCAGCGAGAAAGAAGCCAAACAAGCAACTAAATAAGAAAGAAAATTTTATTTAATAGTTTATATACTGAATATGAAAAAGTTAGCAATTGCAATGATGTTAGGCGTCGCTGCCGTTACGGCCAACGCCCAAATGAATTACAAAGTACAGACCGCCTGCCATCCGCTGGACGTAAAGCACTATGACACAGAGCGTCTGCGCAGTTCTTTCATGATGGAGAAAGTAATGGCTTCCGATGAGATCAACCTGACTTATACTCTCTACGACCGCCTGATCTATGGTGGTGTAATGCCTGTCAACAAGGTTCTGAAGTTGGAAACTTTCCGCGAACTGGGTCCTGAAATCACTTACTTCCTCGAACGTCGCGAATTAGGCGTCATCAATATCGGAGGTGACGGCGTCGTTACCGTTGACGGTAAGGAATACCCCATGAAATATAAAGAAGCCCTCTACATAGGTTGCGGCAACAAGGAAGTGACTTTCAAGAGCAATGACGCCACGAAGCCGGCCAAGTTCTACATCAACTCGGCGCCCGCTTACAAGCAGTATGTTACCCAACTGATTACAACCGATGTGAAAGCCCAGAAGGCTGAACCCAAGAAATATGCCCTCGCCATCTCCGACCACTATGGCAAAATGGAAGACAGCAACGACCGCGTAGTGAACCAGCTCATCGTAAAAGATGTCTTGGAAAGAGTGAAGGACGGCGGTACCAACCAGCTCCAGATGGGGCTGACCGAACTGGCTCCCGGCTCTGTATGGAACACCATGCCTGCCCATACACACACCCGTCGTATGGAAGCCTACTTCTACTTCAACGTATCCGAAGGTAACGCTATCTGCCATCTGATGGGCGAACCTCAGGAAGAGCGCCTCGTATGGCTGCACAACGAGCAGGCCATCGCTTCACCCGAATGGAGCATCCACGCTGCTGCGGGTACCAGCAACTATAGCTTCATTTGGGGTATGGGCGGTGAAAACCTGAAATACAGCGACAAAGACGAAATCAAATATTTGGACATGAAATAATCAATAACGACAAATGGGCGTAGGCTGATACAGGTCTACGCCCATTTTTGTCATTTTATACAGTATTTCCACCAATTATTGCACAAAGGGCTGATACGAAAAGCTCTACTTTTGCAATTAGATAATAAAGAACCTACTATCATGAATACAATTCAAAATGCCGTTGGAAAAATGACCAATTACAGATGGACAATCTGTGCCATGTTGTTTTTCGCTACTACAGTAAACTATTTGGACCGCCAAGTTCTGTCACTGACATGGAAAGACTTTATTGCTCCCGAATTCCATTGGACAGATGCACACTACGGAGACATCACCGCCATTTTTTCACTCGTTTATGCCATAGCCAATCTATTCGCCGGACGTTTTATTGATTGGATGGGTACTAAAAAAGGCTACCTTTGGGCCATCGCCGTATGGTCGTTGGGTGCCTGCCTCCACGCCTTATGCGGATGGGCCACAGAGCACGTGGTAGGTATCCACAACGCAGCCGAAATGATTTCGGCCACAGGAGCCATCGCCTCCACCATTGCCATTACCAGCGTCTACTTCTTCATAGCAGCGCGTATCGTACTGGCCACAGGCGAAGCAGGCAACTTCCCTGCTGCCATCAAGGTAACGGCAGAATATTTCCCCAAGAAAGACCGTGCATTTGCCACTTCCATCTTCAACGCAGGTTCTACCATCGGCGCCCTGATAGCACCTGTCAGCATCCCGTCCCTCGCCCGCTACTTTCAAAGCATCGGCGTAGGAAACGGTTGGGAAATGGCTTTCATCGTAATCGGTGGCTTGGGCTTCATCTGGATGGGCTTATGGATGTTCATGTATAAGAAGCCTGAAGGCAATCCACGTGTCAATGCAGCAGAACTGGCATACATCAACCTGGACAAGCAGACGGAGCAACCCGCACAAAACGAAGCCGCTCCTAAGAAAGAAGAAAGAAAAATGAGCTTGTGGGAATGCTTGAAATATCCGCAGGCATGGGCCGTAGCAGTAGGTAAATTTATGACCGACGGCGTATGGTGGTTCTTCCTCTTCTGGACACCCGCCTACATCTCGGACGTCTATGGTTTCTCTTCGGACAGCAGTACAGCCCAGTTGTTGATTTTTGTACTCTATACTATCACCATGTTGTCCATCTATGGCGGCAAGCTGCCTACCATCATCATCAACAAGACAGGTTTGAACCCCTATGCTGCCCGTATGCGTGCCATGCTCATCTTCGCCTTATTCCCGTTACTGGCTCTGTTTGCCCAACCGCTGGGCGAGTATTCCTACTGGTTCCCCATCATCATCATCGGCATAGCAGGTGCAGCCCACCAGTCTTGGTCGGCCAACATCTACTCCGTTGGTAGCGACATGTTCCCCAACAGCGCTGTAGCTACCATTATCGGCTTAGGAGGAATGGCAGGCGGTATCGGTTCTTACCTTATCAACAAGGGATCGGGCATGTTGTTCACTTACGCCGCAGGTACAACCATCGTAGACGGCCAGGAGATAGAAATGACCAAAGCCCTGCTGGTACAAGGTGCCGAATACGCACAACCCGCCATGCAGTTCATGGGATTTGAAGGCAAGCCTGCCGGCTACTTCATCATCTTCTGCATCTGTGCGGTAGCTTATCTCATCGGCTGGTGTATCATGAAGATATTGGTACCTAAATACAAACCAATCGTAATAGATTGATAAAACAATGCTTTAACATCCCTATCTCATTGGGATAATGGAAGAAGAAAGGGGCTGTGTCAAATTGCCGACGCAGCCCCTTTCTCTTTTTACGATAAACAAACCTACTACTAACTTAAAAAAACAAAAAACAGGAGAATAATCTCCTGACTTCGTCACTTAAAATCAGCCACATTTATAATTGTCTTATGCATAGTATTTTATAATTTTGTGTCACCCTA
>NZ_CANRPM010000063.1 GCF_947632445.1 uncultured Bacteroides sp. | reverse complement strand
AGTTCATCCTGCCCGAAAGGCAAGCCGTATTCCAGACGGTCGCCGCCTTCACAATCCTGGAAGTGGTTCTTGTTCAACCCGCCTACCAGTACCACCAAGTCTGCCTTTTTCGCCATTTCCACAGCTTCGGCACGGAGTGAGTCTACAATATTCTGCGGAATTTCATCTGCACTTTCATACATCGGGCGACCGGCGGCATACCCTTTTGCATAGGTCACCTTATCACCATAAACGGCACGCAGCCCATCCAATGGAGATACCATGTCCTTTACTTTCAACTCGGAAGAGCCTCCCCCTTGATTCAGCATGCGTACAGCGTTATCGCCCACTACCAGAATACTTTGGTACCTGGCTGCATCAATCGGCAACAATGGAGCGCCTTTCTTTACCACCGGATCATTCTTCAACAGTACGATGCCCTCATTACCTATCTCGTGGGCAGTAGCATAATGCTCTTCCGTAGCCACCGAGCCATAGGGCTTCTGACGGTTCATAGCCGTGCGGAATATCAGACGGAGAATGCGGGAAGCCTTATCGTCTATCGTAGACATCGGCACTTTGCCATCCTTCAACATCTGGAGGTAAGGGTTGGCAAGGTAATAATCGTTATAGGTAAATGCACTCTCGGATGTCAGGCCGTTGGTGTAAGAACCCATCTCAATATCCAGCCCGTTGACGGCGGCCTCATAGGTATCGTGGGCACCGCCCCAATCGGTAATGACACAGCCGTCGAACTTCCAGTCGCCTTTCAGAATCTTGTTTAACGTAAGATCATTATGGCAGGCGTGCTGGCCGCGAATTTTATTGTAGGAGCCCATGATGCTCCATGCACCTCCCTTTTCTACTGCAGCCTTGAATGCCGGCAGATAGATTTCATATAAAGCCCGGTCGCTAAGATTCACATCAATATGCCCACGCCACAGTTCCTGATTGTTCAGCGCATAATGCTTGACACAAGCTGCCACCCCGTTCTTCTGTAATTCCTGAATGTAAGGCACACACATTACACCGGCCAGATAAGGGTCCTCGCCCATATATTCAAAATTACGCCCGTTCATCGGAGTACGGTAGATGTTGAGGCCGGGTCCCAGCAACACATCCTTTTCACGATAGCGTGCTTCCTCACCGATAGCCTTGCCATACTTGGCAGACATTTCCGGATTCCAGGTAGCGGCCAGACAAGTCAAGGCCGGGAAAGCGGTAATGCTGTCATTGGTCCAGTTAGCATATCCCCAGTCATTCCAGTTGATTTCGGCACGGACACCGTGAGGGCCGTCGCTCATCCAAAGCTCAGGAATGCCGAGTCGCGGAACACCCGCACTGCTGAATTTACTCTGCGCATGGCAAAGGGCTACCTTCTCTTCCAGCGTCATCCGGCTGAGGGCATCCTTTACACGTGCTTCAATAGGTTGTGCATCGTCCATATAGACCGGTGTCTGTGCAGACACGATACTGATGGAACATACCAATAATAAGGTTACTAAAAATTTTTTCTTCATATCTTGATTTGTTAATATGCTATTGTGATTATACTATTATTTAACTTTAATCGCCGTCGTCGCCTTCTTCAGTCCATCAGCCGTAGCCGTCACCTTGACACTACCCGGTTCGCCGTCGTTCTGCACTACTACCAGGCACTTCCCGTAGAAAGCTTTACGGTGGTTATTCTTGAACTTCTCCATAGAAATGGGGCTTCCGTTGTCTACTCCGGCAATAAAGCCGACACCTTCTACTGCAAAGGTCATATCGTTTTCGGCATTCGGACACAAATTTCCGTTTTTGTCCAAAATCTCGACGGTAATGAAACTTAAGTCTTTGCCATCTGCCTGAATGGTACTGCGATCAGGAGTGAGACGGATCTGTGCAGGTTCGCCCGCTGTCCGAATTTCCTGCTCCGTCACGACCTTCCCTTTCTTGCGGGAAACAGCCTTTACCGTGCCAGGCTCATACTTCACTCGCCACATGACGTGGAAATCGTCTTTTCCCTTGCTGCGCACCCCCCCCCTGAGACTTTCCATTCACAAAAAGCTCCACTTCGTCGGCATTGTTATAATATGCCCACATATCAATGTCCTGTCCCTCTGTCCAGTTCCAATGCGGGAAGAGATGCAACACTGTCTTGTCCGAACACCACTCGGACTGATACATGTAGTAGACATCCTTCGGGAAGCCAGCCAAGTCGATAATGCCAAAATAAGAGCTGCGTGCCGGCCAACCGTAAGGTGTAGGCTCACCGATATAATCGAAGCCCGTCCAGACATATTGCCCGCTGATAAAGTTGTTGTTCTTTACATGGCGCATAGTACCTTCGTGACAGTTGCCCCAAGGAACATGGCAGTTATCGTAGGAGGAGCAAGAGAACGAAGCCTCATAGAAAGACTTGTCCCAACGTTCAGGCCAGATAAACATTGAATCACTCGGCATCCGGTAATAACCGCGTGTCATCAGGCCGGAAACACTTTCCGTCACGATGAACGGCTTGCCGGGGAAGTTCTCGGGAATACCTACAAACCAGTCGTCATGGTAGTTGAAGCCGATAATATCAAGTGCACCGGAACGGAACAAATGATTGTTCGGGCTCGGTTCGTTGCAACCTGCCGTCACGGGACGTGTGGCATCAAGCTTTCTCACCATATCCGCCAGCTTCTTTGTCAGCAATGAGTTGACGGACATTATTTCTCCGTCCTTTGCCAGCATATCCGCACTATGACCGAAGTTCAAGACAAGGTTGGCCTCTTCCAGACTCAGGGTATCGGCTTTGGCATCCGTCCACTGTTCCAGCACTTCGTTGCCGATGCTCCACATGAAGATGGAAGGATGATTGCGGTCACGCACGATAAGGTCAGTCAAATCGCGTTCATGCCATTCGTCGAAATAGCGCGAATAGTCGTGACGGGTCTTTTTCTTGCGCCACATATCAAAGGCCTCGTCCATCACGATGAAACCCATACGGTCGCAAAGGTCGAGCAACTCCGGTGCGGGAGGGTTATGGGAACAGCGGATGCCGTTACAACCCATTTCTTTCAGAATCTCCAACTGACGTTCAATAGCGCGCGTATTTACCGCAGCTCCCAGGCAACCCAGATCATGATGCATGCAGACACCGTTTATCTTCACTTGTTCACCATTTAGAATGAACCCTTTCTGTGCATCGAAGCGGAAAGTACGGATGCCGGTAGGAGTAGAGTAACGGTCGAGCACTTCGCCGGTCTGTTTATCTTTGAGAATACTTTCTACTCTATATAAATAGGGCATATCAATACTCCAAAGACGGGGATTCTTCAAGTGTATCTCCTGTTCCATCTCTGTCGGAATAAGGGACTTTAACCGAGCCTCCGACACAGCCTCACCCACCACATTGCCGTCGGCATCCACTAACCGGGATTGCAGGACGACAACAGCCATCATCTGTGTTTCTGCATCGTACTGTAGTTCAGTGCGTATCTTTAACCGGGCACTGTTCTTCGACACATCTTCTGCCGTGACATAAGTACCCCATTGCGCTACATGCGCCGGATTCAGCTTTGTCAACCATACATTACGATAGATGCCGCAACCGGAATACCAGCGCGAATTGGGTTGTTCGGCGTTGTCCACACGGACAGCTAACACATTCTCCTCTCCCCACTTGATATAGGGGGTCAGGTCATAACTAAACGAGATGTACCCGTAGGGACGTGTTCCCAATTCATGCCCGTTGATATAGATGGTGGAATTCATATAGACACCATCGAAATCTATACGATAGCGCTTGCCTTCATCGGCCTTATCGGCAGTAAAAGTCTTACGATACCAGCCTATACCACCAGGCAATGCACCTCCACCCGTTCCCGAAGGATTGTCTTTACTGAATTCTCCTTCTATGGCCCAATCGTGAGGCAAGTTCAGTTTCCGCCAGGCTGCGTCATTATAATCTGGCCGGGCTGCCGCCGTATCGTCTCCCAAGCGGAAGGCCCAGTCGGCAGTAAAATCCAAACTGCGGTCATCGCCAGCCACCTCTTTAGGAATATTGCAACCATACAACAGAGACACGATGGCCAAAGACAATATAATTTTATTCATCGTAATAAATATCTAAAGGATTATTGAGTGCCTATTCCTCTCTCACAACTATTCAGAAGCGGAAGTACCCGGCATCGAGAAAGGCATCGTTCGGCACCGAGAAGATTTCTCTCCCTAACATCGTCTATCATTCTGATTATAATTTTACAGTCTGTGCTTTCCCGTCATACTTCACCGTTATGCCTTTCGCCTTCAAATCGAATGGTTGTGGCTGGTCTTTGCTTACCTTCACTACATTGAAAGTACGTTCTTTCAGCATACCGGGGAAGTCACCCATACGGTCGCCGATAACCAGTGTACCCTCAGCATCGTTATAGGCAAACGGTATAGTGGCATATTGTCCCTTCTCGTAGTTATAGTTCACACCTTCATCCTCATAGAGCATAAATGCGCCGTTCTTACCCGTATAAACATAAAGTGTGATTTCCGAAGCTGGTTTTTCGTCACTGTATTGCATGTCCGGGCCATAAGGTACAATGGCACCTTCGCAGACGTAGAGCGGAATACGTTCATAAGGAGCATTCACTGTCAGTTTCTGGCCACCATCCACATATTTGCCGGAATAGAAATCATACCAACCGCAACTTGCCGGGAAATAAACCTCGCGGCTGCGGGCACCGTATTCGTAAACCGGAGCCACCATCAGGGCAGAACCGAACATGAACTGGTCACCTATATTGTTGACGTTTGCATCAGCTGTGAAGTCCATTACGAGCGGACGCATGATGGTATAATCATTGAAATAAGTCATACCCGCCAAGGAATAGATATACGGCATCATGCTGTAACGCAACTTTATATAGTAAACGATGGAGTTATAGCACGGATGTCCTGCCGGAGCAATATTCCAAACCTCACGGTACGGATACTGGCCGTGTGCACGGAACAACGGACAGAAAGCGCCAAACTGATACCAACGGGTATTCAACTCTCTCCATTCTTTATAATCAGCATTTTCACGTCCAGTCTTGTTGAATTCCATCTGACCAGCGACATAACGGTTCTCCACACAGAATCCGCCGATGTCCATGGCCCAATAAGGGATACCGCTGACAGAAAAGTTCAAGCCGGCAGAGATTTGCGCTTTCATATCTTCCCAACGGGTGGCGATGTCACCACTCCAGGTGGCAGTAGAATAGCGTTGCAATCCTGCAAAACCGGAACGTGTCAACAAGAATACGCGTTTGTCCGGTTCCACGCCACGCTGTCCATCATAGATAGCTTCGGCATTCATCAGCGCGTATGCATTGAAGAACTTGGCAGAGGGTCCGAGTGCTGTCGGACCGCAAAGATCCTTGCGATACTGCAAATCCGTACAGTCGCGTATATTCGGTTCGCTGGCATCCATCCACCAGGCATCTATACCGAGAGGATAGTAATGGTCTTGCATCTGTTTCCAGAAGAGCTTGCGGGCATCGGCATCGTATGCGTCATAGAAAGAACCCAGATAGCCGGGACCTACCCAGTCTTTGATACTGTCTTTAATAGCCTGCCGGTACATCCAGCCTTTTTCGTCAAATTCCTTGAAGTGTTCGGTCGTAGCATAGAACTTGGGCCATACGGAAATCATCAGACGCCCGTTCATGGCATGGATGGAGTCGACCATTCCTTTCGGGTCGGGGAAACGTTCGGGGTCGAACTCATGGCTTCCCCAGGAATCCAGCTTCCAATGCAACCAGTCGATTACGATATTGTCGATAGGAATCTGGCGTTCACGGAATTCCTTCAGGGTGGAGAGAACCTCTTCGCGCGTATTGTACTTCTCACGACTTTGCCAGTAACCCATCGCCCATTTCGGCATAATTGGGGATTTACCTGTCAATGTACGGTAGCCGCTAATCACATCGTCCATATCATCACCATAAACGAAATAGTAGTTTATTTCATTCTGCATTTCACCCCACCAGGACAGTTTGTTCTGGTCTTCATCATCCACCGGACTCAGTACCCGCAGACCACAGTAAGATATACCGGCGTCAGGTTTCCACTCTATCTTCAATGGAACGCGCTTGCCCGCTTCCAGATTGACGGCAAACTTATAGCTGTTAGGATTCCAAGCTGTACGCCAACGTTCTGGAACCACCAACTCATTATTAATATATACTTTCATGTAGCCTGCATAGTAAAGGATAAAACGGAATAAACCGCTTTCTGCCGGTTCTATTTCTCCCTCATAAATTACGTCAGACCCTCCAAATGGAAACTCCGCAGGCAAATTAATCACTTTACTCAGATGCGCAGCACGGTCCAGATGTTCAAAATAAAGAGAATCCTCACGACGTACAAGGGTTTCCACATCTTTCTTATCTGAAATATATGTACCGGTCAAAGCACCTTCCTTGCCGTCTTTATCATACAGTTTGAAGACATCACCCAGCTGTGAATAGTCGCGAGGGTCACCGAAACGGCAGAGTGAATAGCTGTCCCATAGCACACCGTAGTTTTTATTAGACACGATGAAGGGTACAGACACCTTTGTATTGTACTGGAACAGTTCTTCATTCTTACCTTTATAGTTGAACTCATCCGACTGGTGTTGCCCTAAACCATAGAAAGCCTCATCATTGCCTGCCGATTGGAACACCTGACGTACCGTATATCCTTTCGTACCTTCCACTTCCACCGGAGTAAAGGTTCGTCCGTCAGAGTCTTCAGCTAAGATCTGCTTGCCGCCGGCATCTGTGAAGCGTACTTCACCGGTTGTCTTGGATACGATGGCACATAATTCCGATGTCTTGACAGTCACTTCATCGCCCTGCTCTTCAACCTTAAAGTCGGTCTTATTCTGTTGAGGGATAACAATAAGACTCTGCTCCTTTGAAAATTCCTTCTCAGGAGTAGCCGATACATGAATGAGTTTCTCGCCCATTACTTCCAATCTTACTTTACGTACATCCGTCGGTTGCTGTTGCTTGACTTCCACAATAACACCGTTCTCGGTCTTTTGGAATCCGCCTCTGGAACATGCGGCAAGCATCCATCCGGCAAGCAAATAAATTGAAGTACTTTTCAATTTCATTTCTTATTACTGTTTTTACGTGAATTTTCTCCGATGTAAAAATAGGAAGTTCCCTTCAAAAACGAGACCTCCCGATGTTGAAACAAAAGGGCGTTTTTGTTCTCCTAAAAATACAATATGTTTCTGCAAGGGGTATCTTTTGTTATTTACCCTCTCTTTCCTGGTAAACAGAGGGCAAAACGCCAAATTCATCCTTAAAATATTTGCTGAAATACTTGGGGTTGTTAAAACCTAACTGATACGCTATCTCCGATACATTTTGTTGACTCTCGCGCAGCATCTGCGCCGCCCTTTTCAGACGGATGACACGGATAAATTCAATGGGGGGCTTACCGGTTATCTGCAAGAGTTTTTTGTAAAGATGCACCCGACTCATGCCCAATCCCCGGCTCAACTTTTCTACGGACAAATCACACCGACCGATGTTCGCTTCCACATATTTGATGGCATTTTCCACCAGTTTTTCATCCAGCGAAGTAATCACTATTTCACTTGGTTCGGGGTCGATGAGCGACTTTGCCTTGCGCTTCTTGCTCAGGTCAATCAACTTGCGCATACGCAGAATCAGGATTTCTACATTGAAAGGTTTCGTCACATAATCATCCGCACCAATAGTCAAGCCTTCTATTTTATCCTCTACAGCTTGCCGTGCAGTAAGCAATATCATCGGAATGTCACTTGTGCGTTTATCAGTCTTTACCCGGCGACACAGTTCATTCCCATCCATCTCGGGCATCATTACGTCGCTGACAATAATATCCGGCATCAGCTCCGGTATTTTCTGCCAAGCTTCCCGGCCATTGGAAGCTGACTGTACACGGAAATACAAACTCAGACTATCTTTCATAAAGGCAACCAAATCCTCATTATCATCCACAATCAGGGCCAACGGCTTTTCTTTTTCATCTTCATTATTCTCCTCCATATCGTCCGGCAGGTCATCTGGAAGCGGTTCTTCTTCCATACCCGGCAAAAGTTCCTCATGCTCTTCCAGCTCTTCTGCAAGCGGCGCAGGCTTGGGAGGACTTACATGCACATGTTTAACCGGAAGCTCAACCAGAAACACACTACCGGAACCTACATTGTCAACAACGCGTACCGTACCCTCATGCAACGTCACAAAGTCGCGTACCAGACTCAAGCCAATCCCACTACCCGTTGACTGGTGTTCCGCTTCTTCCTGCTCCACTTGATAGAAACGTTCAAAAATCCGCTCCTTGTCTTCATCTCTGATACCGACACCGGTATCCGATACCTTTATCAGCAATCTTCCGGGTATCTCTTTCGACATTTCCAATGCCACATCCACCCGTCCTCCTTCCGAAGTAAACTTGAAAGCGTTGGACAAAAGATTCATTACAACTTTGCCAATCTTATCCTCGTCGAACGACATATTCAATGATTCCATAGCCGAAAAGAACGTCAGATGTATATGGCTCTTTTCGGAAAGCATCAGAAAAGAAGCACAGATACTGCGCACATAGGCCACTATATCCCCTTCGGACAAGGTTAGGTGCGGTCCTACCATCTCATTCTTACGAAAATCGAGCAACTGGTTTACCAGATTCAATAAACGCTGTGCATTGCGGTACATCAGTTGCAGCTTGCCATGCAGCTTCTCGTCCGTAATCTCCTTCATCATACTTTCCATCGGTGATATAATCAGCGTAAGCGGTGTACGCAACTCATGGCTGACATTCGTAAAGAAACGGAATTTCATCTGGCTCAATTCCTCTTTCTTCTTCGCGTCTTCCTCTATCTGGCGTATTCTGAGCTTATTACGTTCTCTCCGTTGTACGGCATAAAGTGAAAAGAAGACAACTCCTATTATCAGAAGGGCATAAACAATATATGCCCACGGAGTCATCCAGAAAGGCGGAAGAATGACAATCTTAAGCAAAGCCTCTTCAGTACCCGCATACCCGTCACTGTTTGTAGCTTTCACTCTTAAGATGTAAGTCCCCGAAGCCAGATTGGTATAAGTAACGCGAGGCATATCGGACATACTCGTGAGCCAGTTCTCATTAAATCCTTCCAGTTTATAGAAATACTGTGTCTTTTCGGGCAGTACGAAATTATCCGAGGCAAACAGCACTGTGAATACATTCTGTTTATAACCCAGAACTACTTCCTCGGTTTCATTCAGATCCTCCTGCAATATGACGCGTCCTACATATTCCTCGCCCACCTTCACGTCTTCATTGAACAACTGGAAACCGGTAAACATAACCTTAGGCAACGTGTGGTTATACTTTATGTTACCCGGCCGGAATCGATTCAGTCCATACAGTCCTCCCACTACAATCTCACCCGTATGAAGTCGTTTGAGGGAGCGCTGGTTAAAGTCACAACTCTGCAATCCGTCCTTGTCGTTATAGGAATAGCAACGGAACACAGGCTGCTCCGTCTTGCTGTCAACAAGCAACACCACATTTATCAGTTCTCCTCCGGTGCTGACCCATATACTTTTGTTTTCATCTTCCGTAATACCTAATATCAATAGCTTGGAGAAATCGGGCTTAATAGGCACTTCGTACAATTCATCCTGTTTACTGTCATATACATTCAAGCCTTCACATGTGGCTATCCATAGCAAGCCGCGACTATCTTCGTAAACTTGATTTATGTTTTGGTTGGAAAGTCTTGTCTTTCCCGACTTTGTACCTACAAAATTTGTAATCTCACCGTTCCTCAGGTTCATGAAAGCCATCCCTGCCGAAGTACCGATAATCAGATTATTGTCACAGCTGATGCAGAGGGATGAAATATAGTCCGACACAAGGTTTGAATTACTTGTAGAATAAGTGGTAAATATTCCTGTCTGAGGATTTAGGCATTGCAACCCTCCCCCTAACGTACCGATCCAGATATTTTTGTCCGCATCTTCCGCCAATGCCCATACATTGTCGTAGACCAGTGAGTTATTGTCTCCCCTACGGGACCGGTAATGGATAAAACGGTTCCCATCATAGCAATTCAATCCGCCCCAGAAAGTACCTGCCCACACTCTTCCGCTACTGTCCCGAAGAAGGCAGACTATGACATCGCTCGAAATAGAATGGGGATCTGTCGTATGCGAAAAAACCATACGTTCATCTGTCACGCTATTCCATCGAACCAGCCCGCGATCATTGGTTCCCACCCATACGATATCACCGCCTCCGTCCTCCACACAATTAATGTCGCCTACATCGACAATACCGAACTTAAAGATACTTTCATGATAGAAAGAGACGCCCTTCTTGTAGGTTCCCACCCACATCGTACCAGCCTCATCTTCATAAAGAGCCGTTATTGTATTGTTAGACAAAGTACGCTCGTTATTAGGATCATTCGCCAGGCGGATTTTCTGTCCCTTCGGTTCTATCAATTCAATGCCATCCTGATCCCTGCCTATCCATATACATCCGTATTTATCCTGCGCCACTGCGCGTACAGCATTGTAAGTGTCCGTTCGGGGAGAACGCTGTTCCCAAACTTTCTGAGAGAGGTTATAAATCCACATCCCCTCCACACTGAATATCCATGCCCTCCCATTATGATCTACAAACAAATCAAAGACAACATTCTTTACTTCCCTGCAATCTTCGACAATGCCTGGATTGGTCCACTTGATATTTTGCTTTTCCTCATCTATACAAGCCAAGATGCCGTTACTCAAAACCAGCAGAACTCCTTCGTCGCATTCTTTCATGTCGGACACTTCGGCTTTCGCGACAAGCTCATTCGAACCCTCTACCGTCACAGCGTTTTTTTGCCCCTTCATATATCTGTAGACACCCTTGCCGGAAACATATATCCAAAAGTCTTTTTCCTTGTCAATATAGATCTGCGAGGGTGTTCCTGTTAGGCCGACATTCCACATCCAAGCTTCCACATTGCGGTCGAAAGTATCGGATACCGAATTGTAAATGGTGTACCCGCTTTTCGTGCGTATCCACAGATTGCCGGAAACATCCTCTTGAATGTCTTCTATATAGTTGTCGGGAAGAGACGTCTCATCATCCTTCTGGCTGCGGTAAATCCTTATATTGTAACCATCATAGCGGTTCAGCCCCGAAGCTGTACCAAACCACATGAATCCGTTTGAATCTTTATAAATGGCATTAACCTGATTATTGGAAAGTCCGTCTTTCACCTCCAAATGTTTAAACATGTAGTCGTGTGAAGCTGCAGAGAAACATATCATCCAAACCCACAAGAGCAGTAGTTGCAGTCTTTTCATACTATCATAGCTAAAGGAAGTTATTTTTATTGCAAATAAAATAAAAAACGGACAGAAAAGCAAGGAAAGACAAGGATTTTTAAAGACGGAAAAGCATATTCCTCAAGGACATACTTCTCGAAAAAACTATATCAAACAATCCTTGTAACTTATAAAACCTATTTACACAATGCTTTTGAAAACGGCCTTTATTCTATCCGCCACTTCATCAGTAAGGGTATTTACCTGCTGCGGCCCCTTTCATAATGCCCTCAATGGCATAAGCCTCCTTCACCTTACCCGTATTACGATTCATGTCACCACCGGTTTCCCAATAGAAAGGAACACAACCATGGTTTTTCGCCTCACGGGTGACTACTTCATTCCAATAGGCGCGGCTTTTGTTGTGCATCTCCTGGTCAATGTCGGGATAGGCAAGTTCGGAGGTACCCTCTATCTTGTCTTCTTTTGTCCGCTTCATGGCACCGTACTCGCCTACAATCACAGGAATACCCTTATCTGTATAGGCCTCCTTCATCTTCTGGAACTGTTGCTTCACATGATCTTCTTCGTTACCTGTTGTGGCATTATGAATGGAGCCTGATAAATGATTGCTTTCCCCCCAATAAAGGAATACTTTACCCCAGGTTTCGTCATGGTTCATCAGGGTGAACTGATAGGGATCATAGAAGTGAACTTCCACCATCAGACGGTCGTGCACTTCATCCTTAGGCATCGTGTAATCGTTCACTGTCCTGTCGATGTTGGTATAAGGACCTTGCACAATCAGGCAACGGATCGCATTATTCCCTCCGGTGGCACGCACGGCATTGATGAAGGTTTGCTCATATTTCAGAATGACATCTATGTCCGATGTTCCAACGTTTCCCTGATCTTGTTGTCCGGGTTCGTTACATCCGGCAAAAAGCAAGTGTTCGTCATAAGCATTCAGTTTATTGGCAATCTGTGTCCAGATTGCTTTCTGCTTGGCATCTACTTCGCTGCTGTAACCATGAGTGATACTTTCTTCGAGCCAACCGCCATCCCAATGGATATTGACAATGGCATACATATCATTGACTACACAGTAACCCACCACTTCGCTTACACGGTCGAGCCATGCCGCATCTATCTCATAGGTCGATGGATTCACAATGTGGTAATCCCACGCGCAAGGGATGCGTACCGCATTGAATCCCAATGCCTTCAGTCCTTTGATATATGTCTCGCTCACTTTAGGATTTCCCCATAACGTTTCATCTGCTATCTTGTTATTGCTATCACAAGCTTCCAGCGTGTTTCCGATATTGATACCTGCATACATCTTAGAGGCAAGTGTCCTGGCATCGCTTTCCATACTGCCGACCTCGCCCGCAGCCTGTTTTACGGTCACAGTCTCCGTCAGGTTACCCAAAGTAAAAGTGATATGGCCTTCGCGCGCTTCCAGAAGATTGGGAGAAACGGTAAATTTAAAAATCTTGTCTTCCATGACACGGGTATTGACCGCCTTTATCCAGGAAACATCGGAAACGGCTTGTACGTCACCATTGGTTTCCACTACCACAGAGACATCTCCTCCCGCAGCAGGCAGGTCGAAAGAAGTGGAGTTAGATATGATTAGTCCGTCCGCAGCCGTCTGTCTCACAGTGAAGCTCCCTACTTCGCTGCCTCCGGCTTTTACCGTTACCCTGGCTTCACGGTCACTCGTATCCGTATTGGCTTCTGCCGTAACGGTATATTTCAAAATACTACTCGAAGCAGAACTTTCGGCAGTAACCTTGCACCATTCCGGTGCGCTGCTGGTAACTTCCAATGCAACGTTCGACTTGATATTCAGCGTACTTGTTCCTCCGGTCTTGGAGAAAGTCATTCCATCTGTCAGAATGTTCGCGGGAATCGTTATTTCAGGAGTCACAGTATCGTCATTGTCGGAACATGCTGCAACGAAAGAAGAGAAAAGCAGTGCCGACAGCATTAAGCAAATTTGGAATTTTTCAATAATATTCTTCATCATGGCTTTACGTATTAAGGACAATGATTAAATCAATAAAAACAAAAGTAGCGGAAAAAAGCGAAAAATACACCGATGCCATGTTATCTGCAACGGTATCATTTGTTTCCGAATAGGGCTTAAAAGTAATCATTGAATGACATCAGACATATCCGGTTTGTTTGAACCGAAAGAATACTTTATTTTTGTATATAAACACTTCCTTCAACGACTCTGATATATATCTGATAACGATCTAAAATACAATGTATTTATGAGAATGAAAAAGATGATGTTACTTTTAGGACTGGTGCTCAGCCTGTCCTGCTTTTCACAAAACCGGCAAAGTTATCAAAATCCGGTTATTCCCGGTTTCCATCCTGATCCGAGTGTCTGCCGTGCAGGGGATGACTTTTATCTGGTCAACAGTAGTTTCCAATATTTTCCGGGCGTACCGTTGTTCCACAGCAAAGACCTCATTAACTGGGAACAAATCGGACACTGCCTGACGCGTCCCTCACAACTACCGCTTCACGACGCCGGCCCGTGGGGAGGAATCTATGCACCCACTATCCGCTACAACGACGGTACATTCTACATGATTACCACCAACGTATCCGATAAAGGCAACTTCCTTGTACACACTACCGACCCGCGTGGCGAATGGTCAGAACCCGTATGGCTTAAGCAAGGCGGTATAGACCCGTCCCTCTATTTTGAAGACGGCAAGTGTTACCTTGTCAGCAACCCAGACGTAGGCATCTATTTGTGCGAAATCAATCCACAAACCGGCGAACAACTCAACGAGTCCAAACGCATCTGGAACGGTACGGGCGGACGGTATCCTGAAGGGCCGCATATTTACAAGAAGGACGGCTGGTATTATCTGCTGATTTCCGAAGGCGGCACGGAATATGGTCACAAAGTGACAATAGCCCGTAGCCGCAATATAGACGGTCCATACGAAGAGAACCCTGCCAATCCCATCCTGACCCACATCAACAAGAATGCACAGGACAGCCCGATACAAGGAACCGGCCATGCCGACCTGATACAAGCCCCCGATGGTTCGTGGTGGATGGTATGTCTCGCTTTCCGTCCGCAAAACGGCAGCCATCACCTGTTGGGACGCGAAACGTTCCTTGCTCCCGTGCGCTGGGACAAGAATGCCTGGCCGGTCATAAACGGAGATGGTACAATAGCCTTGCAAATGGATGTACCAACCCTACCGCAACATCCTCTTGCCCCAAAGCCTACACGTACCGACTTCAAAAACGGTAAATTAGGTCCCGAATGGATTCATATCAGAAACTATCATCCAGAAAACTATACCTTTGCTTCCGATAACCTCCGTCTGAAAGCAACCCCCGTAAACCTGAACAACGGGAAAGGAAGTCCTACTTTTGCTGGCCGCCGGCAAGAACATATCAACTTCACAGCTACCACTTCCATGCAACTGGAAAAAGCCACCGGTGGTGACGAAGCCGGCCTGACGGTCTACATGTTCGAACCGTCCCATTATGATTTATTTGTCAAGCAATTGGCAGACGGGAAACAAGCTGTAGTATTACGCTACCAGTTGAATGAATTGACCCATACGGAAAAGGAAGTTATTCTGCCCCAAGGGAAAGTACAACTCCGGGTAAAAGGCAGCAACGAAATCTATTCGTTCGAGTATGCCACAGACGGAAAGGACTTCAAAGAGCTGGGCCGAATGAATACGCGCTATATTAGTACAGAAACTGCCGGTGGCTTTACGGGGATCATACTGGGATTGTATGCCGTATCCGGTTCTCAAACCTCAAAGGCATACGCAGACTTTGAATACTTTGATTACGAAGGAATATAGCAGCCCTTAGCCCCTGCTTTTCTCCGTTCCGCTCCTTTGTCCATCCGAACAAAGTACAAGGCAGAGAGCTATCATAGCGCCGTCTTACGACCACCTTCTTTAACGTGAGTTCGATATAAGAATTAATATATTTATCTGATTAATAGAAATATAACTATAAAAGCATTTAATTTATAGTGTCAAGCTATCACATTTAAACGATTATCACTATGTTTTCGGAGTCTGAAGTTATAGAGATTTATTGGGAATAAATACGGATGACCATAAAAAGGAGAACAACAAACATCCTCCCTTTTTTATCAGTTTGACTAGTCCTGAATAACCGTTACAGTTATTGGACAAAAATAAATTATTTATTACAGTTCAGCAAGGTTAGTCTT
>NZ_CANRPM010000062.1 GCF_947632445.1 uncultured Bacteroides sp. | reverse complement strand
AACTCACGTTATAATAGATTCATTTTATGAAAACATTCAAATTTCTTATCAGTGCATGCGTTTTATACACGCTTTTATCATGTTCTTTTGAACATGTTTTATCATTGCCTGTTGTTCATTATGATTCAGAAACAGCAGAACTGCTAATCGTTCAAACAGATACAATGGCACGAGATACGGCTATTATAAATATTGAAGGATTCTATAGCAAGACTCTTTTGGTAAAAGATACCCTATCTTTGAATTTAAACAAGATTGTAAAAGAGTTTGATCAAATTCAATTTGCGTACAATCTTGCCACACACAATAATAAGCAGACGTTTTCTGTCCAAACTTCTAGAACAAATGATACAGTTTTTATATATTCTTACAACACTAAAAATATTGTTCCTATAAATGTGGCAACAGTTATGTCAGGAAATTGTGTCGGTTTATATGATGTAAATTACAAGAGAAACTATAGAGACAAAATCAGACTGTGGATATTTAAGAATAATTTGAATCCTGATAGTTTACTGATTGAGAATATGAATTCACTTATAAGGCAATTTAACTATTCTGGTCATAATGAGTATGCAAAAATATCAGGTAATCCTCCCATACTAAAAACATTAAAAGACACAAAATATCGGTTTAATGTAAATATGCCTGGTAAATATTTCTATTTATATGCCGCACAAGATGAAAATAGTATAAGGTCTTTTATCGAAAAGAAAATATCAGAAGGACTTAAAGATGCCCAAACATCAACCTCTGAGATATTTATTTGTAACCAATCAGGGAAGGGCGGTCCAAACTGCTTATTTATGATCGGGATAGATGAGAATTGGAAATACACAATAGTTCCCTTAGGTATCGTTTTTGTTGATAATATGGCTCCAAACCTATTTGCAAGCGGACATAGACCTAACAATATGTTATACTCTTTGCATTCTGGGTTGTATAATTCTAGTTCCTCAAGTTCATGGCCAAGCAAGATATATTTGAAGAGCCAAGACGTAATCGTTAAATTTCCAGAACCACCGACTCCATTAACTTCATCCGTATCGATTTCTTATGGGAGTTTTGAAGGGAATGACTATTTTGGGTATAACATCCCATTCTATATTGATGTGAACGGTGATGTTCAAACAATAACGATTGGAACTCACAAGCTCGATGCAAAAAAGGTTAAGAGTGGTGAATGTATAAGACTTCATATGAATGGACTTCATATTGGAGACAATTCCATTCCTTTGTCTGCAACAGACCTAAGAGGGAACAAATCAACATCTTCTCTTTCAATTTCAATCGTTTCACTCAGAAACGATTCCAGTTATGACGACGATGATTATGACGATCTTGATAGTAGAATCAGTGACATAGAACATCGGCTAGATGACTTGGAATAATTTCTAAAGCTTGAAGATATTCCTATATAGTTCAATCTTATAATTAATCATTGTAATTATATATGTTTATAATTACTGAGCAAGTTAAAAATCAAGTTGCACAAATGATATATAGCTATACACAAAACAACGGTTGGGCAAAGCAACTATATTTGTGTAAGATGTAATCAATCAGGTATTGGACTTATAAATTATCTTGGTGTGTGGCAGTGCTTCATGAGTGTGCAAGGAAGTGCGTCGTCAATGCCGCATTGCATGGAATCATGGGATTGGTTAAAGTCTTCCTTTTTCATCTTCACCCGCACCATTCCCTTTGTATTTGTTGCGTGTGTAATTGAACCGATAGGCAATGTTAATCTGAAAATTACGGCTGTCACTGTAATTACGGATATTCACACTCATGTGGTTGCCGTAATAGATGCTGGAGTTGTAGCTGTTTTTGAAAATGTCATTGGCTTGTAAACTGAGTGAAAGCCGGTTTTTGAAGAAGTTTTTATTAATCTGTAAATCGAGTCTGTTGCTGCGCTTTCTAAGAAAGACACCGCTATGGCCGCTGGTGTTACAACTGTAATTTACTCCGATTATCCAGTCTTGAGGCAGGGAGAACGAATTATTCAGCTTGAACAGAAACATCGGCTTTCCCAGTTTTTCGGTTACTCCAAGCGATTTATTGTCAAGGAATTGTTTACTTACGCTTGCACTGTATGTAGGTTCCCAACACCCGAAACGGGGAGAGAGACTGAGCATGGCATTGACTTCCTCTATTCTATCAATGTTGGCATACGTAAACAGAATTGTATTATTATTGTAAGGTTTGTCAACGTTCAGCATTTCATTGTTTTTGTGAACATATCCTGTTGTAAAGTATATCCATTTGTACATCATTTCCAGATTCAGGTTGTGGTAAATGGCCGGTTGGAGTAACGGATTTCCTCCCTCGTATGTATATTGGTCGTCATATTGAACATTAGTAGCCAGCATATAATAGGAAGGCCGTGTCATTTTTGCTCCGTAGCTCAGTTGTGCCTGAAACTTCTCACTTCCATAACTCACAGACGCTTCGGGCAGCCATTTGTTGTATGTCCGGATCTGTCCTTTTATTTTTATTCCTTTCTGATAATAATCTGAGCGAGTGAACTGGTAACGCATCCCGGCTGACAGTTCCCATGCCTTCCAATGTAAGCTGTATTTGGCAAAGGCTGCTGTATTGTTTTCATTTATCCGGTCATCGGTGTCGTAAAGCAGCTGTTCCACATTTTCGAATGTTTCGTTTCGGCGTGTGTAAGTATATTCGCTTCCTGCATCAATCTGTCCGTTTCCCAATGGATATGAAAGTATGATTTTCGAGGCCAGTAGTTTGTTATGCGCGCGGTTGGTCGTGGTGATATAGGTTGGCTCTTCCCCTTCGGGCTGTTGGGTGGTAAGTTGGTCTTTCGTATTTTTGCTGTAGAGATAATCGAAATTGTAATCAATTTGCAGATTTCCCACTTTGCCGTTATAGTAGGCATTCAGTTGGTGGTTTGTACCGTTGGGCATATTACCGTCGTGTCTGTAATTCACGTTTCGCGTAGTGGCTTCTAATTCCGAAACTGTATTGTAATTGTTCATTACAGAGTTCCTGGGTTCGCGGTCGATGGTATAGGTTGCTCCGATAGAGTGGTTGTCGTTGAATTCGTAGTTGAATCCTGCCGAACCATATATCTCCTGCGCATGCGTCAGTATATTTATGTTTCCGTTCTGTTCCAGTCTGTTATAAATGGATTGTTTGTTAGACTGTGTTTGTTTAAGATACATGTTGTTGTAGAACAGGGTTGTGAACAAATCCAATTTGTCTTTCCGATAGTTCAGCGAGACTTGTTCAATGAATCCGCTCCGGTATGCTTGCCTGTAAAGACTTCTCACCAATCCTCCTAAGCCTTCTCCGGCTTTTCTTTTTGTCTTTATCTGTATAACGGCTTTAATCGCGTTGTCATATTGTGTTCCGGGATTGGTAATGACTTTTACGCTTAGAATATCTTCAGAACTGAGTGTTTCCAGTTCAACAGAGTTGCGCACTTCCTTTCCGTTTATATAGATGAGTGGTGTCCCCTTTCCAAATACAGTGAAGTTTCCGTCACTTCCTTGTACATTGGGAAGTTGTTTCAGAATATCGTTGGCCGTTCCGGCTTTACTGAGCAGCGTACCGGCCACATTGGTTTGCAAACCTTCGGAACTTAATTTGAATTTGGGGACTGTAACAGTCACTTCCTTGAGTTGTACCGCTGAAGGGATAAGCTGAATTGTTCCCATATTGCCGTTATGGCAATTCAAGTATTTGTCTTCATATCCTACAAACGATATTTTCAACAAAGCAGCATGTGGCGGTTGTACAGGCAGAGACAAAATGAAATTTCCCTGTGTATCGCTGGTTACTCCAGATATGAATAGAGAGTCAGAAGTCAACGCTACGATATTCGCATATTCAACCGGTCGGTTTTCCGTATCGGTTATTCTGCCGGTTATGTTTTGCCCGTAGATGACAAACGAACTCACGGCTAATAAAACTGAAAATAAGGTTCTTTTCATAACATAAAGCTGTTTGAATGTATTTGGTTTTTCTTGTTTCTCTAATGATTTAATCAATGCTTTTTCCGTATCTTTGTTGTTTCCCTGATGCAAAACTAAGGATGAACGGACTTTTATATTTGCCACAAAAGTGTATTGCTAACAATTGCCCTGCCAGTTTTACACTTTTGTGTGTTAAATGGAGGATGGGAATAAATAATATCGTAATTTTGCAGCCATATTAGAATCGTTTTATGGCAACAACTGTAGGAGATTTCTTCATCGTCTCTAATTCCGTTTATAATATCACGGATGAAGACTATCAGAAAATAAATCTTCTTGTAAATGCAGCCAAGGCATTTGCGAGAAGCACGCACCAGTGTGTGTACATCATAGACTATTTCAAACAGAACTTCCTTTACGTATCGGAAAATCTGGCGTATTGGTGCGGTCAGACTTCTGACAAGATTAAGGATTTCGGCTATCAATTCTATTTGGATTATGTGCCTGAGAAAGAACAGCAGATGCTATTGGAAATAAACAAGAAAGGGTTCGACCTGTTTAATGAGATACCTTTGGCGGATCGTCTTGACTATGCCATATCATACGACTTCCATATAAAGCATGGCAAGAAGCTCCGATTAGTCAATCATCATCTTACTCCTATGGTATTGACAAAAGACGGACGTATCTGGTTGGCGTTATGTACCATATCCATGTCGGCAAGGAATACTCCTGGTTACATTATAGTGAAGAAATCCGGTTCAAAATCTTATTATGAATATTCGTTGGACAAGCACAAATGGATAAAGAAAGAAGGAATAACGCTGAACGAAACGGAGCGTGATGTGCTGGTTCTTTCCGCCCAAGGCTATACCATGAATGACATAGCCGACAAATTATGCAAGTCTGTTGACACCATTAAGTCGTGTAAAAGGGCCCTGTTCTCTAAGATGGGAGTCAAGAATATTGCAGAGGCACTGTCATACGCAACCAATTACAAGTTGTTATAAGGAATCGTTTTCACACATCAGGGAGGAAAGGTAGAATTTAGGGAAGTATTTGACTTCCCGTCCGGTTGTATAAGTCCGTATTTCCGTATCTTTATTGTTTTCCCTGTAGCAACGTAAATTTCTTGCAGAAATCATCCGTCCTACAATAAATCTCTGTAACTTTAGCCTCTGAGAACATAGTGGTAACCGTTTAGATGTTGTTACATAAGCGCTATATAATAACTATGTTTCTAATAATCAATAGAATAATTTTATATCGAACTCATGTTATTTACATAAATTTTTAAGATAATGAAAAGGTATAAGAACGATGAAAAGATTGAAGTGTTGGGAGCGACATTCAATGGAGTGAAAGATATATGGAAACACGCCATCAGTGGTGAACCCAATGGCGGCGTTTACGTGGCAGAAGATTCTGAACATTATCCTTGTTTTGATTCATCTGACTATGCGTATGAGAACCGTCGTTATTGCAATTTCATCTTTTCAAGAGACAAGGACGAACTGGCAAAAAGGCTAAATGAATTAAAAGCCATGTGCCCGCTATCCGGTAATTACAACAAGCTCACGGAGGCATTTCATCCTATGGCTTATTGGAAGGGTGATACACATGACGATGTGTATGTCACTGAGGGTAAATGACCGATAATCTGCGATATGCTGAAGAGTATTATAAGTGAAGAGTGTTGCAAGCAAGTCTGCAATTCAAGAAAGAACGTTTTGGTGATGGTTGGTCGGCGGTCGCTTTGAGAAATTGTTGGCGATTGTTCGAGTCTATTATTGGCTGCCGGGGCGACTTGTACACGGTCGGCAAACTACTCGGACATACGAGCATCAACTCAACGCAGGTCTATGCTGATGTGGTGATGGAAACCAAGATTGAAGCATCTTACAAATTAAAATAAAAGCACTGCAAGATTTGCCCTTGCAGTGCCCTATAAACAGATTCTTCTGTTCCTCAATTGGACTGGAAGCTGACGTCAACGGTCACTAATCCGAACAAGGCTGCCATAGTCATCATTTTTAAATCACGTTTTGGTTAATCCTTATTTTTTGATTAAATCCAGCCCTATATTGAAGGTTGAAAGGTTTTCCCAATCGTTACAGATCTGATAAACAAATCCGGTAGCCATTTGAGCTTCGGCAGGCAACATAGCTGTGAGAGCAGCATACACTTCGGGGTCTTTCAGCAACCGGATGACAAAGTCCAGATCATCACGATCAAGATATATGCGGGTATGCCCGTCCACAGTCTGTATATTCAATGGAATGCCGTTTTTCACCCAGCCAAGCAATGCGTTCAACGTGTCATCGCTTGCTTTCTCCACAACTAGTTGTACGAAATCAGCATAATTTCCCATCATAGGGGCAAGACTTGCCAGCAACGCGCGCAGGCCTTGTGCGTCTGTATCTAAGAACTGATTGATTATGGCAGACAAATCCAATCCCGTGTCGGTCATACCTTTGTCTGCCAATGCCTGGGATACGATGGCAGCCACATTCAATTTCACATTCAGCTGTCCATCCTTTATGAACCAATGGGCAAGGTTGGCAGGTGATGACCGGTATGTACGTCCGTCAAGCATTGCATTCAGTTTTTCCTGCGTGAAACCGCCAGTCATGATGCCTACATAGAGCCACATTATTTGTTTGCTTGGATCATTCAAGTCATATTCGTCAGCCATTGGGATGGCAACGGAAGCCGAAGAATAATCGGCAAGAATGTTTCCATCGGCAGCAAACGTGACACTGCTCAAGGCTTGTGGTAGGATTCCTCCCAAAAGTGGTCTCACAATGAAACCCAAGCTGGAGTTGTCTCCTCCGACCAATCCATTGTCATCTACTATATCTATATAGCAACCTGAACCTGAAGGCAGACCCGACTGACCTTCGTAGCTCTCCGCATTTTCAATCTCCGCCCAACCGTATGTACCGCCTAATTGCAGTTTGTCAGGCATCGTCACATTCAAGGCAAGCGTCATGCCGTTAGCCGCGTTGACCGTACCGTTATATCCTATAGTGGCACCTCCCGATGTGGTGGCAGTACCGGAGAAAGCCCCGTTTTGGTCGGTATATACACTCTCTATGGGAACGCTTGGTTCGCCGGGTACGATGTTGACCAATGTCAGAACCGGAGTAGTACCTGATAAAGTGTAATAGACTGCGGCTCCCATCATATTCACGTCGCTGTATGTCAGCGTCAGGGTTGCCCCCGTATAGCTACCCAAATTAAGTCCCGGGCCGTAAGCGGTCAAATCAAGTGAGAATTTGCCGTCAACGGAAATCGTACCGCCGGCATCCACAGTCAGCAATGCAGGATCTGCGGATACAGACCGCACTTGTGGGGCTGTATTCACTGTAGCGCTTCCTGTAAAAGTGTATGAACTTCCGTCTGCGGCAAGTGTCATTTCGACAGGTATTTCCAAATTAGGATAACCACCCACTGCGTCTGTCAATGTAAGTGTGGCCCGTGATTCGCTCTCGGCCTTGAATGTTACCTGTCCCGTCGTGCTCGTCACACCGTTGACAGTCATCGTGGCATTGCTGCCGTCAATCTCAATAGGCGTGGTCGGCAGTTTCTGCCATTTTTCGTCTTCGTCATCGCTACAGGCACTGAACAAACCACAGAAAAGCAACAGTGCCGCAAATGGTAATTTCTTCAAATTCATATATAGTACTATTATTATATTAACGGTGCAAATTTAGCAAAAAATCACAAATAGGTTATCATACGGTTACCTTTATTTGTCTATGTTTATTTTTTGTTCGTTCATAAAATAGGTTTTCTCGGATTACCTTACAAGCATAAAATTATCATAACTGGAATAATGATTTGTGTTTTTGAGGCAAAACCGCAATGCCACCTCTTCGGTTATGCCCACGAAGTATACGGAAATGTGAATCAATTTCTATAATGGAACAATGCTTGATAATAGTTATATCTTTAAAGCTGCCCACAGGTTATTACCGTAAAGAGAGGTATGAAAATACGGTCAAATATCGTCCCGATCTTTTCTTCTTTATATTATTTTGGCCGCATCCTTGCAGGTTTTTCTAAAATAGCTTACCTTTATCTCGGAAAACCAATGAACCGGAGAGGAGATAGTTTTAATATGAAAAAATGGGTCGTGTTGCTGGTGTTGCTGTGTGTCTCGGGGTTGTTTCTGCCTTGCGAGGCTCAACAGATTATGTATGCCAACCTGCGTGAACTGGTGGAATGTGAAGGTGATACGGTTACAACGTTACGGGTAGAACGGCGCAGTAAAAACCAGATACTGCTGATGGGTGGAGGCGACTACCGGATCGAGGTTGACGAGAACCCAGGCTTGAACCACTATTTGCGCAAGCGTTGCTACGCGGTGCGGATTGATACGGCTTTGTATGTTAATTGTCGCAAGATGCGCTATAAGCGTTACCGTTTTGGTAATTGCTATGCAGCTGCCATGCAGGTGGGCGGCAAGTTCTACTTTTGCGCCCAGCCTGTGGGACAGGCAGCTACGAGTACGGCCCAGGCACCCGATGCGACCAAGTTGGGCGGTGAAGTGGGCGATGCCATTGCTGCATCGGCGCTGGTAGCTGCCCGTGTGTTCTATGAAGTCCAACCCGAAACGGGTCGTGCCGAGTTTGTCAGTAGGGACAAAATGATGGCTCTTCTGGAAGGTTATCCCGATTTGCAGGCAAACCTTCGCTTGGAACAGAGTGAAGCGGCCGATGTGATGGTGCATTACCTGCGGGCACTGCAACGTATGGATAAATAGGGAAACTTTTTTTCTTTTTTCTTGCCTTTTCTTCATTTCTTCCAAATCTTTCCAGAAAGGCTGCTTTTCTTTGCTGTACGATAACAGATGAAAAGGACAAATAAGTATTAACCCTTTAAAAATGTACAGTTATGAAAAAGTTATTCTTTTTATTAGTGAGTGTGTTCACCCTTCAGTTTGCATCGGCCGACAACGATAAACCGATTACGGTCGAGCAGCTTCCTGCCGTTGCACAGCAGTTCGTCAAGAAATATTTTGCTTCGGAAAAGGTGGCTTTTGTTAAGGAAGATTCCGAGTTGTTCGGCACTTCTTACGAGGTGATGTTTGCCAACGGTGATGAGGTCGACTTTAATAAGAAAGGCGAATGGACCGATATTAAGTGCAGACATTCGCAGGTGCCCGCTGCTGTTGTGCCGCAAGCCATTCAGAAGTTTGTTGCCGATCGCTATCCTGATGCTAAAATCATCACTTTGGAGAAAGATCGCTACTCTTACGAAGTGAAGCTCAGCAACCGTTGGGAGATTAAGTTCGACACAAAGTTCAATGTCGTCGACATGGACTCTGACGATTGAAAAATACTTTATGCACAAGTCGATTTGTGTACCTGTTTATGCTGGGAATGAAGTGTAGCTGCTCTGTGCGGGCGGCTGCATTTTTTTGTGTTTGTACCCTTCAGACGCTTCGGGATGTGCCGGGTGGGCGTTTAAAGTTTCAGATTTCCTCCTGTTATTATTTTTTTCAAAAAAGAGAGGAAACGCAATGAGGTGATTGCTTTTCCTTTCCGTATATTTGCAGCGTCTTATTGCTGAATGCAGAATTATAACTCTGGTTTTGGAAAAAAATGAGTGATAATGCAAAGTGTTCGGAAGTCTAAAACCGAACCGGGAAAACGGATTGTAGACAGGCATTTAAGTCGCGCGGCATAAAAACATCACAATGGATGACAACGGAAAAAACGTCTGCGAATATCGGCGCATGCCGCAGGGATAGAATGAGAATATGGAGAAAAACGAGCTGAAGAAAGTAGGAGGGTTTGTGTTGGTGGTGATGGTTGCTTTGCTGTTGCTGCACCGGCTTCCGGTTATGGAGGTAGGGGGATATGCGCTGAGACGTGTGGATATTCTGGCCGACATACGGCGTCCGCTTATCATTGCAGACGAACCCGATTCGCTGGAAGTGTGCCTGCCTGTAGCCAAACCGGCCTTTGTCGATACTTGCCCGACGGGCAAGGTGTGTATCGAGGACTATAGTGACAGTACCCGTCGGGGTATGTCGGCCTTTTACGAAGCATTGGATGAACTTGCACAGCATCCGCGTCCTGTGCGCATAGCCTATTTCGGCGATTCTTTTATTGAAGCAGATATCTTGACAGCTGATTTGCGTGCCATGCTCCAACAGAAATATGGTGGATGTGGGGTGGGTTTTGTTCCCATTACTTCTTCCGTTAATGTTTTCCGTCCTACGGTGATCCACACTTTTGGCGGTTGGGACAGTCATGTGGCTACGGATCACGCGGGTTTCGAGCGGAGCATGCAGGGAATTTCGGGACATTATTTCTATCCCCATGATGACGCTTATGTTGAAGTACGCGGGCAGCGGAAGTATGCTTCCCATCTGGACTCTTGCCGGCAGGTCAGTGTCTTTTTCCGCAATATGGGAACGTTGGATCTTTCGCTCAGGATCAATGGGGCAACGACTTTGTCCCAATCGTTCGGGCCTGAAGAGCAGATACGCGAATGGAGCGTCGGCGGGCGTATCGGTACGGCCCGTTGGACAGTGAATGCAGCCGATTCCGCTGTGTTCTATGGCGTGGCAATGGATGACTTATCGGGTATTGTGTTGGACAACTTCTCGTTGCGCGGAGGGTCTGGCTTTTCCCTGCGTTTTATTCCTCTTCAGACATTGAAAGAATTTAATGCCTTACGTCCCTACGACCTGATAGTGCTGCAATACGGGTTGAATGTGGCCACCGAACGAGGGTACGACTACAACTATTATGTCGAGGGTATGACTACCGCTCTGAAGCATCTGAAGGAGGCTTTTCCACAGGCTGCTATGCTGATTGTCAGTGTGGGTGACCGGGATTACAAAACCGAAGAAGGCGACCTGCGCACGATGCCCGGCATCCGTAACTTAGTGCGCTATCAGCAGCGCCTGGCGGCTGACAACGGAATAGCTTTCTGGAACCTGTTCGAGGCAATGGGAGGGAATGAAAGCATGGTAAAGCTGGTGGAAGCAAACCCGCCCCAGGCCAATTATGACTATACCCATATCAATTTCCGCGGAGGCAAATACCTGGCCGGTCTGCTTTACGAGGCGTTGGTTTATGGGAAGGAACAGTATGACAGAAAACGAGCTTATGAATCGGAACCCTAATGTGAAATATCTGAATAGAAGGATATCGCGATGCAAAGTCTTGTGTCTGCTGGTTGTCATAAGCCTCTGTCATCTGCGGGCTCAGGATGCTTTGCCTTTGCAGGCTATGGCAGACCGTGAGACCGCTCCTTGTGATACGCTGTTTGCTTATGGACATCGTACCGATACCATTGACTGGTCGCCGGTTGTCTGGCCTTCGGCTTTCCGCATGCAACAGACTAATGTGTTGACCGGCAGCTTGGAAGTCCTTCATCCTTTTTGGGAGAAATTACACCTGATGCGTGTCGGAAATGTTGCTGACACAGTCCGGGTGGTACACGTTGGGGACAGTCATATTCGGGGACACGTGTTGACGGATACTGTGGCGGCTTTATTGCGAAAAGTATTTGTCAATCTGGCTTATCGGGATTTTGGCATCAATGGGGCACTCTGTATTTCTTTTACTCGGAAAGAGCGGGTCGAAGCAATAGTGGCTCTTAAACCCGATTTACTCATTTTATCATTCGGCACCAATGAAAGTCATAATTACCGGTACGACACGGAGGTTCATTACCGGCAGATGGATGAGTTGGTTCGCATGCTTCGGGAACGATTGCCCGATGTGCCTATGATACTGACTACACCGCCCGGTTCTTATGAAAGCAAACGTCATGGAAAGGGCCGTCGAACGTATAAAATCAATCCCCGTACTCCGGCTGTAGTGCGGAACATCATTCGTTTTGCCGATGCAAACGGACTGGCAGTCTGGGATTTGTATGACATTGCGGGAGGAGTGGAGCGGGCCTGCCTGAACTGGCAGGAAGCCGGACTGATGCGTCCCGATCATATCCATTTCGTGCCTGCCGGATATGCCTTGCAGGGTGAGTTGCTTTACGAGGCTATTGTGAAAACGTATAATACTTATGTGGAACATTGATTCAATATTGACCTACTTTAACGTTGATTTGTCCCGCTTGCGCGATGTCTTTTTGTACGACCCGCAGGCTCCTATGATTTTCAGCAGCGGCTTGTTCCTTTGGTTGTTTGCTGCCTTTGCGGTTGTATATTTGCTTTTGTACAGACGTACAACTGCCCGTTTATTGTGTGTCACCCTGTTTTCCTATTATTTCTACTACAAGAGCAGCGGTACGTATTTCTTTTTGCTGGCGTTGGTTACAGTCAGTGACTTTCTGATAGCCCGCTTCATGGCGCGGACAGCCGTGAAGTGGAGGCGTAAGTTGTGGGTTACGCTGAGCTTGGCCATCAACTTGGGCTTGCTCTGTTATTTCAAGTACACCAACTTCTTTGGAGAGTGCTGGGCATCGTTTACGGGTGGACACTTCGAGCTGCTGGATATTTTCTTGCCGGTGGGTATCTCGTTCTTTACCTTCCAGTCGCTGAGTTATACGATTGACGTCTATCGGAAAGAGATTACCCCTCTCCGTAATCTGCTTGACTATGCGTTTTATGTGTCCTTCTTTCCTCAGCTGGTGGCGGGCCCCATCGTGCGTGCACGCGACTTCATTCCTCAAATCCGTCGTCCGTTGTTCGTATCGAACGAGATGTTCGGTCGCGGAGTGTTCCTGATTATGGCAGGATTGTTCAAGAAAGCCGTCATATCCGACTATATCAGTGTGAACTTCGTGGAGCGGGTCTTTGACAATCCGGCTCTCTATTCGGGTGTGGAAAATCTGATGGCTGTCTATGGGTATGCCTTACAGATTTATTGTGACTTTTCGGGCTATAGCGACATGGCGATAGGCATTGCCCTGCTGCTGGACTTCCATTTCAACATCAATTTCGATTCGCCCTACAAGTCGGCTTCGGTTACGGAGTTTTGGTGGCGTTGGCACATTTCTCTTTCCAGCTGGTTACGCGACTATCTCTACATTTCGCTGGGCGGCAACCGGAAGGGGAAGATACGCCAGTACATGAACCTTATTATCACCATGTTTTTGGGAGGCTTGTGGCATGGCGCATCGTGGAATTTTGTGCTTTGGGGCATGATGCACGGAGTGGCGCTGGCCCTGCATAAAGGCTGGATGGCGCTGATGGGCCGTCCGAAGGGTAAACGTCCGCACGGTGTCCGTCGTTTTCTCGGTATGCTGGTTACCTTCCATTTCGTCTGCTTTTGCTGGATATTCTTTCGTCATGCCGAGTTCTCGTCTGCGGTCGATATGCTGAAACAGATTGCTACGGCTTTCCGTCCGCAACTCTTTCCGCAACTCATTGCCGGTTATTGGGAAGTATTCGCCTTGATGGGGCTGGGCTATGTACTTCATTTCCTGCCCGGCAGTTGGGAAAGGGGATGTACAAAAACAATAATCCGCCTTCCCCTGGTGGGAAAGGCGGTATTGTTGGTCACTCTCATTTATCTGGTTATTCAGATGAAGAGTGCCGATGTACAACCCTTCATCTATTTCCAGTTCTGAGATTATTCTGCCTGTACGGAGTCTGCCGGGGCGATGAACACGTGCTTGGCGTAACTCAGCCCGTCACGGTCGTAGATTCTGGCCAGTGAGTTGAGTCGTTCCAGGAAGTTGTTGTATTCCTTTTTGCTCGGATCGGTCCACTGCACCTCAGCCAGTGCGGCCATACGAGGCAGGATCATGTATTCTACCTGCTGGGTCGAAGTTATGTATTCGGTCCATAAATTGGCCTGTGCGCCCAGGATGTATTTGGCCTGCTCTTCATTGAGACCTTCGGTGGGGTTGAAGCTGTACACTTGTTCTACAGGGATATAGCCTCCGATAGCGTCATAGGGTTCGTTCTCCTTGTCCTTGCTTTGGAAGTAGTCGAAGTAGCAATAGGTGTTGGGGGTCATAATAACATTGTGTTCCATCTGTGCAGCCTTGATACCTCCGGCCGACCCGCGCCATGACATGACGGTAGCGTTGGGTGCCAAGTCGCCTTCCAAAATTTCGTCCCATCCGATGATCTGGCGTCCGCGTTCGTTGAGGAATTTTTCGATGCGTGCGTTGCAGTAGCTCTGCAGGCGGTCTTCGGCCGAGTGGATCTTGTCAGCTTTCAAACCTTCCTTGCGGATGAGAGCCTGGCACTTCGGACATTTCTTCCAGCGTGTACGCGGTGACTCGTCACCTCCGATGTGGATGTATTTCGATGGGAAGATGTCGATGATTTCAGTCATTATGTCTTCTAAGAAAGGAAGAGTCTTTTCATTGCCGATGCAGAGCACATCTTCGAATACGCCCCACTCGGGACATACTTCATACGGACCGCCCGTACAGCCCAGTTCGGGATAAGCGGCCAGTGCGGCGAGCATGTGACCTGGCAGGTCGATTTCGGGAATGACGGTGATGTATCGTTCTTGTGCATACTTCACGATTTCGCGGGCTTCGTCCTGTGTATAGAAGCCGCCGTAAGGCGTGTTGTCATATTCGCCCGAATTATGTCCGATGACCGTGCGTTTGCGGATGGAGCCTACTTCGGTCAGTTTCGGATATTTCTTGATTTCGATACGCCAGCCTTGGTCTTCAGTTAAATGCCAGTGCAGGGTGTTCATGTTATGCAGAGCCAGCAGGTCGATGTACTCCTTGACGAACTCTATGGGGAAGAAGTGGCGGCCTACGTCGAAGTGCATGCCACGGTAGGCGAAGCGTGGCTGGTCTTCTACTTTACCGGCAGGTAACAAGATGTCGGCGTCAGTGGCCTGAGCCGGAATGGATTTGCGGAGTGTCTGGATGCCGTAGAATACGCCGTTGGCTGTCTGTCCGCAGATGCTGATGCCATTGGCTTCGGTTGTCAGGCGATAGCCTTCAGCGTTGGCGATGCTTGAGTCCAGACTCAGGACGATAGCTTTTCCGGGCTTTTTCCCGTTTTCGATAGCTTTGGTTTTCAACGTGTAGCCTGTAGCTTCGGCAATGTATCCGGCCAGAAATTCTGCATTACGCTTCAACAGGTCATTGTCCTTCGGATAGGCGATGACCGTGTTTTTACTTAGTTTGAACGGGCTCTCTTGCGAAATCGTGATTTCCTGCGGCAACGGGACGACATCATACGACGTAGCCTGCTGCTCGTTGGAGCTACATGCGGCAAGAACGCATGCCACAAAGGGTACGAATAGCTTTTTCATGGTTTTGTTGATTAATACTGAGGTTATTTAATTAAATAAGATATTTGCGATGCAAAGATAAGAAAACCTTTTGAAGGTTCCTGTATTTTTAGCTCTTTTCATTGCAGGAAGTGCATTTTTCTCTTGTTGGCTTATTGCATTTCATTGTTTTCCCCTTTTGAAATTGCCGCTTCCTCCTTTATAAGCCGTCGTTTTCCCTTTTTCACCTGCCCGCCGGCAAGTAGTTGTATTGTACCTGTTCGCGCGCGTGTAATATAAATAAGGTGTATTTTTGCATTCTTTTGTCTTTCCTGTTCCGTTCGTGGTGTATTTATAAGGATTATTTTAGTTTATATAGAAAAAAAAGTTCTCTAAAAATTTGGATGATATGTTTCAGAGTTTCTACCTTTGCACCCGCTTTCCGTTAAGACG
>NZ_CANRPM010000061.1 GCF_947632445.1 uncultured Bacteroides sp. | reverse complement strand
ATGGTGCTTTTTCGCTCATTGTATTATGAATAGAAGTTACCTATTTTGTTATACTTCTGCAAAGGTAGGTATTTCTTACCGATTTCTCCAAGACTTCTGTTACAAAAATGTAATGGCTCTTTTTCCTTGAATCAATGTTTTTCAAGTTGCTGTCCGGCTTAGGGAAGAGATATATTCATGTCCCGATTTCGTGACTTTCAATGGAAGGTATTTTAAAAAGAGGTGTTCACTCTTATATACAAATGACGCAGACCGGACGGGAACCCTGTTTCCCTGTCCGCATCTGCGTCATTCGTGCGGTGACAATTAAGGATCAGGCCTGTTCTCGGGGTTCCTTGAACTGGCGGATCAGGTCTCTGCCGAAAAGGATCCAGCCTGCGGTGCCGACACCGGCTAAGAATACGAAGCCGATGAGGATGAGGACTTTGGAAGGCTTGGAGGCACGGAGGGGGACGGTGGGCGCCTGGACTACGGTGTAGACCGGAGTGTTCTCCTGTACCTTGGCTTTGGCGAGCTGGAGTTGTCGGGCCGTCTGGTCGTAGAGATTGTAGGCCAAGTTCATCTCGTTCTGCAAGCGTTCCTGACGGGTCTGGACACTGCGGAGCAGGATGTTCTGGTTCTTGTCTACATAGTCGGCATACCGCTGCTGGGCCTCGTAATATTTCTGTCGGGCTTCGTCGTAGAGCTTCTGCGTGAAGTCGAGGTCGTGGCGGGCCTTGCTGGTGCGGTAGTCGGTAATGTACTCCTGCAACTTCTGCATGACCGTATCGGTGAGTGTGGCAGAGATGAGCGGGTCCTGCATGGTGACGGCAATGGACACGGTGAGTGTTTTCTTGTCCACACTGACTTCGATGCGGTCGTTGAGGGCCGTGACAATATCATCTTCTTCTTCGGTGAGCCGGAAAGGATTGACACCCGTACTGTCGGCCGGTTCGTCGTCGGTGAAGAGGGAGACGGTCCAGCCGATGCACTTGAACGGCAGGGACACGATGACGCTCCACCAAGGGGAGCGCTGGTGCTCCTGAAGATAGTCGTAGACAGTGGTTTGAAGTTCGTTGTCGGCATCGCGCACGGGCACGTCGAACAGTTCGGTCGCGAAGTTGACCGATGAGACGAGATCCGGGTATAGCTCGGGTGAGAGCGCGTCATCAGTGGCCCCGTTCAGGCCGCCCCCCCCAAAAAAATTCGTTATATTCCCCAGCCCCCTTAGGCGATTATCGCCGGTAATTTCGGGGGCGATGGTGGCGGTGGTAGTATACTCCTTGGGAATGCTGAAGGCTACGACCAGTCCGACTACAGCGGCTATGCCGCACCACTTCAAGACGAGTTTACGCTCTGCCCACACTTTACGTGCCAGTTCGATGAGGTCGATTTCCTGCTCCTCGACAGGGAGTTGCTTGTTATCTTGTTCCATGTTTTCAATTACGAATTATTTGAATAAATTATAGATAGTGGCGGCTATCGTACCCAAAGAAGCGGCGGAAGTACCCATAGAGAGTATTTCGGCTGTACTCATCTGACGGCGTTCTTTCTTGCTGGGGACAATGATTTGGCATCCCGGTTCGATTTTGGCCTTGTGCAGACGCTTGACGCAGCTGCAGGTTCCGTTCATATAGACGATGTAGGCGCGGCTCTTCTTGGCTTGGCGGCTGTATCCTCCGGCCTGGTTGATGTAATGGGAAACCCCTTCGCCGGCGATGTAGGCTACGGTATTGGGAAACTGTACTTCACCGCTGATTTTGACGGTGCTGACCTGTTCGGGGATGTAGAGGCGGTCGCCCTCGCGTAGCACGATGTCGTGGTCGCCGCCTGGCTGATTTAGAGCCTTATCGAGCTCGATGCCTACTACATAGGTATTGGAAACATTGAGTCGGGCGAACGAAATAGAGTCGTTGCCCGAACTCAGGCGGGCCATGGCAATGGCGGCATCGCGTTGGGCTATCTCTTCTTCGTTCATCTGGCGGATGAGACGGCTGCCGCGTACATAAGCCGAGGGGCGGAGACCGCCGGCACGTCGGACGAGGTCGGAGAGCCGTTCGTTCTTTTGTTGGAGGGTGTAACCGCCGGCAAAGACAATCTCGCCGGCGATGGTGACGCGGCGTTGTTCCTGATAGCCGGGACTGCGGCGTACCTCCACCATGTCGTAGGGAGAGAGGATGAAGCCGGGGGTGCCGTCAATGACGAAACCGTCTTTCAGCGCAAATGTAAAGGTCTCGCTCAACCGGGTCGTGGGATCGAGGCTTTTGGGATCCTTGAGTCGGCGGGATACGTCGACACGGACGGTAGACGCACCGTCGAGCAGGCCGCCTGCCTGGACGATGAGATCCTCGATCGTGGTATTCTCGGCATACGGATAAACGCCGGGGCGGGTTACTTCGCCATAGATAGTAAACGCTCCCTGGGCTTGCAGTTCTTGGATGCTGGGGATGACCAGGACGTCTTCACGGCGCAGGGGAATGTCGGGGACGGTGCCATTCAGGATACCGGCCAGGTCTATTGCTATCATCTCGTGGGTGAGATCTTCCAGTTCACGGGTCAGGATGACACGGCCTGTAAAGGCGTCTCCGGTGAGTCCTTCGGCACGTTTGATGAGGTCTTTGACAGTATTAAGGCTACCACCCAGTTCGAACATGCCGGGACGGTAGACGGATCCCCGGATTTCGACACGGTTGGCATAACGGTCGAGGATGGCTCCTACACTGATGAAATCACCGTCTTCGAGTCCCCACGTCGGAAACTGTTCGTTGGTGATGCTGAAAATCTGCTTTTCTGTTCCGGTACGGCGGATGAGGCGTACTTCATCGTCGTAGGCATCACCGGAAAAATCGCCTGCATACTTAATCAGGTTATCCAGATGTTCGTCTTTTTTCATCTCGTAATACATCGGTCTTTTCACATTGCCTTCAATGTTGACCAATATGCTGTAGGGAGGAACGATGATTACATCCCCTTCCTGTAAACGGATGTCATCGGAAGTGTTTCCGTAAAGGAGGTAATCGTAGATATCAATTGACTTTATTTTTTTTCCGTTGCGGATGACGTTGATATTGCGTAACGAACCTATCCCGGTAATGCCTCCTGCCCGATAGAGGGCGTGGAATACGCTTGAGAAAGAAGAAAGCCGATAGGTGCCCGGTACAACAACTTCACCCATGACATTGACCTGGATGCTGCGGATTTTTCCCAGTGTGACACTGATCTGCGATTCGTCGCCTGAGATCCCGGCATATTTGCTGGAAAGTGTCTGACTGATTTTACGGCTTGCTTCTTCAATCGTCATTCCACTTAGGTAGATAGGGCCTATCTGGCTGACCATGATATTGCCTTCGGGCGTAATGCTCTGGCGGATGGTGGTTTCGTTGGTTCCCCACACATCAATGATAACTTCGTCACCTGGACCGAGAAGATAGTTGGCCGGAGTTGCCATGTTTTCATTAGGCTCGAAGGTCAAAGCCGGATTGGTGAAGATGTTGTGTCCGAAGATGGCCGATCTGGGAATGTCCCTGGCCCCGAAAATAGCAGAAGAGTCATTGACCAGCTCTGGAGCGGGCGCTTCGAAGGAACTGGAGGAAGCCGCACGTGCCCGACGTTCGGTACTGGAACTGCCTGTAACAGTCTGATGGCTGCTTTGGCTTGCTTCGTAATGTTGTTTGATGCGTTCCATTTGGGCACGGGTGACTCCGCGCGACATGAGTTCACGTCCCATTTCTTCCTGGCTCTTCCCGGAGGCATGGGCTTCCTTGACGTACTGTAAGACCTGTCCGTCGCTCATTTGAGCATGGGCGGACAGGGAAATCAGCATGCATGCAATAGCAAACAAAATAGGTTTTCTGAAAGGTTTCATCAATTTTTAGTTTTGCAAATTTATCAATCTTTATAGTTTGTTTCTAATCTGGGTATTTGGTACGCAAAACGTCTTTCCGCCTGTTGATATGTCATTCCCTTTTAACGGATCGGCTTTTGCGGTTGCAAAGATATGAAGAATTATCGGAATAAACATCGGAAAGCAGGATATTGTTTGTTGTCAAGTTCCTGTTTTTTCCACATAGCCTGTCGGAATCTCCACATGGGCGCATCCCAGAAGACCGATGCGGATGACGACCTGATGCTTGCCCCTGAAGTTGACCAGTTCGCCTTCCAGACCGGTGAGAGGGCCTTTGATAACTCGGATCGGGTCGCCCGGAGCCAAGGAGTCAATACTGAAACTGACGGCTTCGGGGCTGTAATCGAGCATGAAACGGAAACGTTCCATCTGCTCGTCGGGGATGACGGCGGGCGTGTGTTGGCCACGCAGAACCAGATAGCGGATGACCGCAGACAGGGTAAGGGGAAGCGGACGCTCCTTGGGCGTGACGTGTACAAAAATCATCATCGGGAGAACTAACTTTTCCATTCGCTTGATGCGGTCGCTCCAACGGCATTCTACTATCTGTACCGGCAGGTAGTGCTCGATGCCCATGGTTGTCAGGCGTTCGGCGGTCTTTTTTTCCATGCAGGATCTGGTGTAAGCTACCAGCCACTGTTTCGGAGGGACAGGAGGAGGGAGCGTCTTGGTATTTTTTGTATCTGGATGAGCGTTCATTTCTTGCAATGTGATGAATTATTGTGTTAAGAAAGCACAAATGTAATGAAAATAAGTATTATTAACCTTGGTGCATTTGAAATTCTCAGTCTGAAGTTATCTTTTTTGTCTGTTATACTTTCTTTTTCAGGATGTATTCCATCTTAAGCAGTTCGTCGCGATATTGTGCGGCCTGAAGGAAATCGAGATTTTTGGCGGCTTCCTGCATGAGGCGGCGTGTGCGTTCGATGCTCTTTTGGAGTTGTTCGGATGACATGTGAAGGGTAATCGGGTCTGCAGCGACGAGGCGGGATGTTTCGGGCTCGACATAGGGCCGGGGAGCAGCGGAAGATTCGGCCGGTCCGGGAGAAGCGGCGGCTGCCAGCGGGTTGAGCTGGCGAGCCTTCTGAATCTGTTGGGGGGTGATGTTGTGTTCCCGGTTGTAACGAAGTTGCTTTTCGCGGCGGCGTTCGGTCTCTTCGATGGTCTGTCGCATGCTGTCGGTGATGTGGTCGGCATACATGATGACACGCCCGTTGACGTTGCGGGCTGCGCGTCCGGCCGTCTGCGTGAGCGAACGGTGGGAGCGGAGGAACCCTTCCTTGTCGGCATCAAGGATAGCTACCAGTGACACTTCGGGCAGGTCGAGTCCCTCGCGGAGGAGGTTGACGCCGATGAGGACATCGTAGACGCCTTCGCGAAGGTCGGACATGATCTTGATACGTTCGAGGGTTTCGACGTCGCTGTGGATGTAATTGCAGCGGATGCCGTAGTTGAGCAGGTATTCTGTCAGTTCTTCGGCCATGCGCTTGGTAAGGGTGGTGACGAGGGTACGCTCTCCCTGCTCAACGCGGAGCTGGATTTCTTCCATAAGGTCGTCGATCTGGTTGTGGGTGGGGCGTACTTCGATGACGGGATCGAGTAGTCCGGTGGGGCGAATAACCTGTTCGACCACGATACCTTCGGAACGGGTCAGCTCGTAGTCGGCGGGGGTGGCACTGACATAGATGACCTGGTGGGCGAGGGCTTCAAACTCGTCGAAGGTGAGAGGGCGGTTGTCGCGGGCGGCAGGCAGACGGAAACCGTATTCGACAAGGTTCTCCTTGCGGGCACGGTCGCCTCCATACATGGCTCGTATTTGGGGCACACTGACATGGCTTTCGTCAATGACGATGAGATAATCCTTGGGGAAGAAGTCGAGCAGACAGTAGGGGCGGGTACCTGCGGCGCGGCCGTCGAAGTAACGCGAATAGTTTTCGATGCCGGAGCAATGGCCCAGTTCGCGCAGCATTTCCATGTCGTAGGTGACCCGTTCGTAGATGCGTTTGGCTTCCAGCATACGGCCTTCTTTTTCGAAGAACTCGACTTGTTTATGGAGGTCGTCTTCGATTTCATGGAGGGCACGGAGCGTATTCTCCTTAGTGGTCATGAAGAGGTTGGCCGGATAGATCTTGTAGCTGTCGAAGGTGCCGAGGGTGACTCCGCTGACAGGGTCTACTTCCTCGATGCTGTCTACTTCGTCGTCCCAAAAGACGACACGCAGGAGGTTGTCGCTGTAGGCTAAGAAAATGTCTACCGTGTCACCTTTGACACGGAAGTTGCCCCGGTTGAGGTCGAGGTCATTGCGCTGGTAGAGGCTGTCCACCAGGCGGCGCAGGAAGACATTGCGGCTGAATATCTTGCCTCGGACAATGTCGATGCTGTTGTTGTAGAAATCGGCAGGATTCCCCATGCCATAGATGCAGGACACAGAGGAGACAACAATCACATCTTTACGTCCGCTGAGCAGAGCGGAAGTAGCAGCCAAGCGGAGTTTGTCGATTTCGTCGTTGATGGCCAGGTCTTTTTCGATATAGGTGTCCGAAGAGGGCAGGTAGGCTTCGGGCTGGTAGTAGTCGTAGTAAGAGACATAAAACTCGACAGCATTGTGAGGGAAGAATCCTTTGAACTCACTATAGAGCTGGGCCGCTAAGGTTTTGTTGTGGCTCAGAACGAGTGTGGGTTTGTTGATGTTGGCAATGACGTTGGCGATGGTGAAAGTCTTCCCGGAACCCGTGACACCGAGCAAAGTCTGGGCGGGCAGTCCCTGCAAGAGACCGTCGGTGAGCTGGCGGATGGCTTCGGGCTGGTCGCCCGTAGGCTGGTAGTCGGATGTAAGCTGATATTTGTTCAAATGTGTCAGGCTTTGGTTACGGCTGCAAAGGTAGTGAAAATTTTTATTCCACCTTTCGATAATAAGCATCGGCCTGTGCCAGCGTTTCGAGCTTCCCTACGTCGAACCATCCTTCGGTGTCGATGGAGTAGCACTGGATACGTGTCTGGCGGCAGATGTCGATGTAGAAGGGGATGATGGAAAATTTCCCATTCCAATGGTCGCTGCCCATGTAACTGAATATCGAGGGCGAAAGGACATGCACACAACCGAAGGCAAGTTCGTTGTAGCAGCCTTCAGCATAGACAATATCCGCAGGCAGGGTTTCGCCTGTCGATTTGTTGACCCATCCGCACAGGCGGTTGGCTGCGTCGGCCAATAGATAGCGGGTTGTTTGCCGGTGGTTGGTCAGCAAGGTGGCGTCGGCTCCGCTTTCCACGTGGTGGCGGTAGAAGGCGGCCAAGTCGATGTGGGTCAGGATGTCGGCGTTGTGGATGAGGAAAGGTTCGCCGTCGTCCAGCAGGGGGCGGGCTTTCAGGATGCCTCCGCCCGTGTCGAGCAGTTCGCCGCGTTCGTCACTGATAAGGATGCGGATGCCAAAGTCATCGTTTGCTTTCAGGAAATCGAGAATCTGTTCGCCGAAGTGATGAATGTTGATGACGATGTCGTGGAAGCCGGCTTCTTTCAGGCGCAGTATCACGCGTTGGAGCATAGGGACACCTGCTACAGGCACCAGAGCCTTGGGCATGTGGTCGGTGAGCGGGCGGAGACGAGTACCCAATCCGGCGGCAAATATCATGGTTTTCATGTCAATCGCAGGCTTTGAGGGTTTGTTCGATATTCTGTTCGCGGTGTATCAGGTTGACCTGAATGCCAAACTTTCGGTTCAGGTGTTCAGCCAGATGCTGGGCCGAATAAACGGAGCGGTGTTGGCCGCCCGTGCATCCGAAGCAGACAGACAGATTGGTAAAGCCACGTTCCATGTAGCGCTCGACGGAAACGTCGACCAAAGCGTAGACGTGCTTCAGGAAAGTTATGATTTCACCATCGTCTTCGAGGAAGCGGATGACAGGTTCGTCCAGTCCCGTGAAAGGTTTGTAGCGTTCGTATTTACCGGGGTTGTTCACGGCACGGCAGTCGAAGACGAAGCCTCCGCCGTTGCCCGACGAATCTTCGGGAATGCCTTTCTTGTAGGCGAAGCTGGTGACTTTGACCACGAGACGGCGCTTCTGCAGGTCTTCGGTAAACTGTTTCAGTTCGGTCAATTCGGTCAGCACCCGGCAGAGGTAAGGGTACTCAGGATAGGGTTCATGGAGCAGTTGGCGCAGGTTTTCGATGGCGAAGGGGACGCTTTGGATGAAGTGGGGTTTCTTCTCGAAGTAGCCGCGGAAACCGTAGGCGCCGAGTACCTGCATGGTACGAAACAGCACGAAGTGGCGGAGCCGGGTCATGAAACAGGCTTCGTCCACAGGCTGGTATTTGCGCAAGGCGTCAATGTATTCGCGGAGCAGTTCTTGGCGGAGACTGTCGGGATAGTTGGCCTTTGCCTGCCACAGGAAGGATGCTACGTCGTAGTAGACGGGGCCTTTGCGCCCGCCCTGGAAGTCGATAAACCGAGGTTCGCCGTCCTTAATCAGGACGTTGCGGCTCTGGAAGTCGCGGTACATAAAAGTGGCGGAGCTGCTGCAGAGCAGTACGTCGGCCATCTTCTGAAAATCATCCTCAAGGCGGTCTTCCTGGAAGTCGAGGCCGGTGGCTTTCAGGAAGCAATATTTGAAGTAATTCAGATCCCACAAGATGCTGCGGCGGTTGAACTCGGCTTGCGGATAGCAGTAGGAGAAATCCATCCCCTCGGCTCCGGTAAACTGGACGGCGGGCAGCAGGCGGAGTGTCTTGCGCAGCAGTTGTTTCTCGTCTTCACTGAAGATGCCGGTCTTGCGTCCTTTCTCAATGGCGTTGAAGAGCAACGTGTCGCCCAGGTCTTCCTGGAGGTAATAGATGTCGTCGTTCGACTTGATGAACACCTGCGGAACGGGTAGTCCCTGACGGCGGAAATGTTCGGCCATATAGAGGAAAGCACGGTTCTCTTCTATATTTTCGCCGCATACTCCGATGAGGTTGGGAGTGCCTTTCAGGCGGAAATAACGACGGTTGGATCCCGATGCAGGCATTTCTTCGATACTTTCCGGCTCGTGACCGGTGTAGGCTGTGTATAGCTTTTTCAGTTCTTCTGTAATCATAGATTGGATTATTTTGGCAACGAAGATAAGGTTTTCTGTTCAGATATGGGTTCCCTTTGCCCGGATAAATACAGGAAAAATGGCAGGAGTTTGCCTACAAGCGAAAAAAAAACCTCGGAAAACAGAATGATTAACCTGGTTGCAGTTCGTAAAGGCGGCTTTTACTTCCATACTGCACAAATGTCTGCCTTCGCCATCGGACTGCTTGATACACCCGTGCGGAGGCGGGAAGAGAGATGTTTATTTTTAATAAAGCCGAAATGTATTAAAACATGTTATAAAAAGGATGCCTTTTCTCCCTATATTTTGGAAGTTTAGGAAGACACGTTACATTTGCAACGTGTTTTTCATAGTATTAGATTTAAGGTTAACGAAAAGATTGGCTGTCTGGGAAGATAGCCTTTTTTTTGGTACTACTTCCCAGACTTATTCCTATCTTTGCATTCGTAAAAAATGAAACCATGGAATTATTGGAACCCCTTATGTTGGTAGGTACCGGAAGCGATGTGGGCAAGAGTATTTTGACTGCTGCCTTCTGCCGTATCTTCAGGCAAGACGGCTATCAGCCCGCTCCTTTCAAGGCGCAGAACATGGCGCTCAATTCGTATGCGACTCCCGAAGGGCTTGAGATAGGCCGTGCACAGGTGGTACAGGCAGAGGCTGCCGGCATTCCCTGTCATACGGATATGAATCCACTGTTGCTGAAACCCCTGAGTGACCATACGTCGCAGGTGGTGCTGAACGGACGGCCGATAGGAAACCATTCGGCTTACGATTATTTCCGTAAGGAGGGGCGTGAAGAATTGCGTAAGGAAGTGTGTGTTGCTTACGACCGTCTGGCGGCACGTTACAATCCTATTGTATTGGAAGGGGCCGGAAGCATCTCTGAAATCAACCTGCGCGACAGCGACTTGGTGAACCTGCCTATGGCTCTACATGCCGGAGCAAAAGTCATTCTGGTGGGCGACATTGATCGCGGCGGGATGTTTGCCAGTGTCTACGGTTCACTTATGTTGCTCAGACCGCACGAGCGAGCCTGTATCAAGGGAATCCTTATCAACAAATTTCGGGGTGACCTCCGTCTGTTCGAGTCGGGCGTGAAGATGCTTGAAGAACTCTGCGGCATTCCGGTGCTGGGAGTGGTGCCTTATTATAAAGACATCTATATAGAAGAAGAGGACAGTGTGGCCCTTGCTGCCAAGTCCTTGCAGGCTGCGAAAGGGAAGGTGAACATTGCTGTGGTGATGTTGCGTCATCTCAGTAATTTTACGGATTTCAATGTGCTGGAACGCGACCCTCGTGTTCACCTGTTCTACACGAACAATACGGAAGAAATAGCCAAGGCGGATATCATCTTGCTGCCCGGTTCCAAGAGTACGCTGGACGATCTGTATGAATTGCGTCGCAACGGAGTTGCACAAGCTATTGTCCGTGCCCATCGTGACGGGGTGACGGTGATGGGGATTTGTGGCGGTTATCAGATGATGGGGCAGGAGGTGCTCGACCCCGACCATGTGGAAGGGAATATCGACCGCTTGCCCGGTTTGGGACTTCTTCCGATAACAACCTGCATGACAGGCGCGAAAGTGACCCGACAAGTGCGATTTAACCTGAACGGCGAAGAACCCAAGACGACCAGCAGCATGAGTGGTTACGAAATACACATGGGTATTACTGTTCCCGTAGAAGGAACTGCATACACACCACTGAACCGCTTGGAGAACGGACAGGAGGAAGGATGTCTGGTGGATCGAACCTGTATGGGGACTTATATTCACGGCATATTGGACAATGCGGTTTTCATTGATTACCTGCTCGAACCATTTATCGGTAAGCTGAAGGAAAGAGTGCATTTCGATTATCAGGCATTCAAGGAACAACAATACGACAAATTGGCCGGCCATGTGCGTGCACATGTCAATTTGCCGCTTGTCTATCAAATACTGAAGCAACATGATTGACGGACACGGAGACGATACTTACAAATATGCCCGACCGATAACGGCTAATTTCAGTTCGAATGTCTATAGTCGGACGGACTTGACGGAATTGAAGAACCATTTGTGCAGATTCATACAGGGGGAGGACGGCGAACTAAGTCCTCTTTCTTCCTATCCAGAGCCTCAACCCTATACGCTGGAAGCCGCTCTGGCACATAAGCTGAAGTTAAAACCTGATGAGGTATGTGTGACCAATGGGGCTACCGAAGCCATCTATCTGATAGCACAGACTTTTCGAGGAACGCGTTCGGCCATTTTGCAGCCTACCTTTCGGGAATATGCTGACGCCTGCCTGATACACGGGCATCCTACGGTTTCGCTCTATAGCCTGCCTTCGGAACGCGAACGTTATCGGTTGTCTGAGGAGGTATATATGCTTTGGTTGTGTAATCCCAATAACCCGACGGGCAGCGTGACGGACAAGAGTTGGATAGAAGAAGTAATCCGCTGTAATCAACAAGTGTGTTTCGTCATCGACCAGTCTTATGAATACTTTACGATGCAGCCTTTGTTCTCGGCGGCCGAAGCAGTTGCTTTCCCCAATGTGCTGTTACTGCATTCCATGACTAAACGCTATGCTGTACCCGGTTTACGGTTGGGATATATCACGGGAAACGCAGGGTTGTTAAGCCGTATTCGTAACAATCGGATGCCTTGGTCAGTCAACGCTGTGGCCATTGAAGCAGGGCTTTTCCTGACTGAAAAGGGAATGTCCCATTCGTTGGACATGCCGGCCTATCTGGACGAAACACAACGGTTGCGCGCTCGGTTGGAAACATTGGGAGGTATGGATGTGTGGGAGACGCAGACGCATTTCATGCTGGTGCGCCTGCGTTTTGGCAAGGCGTCGGCTCTGAAGGAATATTTGGCAGAGAAGCACGGCATTCTGATACGAGACGCTTCGAACTTCGAAGGGTTGGACGAACGTTTTTTCCGTATTGCCACACAGACACCTGAAGAGAATGACCGGTTGGTAGATGCCATTGCTGAATGGTTTCAGGAATAAGATGGATAAAAGAATAAACAGTATTTTCAATTGGAACAGACATTGACAGCTTTTACTCTGGCTTTTTACATGGCATTGCCGTTACTGGCGGCATGGTTGTTGGACCGTTGGTTGGGCGATCCTCAGTGGATGCCCCATCCGGTGGTGGCATTTGGGAAAGCAATCGCGTTTTTCGAACATCGGTTGAATCACGGAAATGGACGCTTTCTGAAAGGAATGTCGGTCAGTTGTCTATTGGTAATGGGTGTTTATGGACTGACGGCATGGCTGATGCAGCAGGCAGCTTTGTTCTCGCCGGGATTGCTGATGGTACTACAGGTGCTGCTGATCTTTTATTGTCTGGCAGGTACTACGCTGGTGCGTGAGGTACGTATGGTATTTCTTGCCGTAGACCGTTCGCTTGAAGAAGGTCGTCGTCAGGTGGCACGTATTGTGGGACGCGACACATCCGAACTATCTGCACAGGAAGTACGTGCGGCAGCGCTGGAAACTCTTGCCGAGAACCTGAGTGATGGGGTGGTGGCTCCTTTGTTTTGGTACCTGCTTTTAGGTGTGCCGGGCATGTTTGCCTATAAAATGGTGAACACGCTGGACTCTATGATCGGCTATCGAAACGAACGTTATCGCCGTTTCGGATGTTTTGCCGCCCGTCTGGACGACGTGGCTAATTTCGTCCCTGCCCGCCTGACCGCTTTTCTGATGATTGTTGTGTCCGGTCGCTTTTCGCTGCTGGAGTTTGTAGCCCGTTACGGTAACCAGCATGCCAGTCCCAATTCCGGTTATCCTGAGTCTGCTTTGGCTGGCATCCTGAACTGCCGTTTCGGAGGGCCCCATTATTATTTTGGCGAAGAGGTGTGGAAACCATACATCGGCGATAACGAGCGTCTGCTGACAACGGAAGACATGCATACGGCTATCCGCATCAACCGTCGTGTGGAAGAATTGATGATACTGCTTGTGCTTGCTTCTTGCTGTGTCCGGTTATTGCTCCAATAGAGCTGTTTACAAAGTGATTTGGATGAGGCCACCGTAGGGAGTCAGAGAACTGAAAGCTTCTTCTGCGGTGATGAGACCTGCGTAAATCTGTGCACAGATCAGTACCCCTCCGTGAGCAAAAATGGCTACACGCAGGTAAGGCTTTTGCTTCAATTCATCCAGGAAACAGCTGACACGTTCGTATTGCATGGCGAAAGATTCGCCTCCTGTAGCCGCTACGTTCAGGTAGTCGGCATACCATTCCTGAAGGCGGGGATCGTCATTCCGGTCGAATGGTTTCATTTCCCAGGATCCGAAGTTGATTTCCATGAGCCGTTTGTCTCGTTCGGCATCGGGGTAACCGCAATAATCGGCCAGCTGTACGCAACGGGTCAGCGGACTGGTGAACACGTGATCGAAGTTTTCTCCTTGAGGTAAGGAAGCCTTCAGGCAATTCAGGGTAATAGCGGCTTCCTGTTCGAAGCTGTCTTTCAGGGAAACGTCTGTCTGTCCGTAACAGACGCCCGGCGGCACGTCTACCGAGGTATGTCGTATCAAAGTAATTTCCATAAGATTACAGCGCAAAGATAAAATGAAATTTCACATAGCAGGAACATCGCTCCACAGCAATCACCGGTGTATCCCTGAAGTTTTTTCTTCATAAAACGGCAAAGCAGCAGGCCGATGAACATGGGGACGATGGCAGCCGGCCACAAGCGAAGCGGCAGCAGGAACAGCAGAGGCAGGAGACCGCTGACGAAGGCGATAATCAGTTCACCCAGGCTCATGCTGCTGTACACGACCTTGACTTTGCTTTCTGCTTCGGGACGTGCATAAGGCAGGTAGTTGATGATTTGCGAGGCACAGAACTTGCTCCAGCAGTCGCAGCAAAGTGCCAGCGCACACAGCACGGAAAGCGGCAGTTCGCTTGGAAGCTGCCAGAACAGCAGGAAGTAGAGAATCAGCCCTACGACCCCATACGTACCGATGTGTGAGTCCTTCATAATGGCCAGAATGTGTTCGCGGGTCGTTCCTCCGCCGAATCCGTCAAAGAAGTCGGCCAGTCCGTCTTCGTGCAGGCATCCCGTTATGAGAAGCCGTGACAGAATGGCCAGCAACCAGGCTACAGGCAAGGGCAGGACTTGGGCAGTGAGCCAGAGTACTCCTGCCATAATACCTCCTGTCAGCCATCCCACAAGCGGCCAGTAAGGTACCACATGCTTGAAACATTCAGCGGGTATTTCCCTGATTTTCCAAAATGGAATCCGCGTAAAGAATATTAAAGCTGCCAGAAAATTCATTGTATCAGAAGTATTTGGTGATGGAGGCATGGGTGAAGTTATCCATCTCGTTAATCATCCTTACAGCTGAGTCGACCAACGGATAGGCACAAATGGCACCGGTTCCTTCTCCAAGTCTCAATCCCAGGTTTATCAGTGGTTTGACTTGCATGTATTCCAGAATCAGTTTATGCCCGCTTTCGTCGCCGCAATGGCAGAAGATCGCATAATCTTTCACGGCCGGATAGAGCTGCATGGCAGCGAGCATACAGTTGGTCATGATGAACCCGTCTACCAATATCAGCATTTTCAGTTCGGCAGCCTGAAGCATGGCCCCCACAGCCATCACCATTTCCAGTCCGCCAAAATAGCGGATGATGTCGATGGCCGATCCGTCGCCGTTGTAGTGTTCCATGCTTCTTTTCAGTACTTCGTATTTATGACGAATGCCTTGTTGGTTCAGTCCGCTGCCTGCACCTACACACTGTTTCAGGGGAATTCCCGTGAAGCAGGTCATCCACAGGGAAGAAGACGAAGTGTTTCCTATTCCCATCTCTCCGAAACTCAGCACGTTGCTCCCTTCTTCGTGGCAGCGGCGTACCATTTCGGCACCGCGTTCGATGCAAAGATCCATTTCTTCTTGTGTCATGGCTGCTTCGTACAGATAGTTGCGGGTACCGCGACGTACTTTCATGTCGATGATACCTTTTTCGTAAGGCAAGTCGTAATCCACGCCGGCGTCTACGATTTTCAGTTCAAAACCATGTTGACGGCAGAGGAAGTTGACACCGGCTCCTCCATGAAGGAAATTACTCAGTTGTTGCCGGGTCACTTCTTTCGGTGAGAGGCTTACTCCTTCATCGACAATCCCATGATCGGCGGCAAAGATGATATTCTGCGGTTTGTGCAGTGCCGGTGTCAGGGTTTGTTGTATCAGGGCTATCTGCATGGCTATTTCTTCTAACCTTCCCAGCGAGCCTTTCGGTTTGGTCAGGTTGTTGATTTTGTCTACAATGGTCGGACGCAAGTTCTCATCCGGCTTTTCGATATGAAATATATTCATGATCGTATCTTTTTGTTATTTTACTTTCATCGGTATTCCTGCCACCATGAGGATGACTTCGTCGGCTTGTGAAGCGATGTACTGGTTCACCCAACCCTGAAGGTCGGTGAACTTGCGTTGTATTTCGTTTTCTGAAGTTCCTCCACAGCCTATTTCGTTTGTAACAAACAGGAAGGTGGCATCCTGGTGTGTGAAGCGGTCGAATTCATCGCGGACAGCTTCCAGGGCTTTGTCTACTTCTGCATTTAGGTCGAAAAAGAAGTTTGTGCACCACAAGGTCACGCAATCTATCAGAGCCACCCGTCCGTTCAGTTGGTGTCGGCTCAGTGTCTTTTCCTCTTCGATGTTTGTCCATTCGGGGCCTCTTTGTTCCTGATGGCGCAGGACGCGTTGTCTGAACTCTTCGTCCCAGATGCGTGCTGTCGCTATGTAAACCGGATTGGGAGAGAGAGTCAAGGCTCTTTTTTCCGCATAGTTGCTTTTCCCGGAACGTGCTCCTCCTGTAATTAATACAATCCTTTTCATAGGTTCTGTTTTTCTAACGGAAACAAAAATACAAGATTTTGCTGATTTCATAGTTGTATTTCTCAAAAAAGTATTTACCTTTGTCCTCGCTTTACGAAAAGTTCTGTTTGTAAAGACAAAAATACTTCGACAGGCGGCAGTAGCTCAGTTGGTAGAGCATCAGCTTCCCAAGCTGAGGGTCACGGGTTCGAGTCCCGCTTGCCGCTCTTCTGA
>NZ_CANRPM010000060.1 GCF_947632445.1 uncultured Bacteroides sp. | reverse complement strand
CATACAGTGTTTCCTCGCATCTTCATGCAGTGCTTTCTTACGGTGCCGGAAATTTTTTCTTATCCCTCTCTGCATTTTTCTTTCTATCTTTTTATTTTATATCCAAGCAATTTTTGTAATTTTGGCAAAAATCTAATGTGAAGAGGAATTACGTATAGAGAATAAAGAAAATAAATTAATATATAACTCCTATAATATGGAAAACAAAATTCAAAAACTGACCGACAAAATTTATCGCGAAGGGGTCGAGAAAGGGAATGAAGAAGCCCGCAAGTTAGTATTGGAGGCCCAGACTGAAGCGAAGAAAATTGTAGACGGGGCTCATAAGGAGGCCGAACAGATTTTGGCCAATGCACGTAAATCTGCTGACGAGTTGTCAGAGAATACGAAGTCTGAATTGAAGCTGTTTGCAGGACAGGCCGTAAATGCTTTGAAGTCTGAGATTACTTCCGTAGTAAGCGGAGCAATTGTAGATGCAGACGTAAAAGCTTTTGCGGAAAATAAGGACTACCTGAATGCCTTTATTGTCGCATTGGCCGAAAAATGGAGTGTGGACGAGCCTATTGTCATTTCTACAGCCGATGCAGAAGGCCTTAAGAAATATTTTGCTTCAAAGGCAAAAGCTCTTTTGGATAAAGGCGTCAGCATTGAGCAAGTGAACGGCATCAAGACATTGTTTACTGTGTCACCGGCAAGCGGAGCCTATAAGGTGAACTTTGGTGAAGAAGAGTTTATGAACTACTTCAAAGAGTTTTTGCGTCCCCAATTAGTGGAAATGTTATTTTAAAATCCCTGTCAGGATATGAGTAAATACTATTACTTGGTAGCCGGTTTGCCCGATTTGGCTTTGGATGACAGCAAACTGAGTTATACGGTAGCAGATTTCAAGACAGAGTTTTATCCTTATTTGTCAGATGCGGATAAAAAGTTGATAGACCTGTTCTATTTGAAGTTTGACAATGCGAATGTATTGAAACTTCTCAAAGACAGGGATGCGGTGATTGATACTTGCGGATTGTATTCGGCGGACGAGCTGTCAGACTTTATAGTCATGCTGAAGGACGGTGACGAGGTACCTGACCGTGCATTTCCTTCCTACCTTTCTGTATTTATTTCCGACTCTTTCAATCAACCGACCGAGGAGGTGAATTTCTTGCCGGAGAACCGTTTGGCCGGATTGTATTATGCTTATGCTATGAAGTGCAAGAATCGGTTCGTTTCCGACTGGTTTGGTTTCAATCTCACGGTCAACAACATTTTGGTTGCACTTACAGCCCGCAAGTATAAGTTCGAGGTTGCCCCCCTGATTGTGGGCGATACCCGTATCTGCGAAGCGTTGCGCACGTCGACTGCACGCGATTTCGGTTTGGGTGCCGAGATTGATTACCTGGATCAGCTGATGAAAATCAGTGAGGTAGAAGAGTTGGTTGAACGTGAGAAGAAGATAGACCAGCTACGTTGGGACTGGATGGAAGAAGCAACTTTCTTCAATTATTTTACCATTGAACGTTTGTTTGTATTTTTGTTGCAGCTTGAGATGATTGAGCGTTGGCTTTCTTTGGATAAAGAGCGTGGAAGCCAGCTGTTCCGTAGTATGATCGAAGCATTGAAAGACGAAGTACAGATACCCGCTGAATTCAGATAAATAAAATTGTTTATATTATATGGCAACAAAAGGAACTGTTAGTGGCGTAATCGCCAACATGGTGACGCTTGTCGTTGACGGCCCGGTGGCACAGAATGAGATTTGTTACATCTCTACCGGGGGCGACCGTCTGATGGCAGAGGTTATCAAGGTTGTAGGTGCCCAAGTATATGTTCAGGTGTTCGAAAGTACGCGTGGACTGAAGGTAGGTGCTGAAGCCGAATTTACCGGACACATGCTCGAAGTGACGTTAGGACCGGGTATGTTGTCCAGAAACTACGATGGTTTGCAGAACGACCTGGACAAGATGGAGGGTGTCTTCCTGAAGAGAGGCCAGTACACTTATCCTTTGGACAAGGAAAAGAAATGGCATTTTGTTCCCTTGGTAAAGGCAGGCGATGAAGTGGAAGCCGCTGCCTGGCTTGGAACGGTGGAAGAGAATTTCCAGCCGCTTAAGATTATGGTGCCTTTCGCCCAAAAAGGCATTTGCACGGTGAAGTCGATTGTCTCGGAAGGCGATTATACCATCGAAGATACGGTTGCAGTGCTGACTGCAGAAGACGGTAGTGAAGTGAAGGTCAACATGATTCAGAAATGGCCGGTAAAGCGTGCCATGACCAACTACAAAGAAAAGCCCCGTCCTTTCAAATTGCTGGAAACCGGCGTCCGTGTGATTGATACGGTGAACCCCATTGTGGAAGGTGGCACAGGGTTTATTCCCGGCCCGTTTGGTACCGGTAAGACGGTGCTTCAGCACGCCATCTCCAAGCAGGCAGAGGCAGACATCGTAATCATAGCTGCCTGTGGTGAGCGCGCCAATGAGGTTGTGGAAATCTTTACTGAGTTTCCTGAACTGGTAGACCCGCATACAGGTCGTAAACTGATGGAACGTACCATCATCATTGCCAATACTTCAAACATGCCGGTGGCTGCCCGTGAGGCTTCTGTGTACACGGCCATGACCATTGCCGAATATTATCGCAGCATGGGCTTGAAGGTGTTGTTGATGGCCGACTCTACTTCCCGTTGGGCGCAGGCCTTGCGTGAGATGTCCAACCGTATGGAGGAACTTCCGGGCCCTGATGCATTCCCGATGGATTTGTCATCCATCATCTCCAATTTCTATGGGCGTGCCGGTTATGTGGTGTTGAACAATGGTGAGACCGGTTCCATTACCTTTATTGGTACCGTATCGCCTGCCGGTGGTAACCTGAAGGAACCTGTAACCGAAAATACGAAGAAGGTGGCCCGCTGCTTCTATGCTCTTGAGCAGGATCGTGCCGACAAGAAACGTTACCCTGCCGTAAATCCTATTGATTCGTATTCCAAATACATCGAATATCCTGAATTTGAGGATTATATCAGCAAGCGTATTAATGGAGAGTGGATTGGCAAGGTGAACGAAATCAAGACCCGTCTCCAGCGTGGTAAGGAAATAGCCGAACAGATCAATATCCTAGGTGATGACGGTGTGCCTGTCGACTATCATGTCATTTTCTGGAAATCGGAGTTGATAGACTTCGTGATTTTGCAGCAGGATGCTTTCGATGAGATTGATGCCGTAACTCCGATGGAGCGTCAGGAGGAAATTCTGAATATGGTTATCGAAATCTGCCATACGGACTTCACTTTCGACAACTTCAACGAAGTGATGGATTACTTTAAGAAAATGATCAATATCTGCAAGCAGATGAACTACTCGAAGTTCAAGTCTCCCGAATACGAAGCATTCCGTCAGCAACTGCAGACGTTGATCGAAGAGCGGAAGGCATGATTGAATTTTGAGAACACGAATATTAAATTGCTAAGTATTTGAACAATGGCAACAAAAGCATTTCAAAAAATATATACCAAAATAACTCAGATTACGAAGGCTACCTGTTCGTTGAAAGCTACGGGAGTAGGGTATGACGAGTTGGCAACCGTAAACGGCAAGCTGGCACAGGTGGTGAAGATTGCCGGAGACGAAGTGACCTTGCAGGTATTCGAAGGTACCGAAGGTATTCCCACCAATGCCGAAGTGGTATTCTTGGGTAAGGCGCCTACGTTGAAGGTGAGCGAACAGCTTGCCGGACGTTTCTTTAACGCTTTCGGCGATCCTATTGACGGAGGACCGGAGATTGAAGGACAGGAAGTGGAAATCGGTGGCCCGTCGGTGAACCCCGTCCGTCGTAAGCAGCCGTCCGAGCTGATTGCGACCGGTATTGCCGGCATCGACTTGAACAATACGCTGGTGTCCGGCCAGAAGATCCCGTTCTTTGCCGACCCCGACCAGCCTTTCAATCAGGTTATGGCCAATGTGGCTCTTCGTGCCGAGACCGATAAGATTATTCTGGGCGGTATGGGTATGACGAACGATGACTACCTTTATTTTAAGAATGTATTTTCCAATGCTGGTGCGCTCAGTCGTATTGTCAGCTTTGTGAATACGACAGAAAATCCGCCGGTAGAACGTCTGCTTGTTCCCGATATGGCTCTGACGGCTGCCGAATATTTCGCTGTGCAGCATAACGAGAAGGTGCTGGTACTTCTGACCGATATGACTTCTTATTCCGACGCATTGGCCATCGTGTCCAACCGTATGGATCAGATCCCGTCGAAGGACTCCATGCCGGGTTCGTTGTATTCCGACTTGGCCAAGATCTACGAGAAGGCCGTGCAGTTCCCCAGTGGAGGTTCTATCACGATTATCGCCGTGACCACCCTTTCGGGAGGTGACATTACGCACGCCGTGCCCGATAATACCGGCTACATCACCGAAGGTCAGCTCTTCCTACGTCGCGATAGCGATATTGGTAAGGTTATCGTGGATCCTTTCCGTTCTTTGTCTCGTCTGAAACAGTTGGTTACCGGTAAGAAGACTCGTAAGGATCATCCGCAGGTGATGAATGCTGCCGTCCGTCTGTATGCCGATGCTGCCAACGCCAAGACCAAGCTGGAGAACGGTTTCGATCTGACTAATTATGATGAGCGTACACTTGCTTTCGCCAAAGATTACTCCAATCAGCTGCTGGCCATCGACGTCAACCTCGATACGACTGAGATGCTCGATGTGGCCTGGAGCTTGTTCGGCAAGTACTTTAAGCCGGAAGAAGTGAACATAAAAAAGGAACTGGTCGATCAGTATTGGCCGGCCGGCAAGGCAAATTAAAGGATCATAAAGAATGGCTATTAAGTTTCAATATAACAAGACCTCGCTCCAGCAGCTTGAAAAGCAACTGAAAGTGCGGGTGCGCACCCTTCCTATCATTAAGAATAAGGAGAGCGCCCTGCGCATGGAGGTGAAGCGTTGCAAGACCGACGCTCAGGTACTGGAACAACGGTTGGAAAAGGAAATACAAGCTTACGAAGCCATGTTCGCTCTATGGAATGAGTTTGACAGCTCGCTGATTAAGGTCAGTGATGTACATTTGGGAGTTCGCAAGATTGCCGGTGTACGGGTACCCCAGTTGGAGTATATAGATTTCGATATTCGTCCGTACAGTCTGTTCAATGCTCCCAAGTGGTATGCCGACGGCCTGAATCTGCTGAAAGAGCTGGCCCATACAGCCATCGAGCGTGAGTTCACGGTTGCCAAGTTGAACTTGCTCGAACATGCCCGTAAGAAAACCACCCAAAAAGTGAACCTTTTCGAGAAAGTACAAATCCCCGGCTATCAGGATGCCCTGCGCAAGATTAAGCGGTTCATGGAAGATGAAGAAAACCTGTCCAAGTCTTCGCAGAAGATTATGAAGTCCCATCAGGAAAAAAGGAAGGAGGCAGAGGCATGATTGTAAAAATGAAGAAGCTCACATTCCTTATTTATCATAAGGAGTACGAACAGTTCCTTGAGCAGATCCGTGAGTTGGGAGTCGTACATATTGTAGAGAAGCAGTGTGGCGAAATGGACGATCGGTTGCAGCGTTTCATGCAAAAGCGTGCGCTGTACAAGAATACGCTGAATGCCATGTATAATCTGGCCGGTAAAGACCAGTCCGCAACGGTGCGTGCGGGTGTTTCTGCCGACGAAGTGGTCAGCGCATACGAAGATTTGCAGTCCCGCATCCAGGAACTGGGCCAGAAACTTCCCCAGTTGGACAAGGACATTGCACAGATGCAGGTTTGGGGTGATTTCGACTGGGCCGGTGTTCGGAAACTTCGCGGTGCGGGCTGGTATATTCAGTTCTATTCCTGTACGGATAAGGAATATGACGAAGCTTGGGAGGCCGACTATAACGCCGTCCGTATCCGGGAGCAGGGTGGACATATTTATTTTGTGACCGTTACGCCTGGTCCGTTGGAAGGACTGGACATGGAGCCACTTCGTCTGCCGTCTGCTGGTTTGTCCGAGCTGTTGGCCCGGAAGGCCGATACAGAGTCGCAGATAGAACAGGTACAGGCCGATTTAAAGGCGTTCTGCCAGGCCAACTGCAAGACGCTCGAGCAGGGAAGCCTGTTGCTTCAGGGAGATATAGACCTGCTGAAGGTGAAGCTCAACAGCGAACAAAGGGCCGACGGTGCGGTCGTCCTGTTGGAAGGATGGATTCCCGTTGACAATGAACCCGAAGTGAAGCAACTGTTGGACAGCAGCGGTGTCTACTATGAGATTCGGAATGCTGCCAGGGGAGACAATGTGCCCATCAAGCTGCGCAATAATGCCTTTACCCACATGTATGAGGTACTGACCAAGATGTACGGTATGCCCGACTATGCCGAGTTCGACCCGACTCCCGTCCTGGCCCCCTTCTTCTCTCTGTTCTTCGCTTTCTGTATGGGCGATGCCGGTTATGGCGTCGTACTGATCATTTTGGGCTTTATCCTGAAGAAGAAACTCTCCAAGTCGTTGAACGGTATGATGAACTTGGTCATTACGCTGGGTATCTTTACGACAGTCATCGGTGCTATTCTGGGTACCTGCTTCGGTGTCAATCTGTTCAATCTCGAACTGTCTGAATCCATCAAGCAATTCATGGTTGTCGGAAAGATAGGTGAGACCACTTACGATAAGCAGATGCTACTTGCCCTTATCATCGGTGTGATCCATATCAGCATTGCCATGACGGTGAAGGCTGTAGGCGAAACCGTCCGTTACGGTTTCAAGGAGTCACTCAGCTCGTGGGGCTGGCTGCTGTTGGTAGTCGGTGGCGTATGTATCGGCAGTCTTTCGTTCTTCGAAGTCATTTCGGAGCGCGTATCTACCTGGGCGTTCATCATTGTCGGCGGTGTGTCGGCCATAGGCATCTATTTGCTGAACAACCTTCATCGCAATGTGTTGGTCAATATCGGTGCCGGTATTTGGGATACGTACAACATGGCCACAGGCCTTATGGGGGATATACTTTCCTATATCCGTCTGTATGCCCTTGGGTTGGCCGGCGGTATGTTGGGCGGTGTGTTCAATCAGCTTGCCTTTATGGTCAACGATGCGGCCGGACCTGCTTTGGGCTGGTTGTTTTGCGGACTTATTTTAGTATTCGGTCATACCCTGAACATCGCTATGTCCTGTCTGAGTGCGTTTGTCCACCCGCTTCGTCTGACATTCGTCGAATATTTCAAAAATTCCGGTTACAGCGGAAAGGGAGAGGAATATGCTCCTTTTACTACGGTTGAAAACAAATAAGATTAGAAACAAATAAAAACAGAAACATTATGAATGAAATTTTAGGTTATCTCGGTTTGGGCCTGATGTTGGCTCTGGCAGGTATTGGCAGTTGCTTTGGTACGACAATCGCAGGAAATGCGGCAGAAGGTGCATTGAAGAAAGATCCTTCCAAGTCTGCCAGCTACATGATCTTGTCCGCCCTCCCTGCTACGCAGGGTTTGTATGGTTTCGTGGCATTCCTGATGTCCATGGGACGCAATTTTACAACAGAAGGCCCACTGATGCTGGGCATCGGTTTGGGTGTCGGTCTGGTATGCTTGTTCTCCGCCATTCGTCAGGGACAGATTTGTGCCAATGGTATCGTGGGTATTTCCCAAGGCCATGACGTACAGACCAATACCATGATCTATGCAGCTTTGCCCGAATTCTATGCAATTCTTGCGTTGGTGGCTGCTCTGATGGTATAATTACGTTAATTTCAAGAAACAGACTTCCCCTGCTTCTGCTGTCTTTCCGGGACAGTAGGGAGGCAGGGGTTTTCTTTTTTGCACAGATGCTTGTTTCCTTTTCTTATTTTTTCAGTTAAAAAGGTTATTTTTCAAAGAATAATTGTGTACTTTTGCGTCCGTTTTTAAGAGTAACGTAATTAGGTTATACTGAAGTTGCGTCAGCCGGTTTGTTTGTTATAACGAGGCTGTGCGCCATCTGAATGAGATTTTAGGGATATGAGTAAAGGATTGTTGACCCCCGACTATATTTTCGAAGCAAGTTGGGAAGTTTGTAATAAAGTGGGGGGCATATACACGGTGTTATCTACACGGGCCAAAACATTGCAGGAGCAATTCCGTGATAGAATATTCTTTATAGGGCCGGACTTTTGGAAAGGGAAAGAAAATCCTCTTTTCATAGAATATGATAACCTTTGTGTAGCATGGAAGGAATATGCTGCTTCACATGATAACCTGTCTGTCCGGGTAGGCCGTTGGAACGTTCCGGGTGAACCGATTGTCATCTTAGCCGACTTCTATCCTTTCTTTGCGCAGAAGAATGGCATCTATACGGAGATGTGGAATCGGTATCAGGTCGATTCGCTGCACGCATACGGCGACTACGACGAAGCATCCATGTTTGCTTTTGCTGCCGGGAAGGTGGTTGAGAGTTTTTATCGCTACAACCTGACGGACACGGACAAGGTCGTTTTCCAGGCACACGAATGGATGACCGGCATGGGAGCCCTTTACTTGCAGGCAGCCGTGCCCGAAATCGCCACTGTTTTCACCACCCATGCCACGTCGATCGGCCGTTCCATTGCCGGCAATGGAAAGCCCCTGTACGATTATCTTTTTGCATACAACGGCGATCAGATGGCGCAGGAACTGAATATGCAGTCCAAGCATTCCATCGAAAAGCAGACAGCCCATTACGTGGACTGTTTCACTACGGTGAGCGAAATCACCGGCAACGAATGCAAGGAATTGCTCGATAAGCCCGCCGACGTCATTTTAGTCAATGGCTTTGAGGATGGATTTGTACCGAAAGGTTCCGCCTATGCCGGCAAGCGCAAGCGTGCCCGTGCGTTGAAGCTCCGCTTGGCCGGTTGCCTGGTAGGCGAGACTTTTTCGGACGAAGATACGCTCATCATTTCTACCAGCGGTCGCTACGAGTTCAAGAACAAGGGCATCGATGTCTTTCTGGAAGCCCTGAACCGTCTGAATCGCGACAGGAACCTGAAGAAGAAAGTACTGGCTTTTGTCAATGTGCCCGGTTGGGTGGGAGAACCTCGCGAAGAATTGCAGCAGCGCATGAAGAGCAAGAATACGTTCGATACACCTTTGCAATGCCCTTTCATTACCCACTGGTTGCATAACATGACCCACGATCAGGTGCTCGACATGCTGAAATACTTAGGCATGGGCAACCGTTCCGAGGATAAGGTGAAGGTCATCTTCGTCCCCTGTTACTTGGATGGCAAGGACGGCATTTTCAACAAACTCTATTACGACCTCGTGTTGGGCAGCGACCTCAGTGTCTATCCGTCCTATTACGAACCCTGGGGCTACACTCCGTTGGAGAGCATTGCTTTCCATGTGCCCACCATTACGACGGACTTGGCCGGCTTTGGCCTTTGGATCAAGAGCCTGAAGAAAGTACATGGCATCGACGAGGGCGTGGAAGTGCTTCACCGTTCGGACTACAACTATTCCGAAGTGGCCGACGGCATCAGGGACACCATCACCGCTTTCTCTGCCAAGACTCCTGCCGAAGTGCGTGAGATCCGCAAGCGGGCTTCCGCCGTGTCCGAACTGGCATTGTGGAAACATTTCATCACGCACTATTATGAAGCCTATGATTTCGCCCTGCGTCGTGCAAAAGAGCGTCTGTTGAATCCGTGAAACGAATGAAAAAAGAATATTCATCAAATATCATATACAATGAAAATAAAAGTTAGTAATGTAAACACTCCGAACTGGAGAGATGTGAATGTAAAGTCACACATTCCGGCCGAGTTGGAGAAATTGTCTGAAATGGCACGCAACATCTGGTGGGCATGGAACTATGAAGCTACCGAACTGTTCAGAGACCTTGACCCTGCTTTGTGGAAAGAGGTGGGACAGAATCCCGTGCTTTTGTTGGAACGTATGAGCTATGCGAAACTGGAAGCGCTTGCGAACGATCAGGTTATTCTGCGCAGAATGGATGATGTGTACTCCAAGTTCCGTACATATATGGATGTGGAGCCCGACAAAAAGCGTCCTTCTGTGGCCTATTTCAGTATGGAATATGGTTTGAATCACGTTCTGAAAATATATTCCGGCGGTCTGGGTGTATTGGCCGGCGACTACCTGAAGGAGGCTTCGGACAGCAATGTCGACCTGTGTGCGGTAGGTTTCCTCTATCGTTACGGCTACTTCACCCAAACGTTGTCTATGGACGGTCAGCAGATTGCCAACTACGAAGCCCAGAACTTCGGCCAGCTGCCCATAGATTGCGTACTCGACGAGAACGGCAATCAGTTGATTGTCGATGTTCCCTACATGGACTACTATGTACATGCCTATGTGTGGAGAGTCAACGTAGGCCGTATCTCCCTCTATTTGCTCGATACGGACAATGAGTTGAACAGCGAGTTCGACCGCCCCATCACCCACGTCCTTTACGGTGGCGACTGGGAAAACCGTCTGAAGCAGGAGATCATGCTTGGCATCGGCGGTATGCTGATGCTGAAGAAGTTAGGCATCAAGAAAGACGTTTATCACTGCAACGAAGGACACGCAGCCCTCATCAACGTGCAGCGTATCTGCGACTATGTGGCCGAAGGTCTTACTTACAATCAGGCCATTGAGCTGGTTCGTGCCTCTTCACTCTATACGGTGCACACTCCCGTACCTGCCGGTCACGACTACTTCGACGAAGGTCTTTTCGGTAAGTACATGGGCGGTTATCCTTCCCGCATGGGTATTTCCTGGGACGACCTGATGGACTTGGGCCGCAACAATCCGGGCGACAAGGGCGAACGCTTCTGTATGTCCGTCTTTGCCTGCAACACTTCTCAGGAAGTCAACGGCGTAAGCTGGCTGCACGGCAAGGTATCTCAGGAAATGTTCTCTTCCATTTGGAAGGGATATTTCCCCGAAGAAAACCACGTGGGCTACGTGACCAACGGCGTACACTTCCCCACCTGGAGCGCTACCGAGTGGAAGCAGCTCTATGCTCAGTATTTCGATGAGAACTTCTGGTACGACCAGTCGAACGAGAAAATCTGGCAGGCCATCTACAATGTGCCCGACGAAGTAATCTGGAAGACCCGCATGGCGTTGAAGAACAAACTCATAGATTATGTACGCAAGCAGTACCGCGAAACCTGGCTGAAGAATCAGGGCGACCCTTCCCGCATTGTGTCTTTGCTCGACAAGATCAATCCCAATGCACTGCTTATCGGCTTCGGTCGTCGTTTCGCCACCTACAAGCGTGCCCACCTGCTGTTCACCGACCTCGACCGTTTGGCCAAAATCGTGAACAACCCCGACTATCCGGTACAGTTCCTTTTCACCGGTAAGGCTCACCCGCACGATGGAGCCGGTCAGGGACTTATCAAGAGGATTATCGAAATATCCCGTCGTCCTGAGTTCCTCGGCAAGATCATCTTCCTTGAGAACTACGACATGCAGCTCGCCCGCCGTCTGGTCTCCGGTGTAGACATCTGGCTGAATACGCCGACCCGTCCGCTCGAGGCTTCCGGTACGTCCGGCGAGAAGGCTTTGATGAACGGTGTTGTCAACTTCTCCGTGCTCGACGGCTGGTGGCTTGAGGGTTATCGCGAAGATGCCGGCTGGGCTTTGACCGAGAAGCGTACCTATCAGAATCAAGAACATCAGGATCAGCTGGATGCCGCTACCATCTACAGCATTCTTGAGACCGAAATCCTGCCGCTCTACTATGCACGCAACAAGAAAGGCTATTCCGAAGGCTGGATCAAGACCATCAAGAACTCCATTGCCCAGATTGCTCCTCACTATACGATGAAGCGTCAGCTCGACGATTATTTCGAGAAGTTCTACAATAAGGAAGCCAAACGTTTCCGTCTGTTGGCTGCCAACAACTACGCCAAGGCTAAAGAGATTGCCGCGTGGAAGGAACAGGTAGTCGAGAAGTGGGACAGCATCGAAATCGTTTCCTACGAGAAGACCGAAGAGCTTATCAAGGGTTCTATCGAGAGCGGTAAGGAATATACCATCACCTACGTGATCGACGAGAAGGGCCTGAACGATGCCATCGGTCTCGAATTGGTGACTACCTACACTTCTGCCGACGGCAAGCAGCACATCTACTCTGTCGATCCGTTCGAAGTCGTGAAGAAAGAGGGCGACCTCTATACGTTCCAGGCCAAGCACAAGTTGGAGAATGCCGGAAGCTTCAAGGTCTCCTATCGCATGTACCCCAAGAACTCCGACCTGCCCCATCGTCAGGACTTCTGCTATGTGCGTTGGTTTGTGTAATTGGGAATGACGGCTTTTTATTGAGCATACGGAAAGACGGCTGGCCCCGTGGGCCATGCCGTCTTTTTTTCTATTCGCTTCTTTCAAGGAAGGCGTATGGACTGTTTGACAGAAATGAGATGGCAGATGTTTTTTTGTCAATAAGCGATTTTCTGGATGCAAAAGCATGTTTTTATAACTTTTTCTGTTACTTTTGTAGTAAGAATATTTTTGTGAACCTTAATTAAAGCAAATCATTCTATGAAACGTTTCTTTTTCTTGTGTTTTCTATTCTTTTCAGGGATCGTACAGGCTGGGAATATCACCGAGGAGCAGGCTCGGCAGATCGCTGTTTCGTTCTGGCAGTCAGCGCCCGTTACCCGGAGTGGTACCCCGTCGTTGCAGATGGTCTTTCATAGTGAAGATTTAGCGACCCGGTCGTTCGTACAGAGTCCGGCGTACTATGTCTTCGACAATACCGGCGGGCCTGGGTTTGTCATTGTGGCAGGCGACGATGTGGCCATGCCTGTCCTGGGCTATTCTTTCGAACACGAGTTTTCGAAGGACAATCTTCCGGTTAATCTGAAAGCATGGCTGGAGTATATGCGTGGCGAGGTGAACGAAGCGCGGCGTAGCGGAGCAAAGGCCGAAGCCGTAGTTACCCGTGCCTGGAATAATGTTGAAGTCGGCACTCCGGTAGTCGAATTGGAGACAGCCCGTTGGAATCAGATGGAACCTTATAATAAGCTGTGTCCCAAGGTGAATATGCAGTTTACTTATACCGGATGTACGATAACGGCTCTCGCTATCGTGATGCGCTACCATCAGTGGCCCGAAAAAGGGGTAGGCACATTGCCCGGATACCAGACCGAGACGTATAAGGTAACCGTACCCGATCAGCCGTTGGGCCATGCCTACGATTGGAAGAACATGTTGTTGGATTATCCTAATACTGGCTGTTCACAGGCCGAAGCTGCTGCCGTGGCTACGCTGATGCGCGATTGTGGTATCATGTTGCAGGCCGATTTTTGTCCTGTCGGCAGTTCTGGAACGGCTGCTTCCTCTTATTATATTCCGGGCGGGCTGACAACCTACATGGGTTATGACAAGAATATGCGTTTTATTTCACGCAATAATTATAACACATTCGAGTGGAATACCTTGATGCAAGGCGAGTTGGACAGCAATCGGCCGGTCATCTATTCGGGATACAATGAATCGTCCGGGCATGCCTTCGTATTGGATGGCTACACCGACCGGGACTACTATCATGTCAACTGGGGTTGGGGCGGCTATTGCGACGGATATTTCCTTTTGACGGCTCTCGATCCCAGTGGACAAGGAGCCGGCGGCTCGGAAGGTGGTTACAACGAATACCAGAATGCTGTGATTGGCATTCAGAAAGATACGGGCGGAAAGGGCGTTGAAGAATTGCGGTTTATGGAATGTAAAATGATGAATGAACGGTCTGTCAAAGGATTTTCTATAGACGGAACCGTTGTGCCTGGAGAGCCTTTTACGTTATATATGGGAGGTCTGCTTAATACAGGCACAGCAACATTCGCCGGAGAAATCATGTTTGCAGTAACCGATAAGCGGGGGAAGATTGTGGAAGAAGTATATCAGTCAGGATTGGCGAATTTGCCGGCCAACTATTATACTTACTATATTGTCAATGTCACCGTCAACGGCCCCATTCTCCCCGGTTACCGCATCCGGGGCTACTATCGCAGTGAAAACACCCCCGAATGGACGGTGATTCGTGGAAACGAAGAAGATGGCTGTACATGGGATCTGTTGATAGCCGATGAATATTCCGTCGAAGAGACTACCCGGCTCACCTATGATAAGAAGAGCCGTCTGTTGAGAATTCAGGTGAAAGACGGTGTTTCTGTTTCCTTGCGTTCCTCCGATGGCAGCGATTGTAGCGATGAGTGCCGGATTCAGGGAAATGAAGTAACCGTTGACACTTCTCGGCTTCGCGACGGTACCTATTCCTTTACGTTGCAGAAGGGAGACGACCGGAAGACGCTGAATTTCTCCATTGCCAATACAACCGAATAAATCAAAAAAACGAACATACATAAATCGAAGGAATATGAAACGGAACATACATCTTATGATTATAGGGATACTTGGGTCGGTAGCCTGTCTGCTTTCGGCTTGTTCGGACGACCCTGAGAACGGGCAGCCCGAAGCTCCTGTTCTCACTTTCGACGAGGATCGGCAATTCGTGTTCGAAACGGCCGGAGGCCGGGCCGATGTGCATTTCACTTCTACGACGGCATGGACGGCCGAGGTCGACCAGACCTGGTGCAGCGTCACTCCTGCCCGGGGCGATGCTGCGTCTTCGGTGGTCACGCTGGCTGTCACTGCCAACGAAACGCCGGACGAGCGGAATGCCACACTGATTCTGAAGTCGGGAACGGCGACAGCCCGCATGACTTTTGTGCAGAAACAGAAGGATGCTCTGACCGTTACTTCCAACCGTGTGGAAGTGGGTGCGGAAGGTGGAAAAGTGACGATCGAAGTCAAGGCCAATATTGCTTTCGACTGTCAGGTAGACGAAGGGGCGGCCGAATGGCTGAGTGCCGTACAGACGCGTTCGATAACGTCCACCCGGCTCCGCTTCACAGCCGCTGCCAACGAGTCGTTCGACAGGCGGGAAGGAAAGATTGTAATCCGCAGCGGCGAGCTGTCGGAAACCGTCACGGTCTATCAGGCCGGAGAACAGCCCGTCGTGATTCTTACGCAGGACGAATATACGGTAGGCAGCGAAGGAGGCGTCGTGGCCGTAGAGCTTCGCAGCAATGTGCCTTTCCAGATGCGTCTGCTCGACGATGCCGCGTGGCTGAACGAGGCGGTTACCCGTTCCTTATCTACCTATACGCGGCGGTTCGAGGTCGCTCCGAACGAAGAATATGATTATCGTTCGGCACGGGTCGCCTTCTTCAACGAAGAGCTGGGACTGGCCGATACGGTGACCATCACGCAGGTGCAGAAAAATGCCATCCTTGTGGCGCAGGAGAAATATACGGTCGATGCCCTGGGAGGCACACTCGACTTCTCCATCAATGCGAATGTCGATTTCCGGGTTTCACTTTCTGCCGAATGGATTCGTCAGGCCGCTTCCACCCGTGGACTTGCAGAGGTGCCTTTGCGCTTCGTCATAGATGCCAATCCCGGATTGGAGCCGCGCGAAGCCGTCATTTCGTTTACGGCGGGTGAGCTGTCCCAGTCGGTCAAAGTCATACAGCCGGGACGTCAGGACAAGGGCTGGCTGCGCATTGTCCACACCAACCGGACGTTCAGCATCCCGTCCATCAGCGGGCCCTATTTCAGTTATGGACGCATCTCGTGGGGTGACGGACAGGAAGAAACCTATCGGGGAAAAGCGGTTCATATGTATCAGAACGAGGACGCTCACACGGTGTCTGTCGAACTGTTGGGAGCGGAAGAAGTATCTTTGCCCGATTTGGTTGGAGTTACCGATCTGGATTTGACGCAGTTCTGAGGAGGACGTGCAGGAAACTTGGTAGCATGGAATAAATTGATAAATTAAGATTTTATGTTTCATCTTAATTTATTTCTCATGTTATCAACTGCAAAATTGAAAATCCGTCCTCTCCCCGGAATAGGGGAGGGGACGCGCCTTTCCGAGAGTTTTATGGGTTATGCGTTGGATCTGATCGGTCGCCTGCGTCTTTCAGGTCATTGCCGCACGGCCGAGTCCTACCTCACGTCGCTCAACAGCTTCATGCGTTTCCGCGAAAACGCCGATGTGTCTTGGGGTGAGATCAATACCGACCTCATGTCGGCCTACGAACACTACCTGCGCCGGGAAGGCATCTGCCCCAATTCCTCTTCCTACTACCTGCGCAACCTGCGTGCCATCTACAACCGCGGCGTCGAAAGCGGCTTGACAGTCCAGAACCATCCCTTCCGCCGTGTCTATACCGGCATCGACAAGACGGTCAAGCGGGCCGTGTCCTTAGGGGTCATCCGCCGCATTCGGGCTTTGGATCTGACGTCCTCCCCGTCGGCGGACTTCGCCCGGGACATCTTCCTCTTTTCCTTCTACACCCGGGGCATGTCGTTCGTCGACATGGCTTACCTCAAAAAGTCCGATTTGAAGAACGGCATTCTCACCTACCGCCGCCACAAGACCGGGCAGCTGCTCCTCATCAAGTGGGAGAAACCCATGCAGGAGATTGTCATGAAGTACGACACCTCCGACACGCCCTATCTGTTGCCGGTCATCAGGGATATGAACGCGGACGAACGGAGGCAGTACAAGAACACCGCGCACTTGGTCAACAACAAACTGAGAAAACTGGGGAGACGATTGGGACTGCCGACGCCCCTGACCTGCTATGTTGCGCGCCACGCCTGGGCTTCCATCGCTTGGAGCAAGAATGTACCGTTAGGAACAATCAGCGAGGCCATGGGACACGATTCGGAGAAAACGACGCGTATCTACCTCGCCTCACTTGACACTTCGGCCGTCGATACGGCCAACAGCCGGATATTGAAAGCCCTCTGAATGGCGCAAAGAAAGACGGGGCACTTGTGTAATTGGAATTTTATAGCAACATAACCCCGTCGAATTTTTATCATTTTTGGAAGATTTGAGGGCCTTAAAAAAGTCCTGTCACCTTAAGTGCCGGATTATCAATAAATTAGTGCGACACCTTAGGGCATTTGGTAAACATTTCCGTGAAAAAATAAAAAATACCTTTCCTTTAAAGGCAGGGTATTTTTTATTATATTTCAAAAAAGTTTGCACGGCCCCTGTCACTGTCGCAGCAACCGTCTGTATATCAGTAAATTGGTGTGACAGGACTGTTTTACCCGTGCCAAAACCCCGTTTTTCCTCCTTTTTTCTTCACGGGCAAATCCTTCCGTTCCGACGCCGTGCCGGCTGACCCTCTGACGAAGTGCTTCGTCACCTCCCCATACAGCACGGCATGACACTCTCACGCAGCACTGCGTCGGAACTTCAGAAAGTGCTGCATGGCAGCGCAAGAAAATCTCTCTCCGACGCTACATTTTTTACGTCATCTCGCAGGAAAAATATGGATAGAATAACCGGCTAAACCGGTATTTCTCTTCATAAGAGAAGTATCGGTGAACTTCAAACGCCTGTCATTCAGCGGACTACGAATATAACGAAA
>NZ_CANRPM010000059.1 GCF_947632445.1 uncultured Bacteroides sp. | reverse complement strand
TCCGACCTGCCATTCTTCATGTACCGAGTCAGTCGGATATTCGGTTAGCCCTGCCACGGAACTACGCCGCTGCTCCAAAACAAACAGTTCAGCAAGACTAACCTTGCTGAACTGTAATAAATAATTTATTTTTGTCCAATAACTGTAACGGTTATTCAGGACTAGTCAAAACTCCCGCCTTTGGATATACCCTGTCCCTTGCCGGCTGTAAGCTTACAGTCGGCGAGAAATCCGCATAGAGCCGGCCGACGTCCTGTTTGATGTACGTCAGCCGGGGCATATTCGAAACGAAATGATGTGGATGCGCGTGCTATACCGGTGTGTAGATGACTGCCAGTATTTTGGCGACTTGTCCTTGATAAGCGTGTACGTGGTGGGGAACGATGGAGTCGTAATAGATGCTGTCTCCTTCTTCGAGCAGGTAAGTGTGCTTGCCGTAGCAGATTTCCATAGTGCCCTGCATCACCATGATGAATTCTTCGCCTTCGTGCGAGGAGAGGACGAACTCGTTATCGTCCGTCGGAGCCACGTCGATGATAAACGGTTCCATGTGGCGGTCGGCCTTCGATTTGGACAGGGAGTGGTATTCCATGTGTTTCCGGCTTTGGATTGCGTTGTTCGAGAAGCTGATGCTGTCGGTTGCCTCCGACTTGCGGCAGATGGCGGGTCCCGTCTCGTCCTGGTCGTCGAAGAAGGAGCCGAGGTGTGCCTCCAGTACGCGGGCTATCTTGATGAGTGGTGCCAGCGAGGGCAGGTCGATGTTGTTTTCGATGCGCTCAATCTGTTCGATGGCCAGGCCGGAGCGTTCTGCCAGTTCTTCGCGGCTGATGTTCTTGCTTTCGCGGAGCGATTTGATTTTCTCGCCTACAATCTTGCTTGTGTCCATGGTAAAAATGTTTTTCGTTCGGTATGATAATGGTTTCAACCTATAGTGAATGCAAATGTAAGACAAACTTTGACTTTTTGCAATGATTTGCAGATGAAATGTCTCCGGCCGGCCTATTTCTTCCGGCTTTCTGCTGTCCGTCCGAGGCATATAGAGTCTTTTATTAAAAAATAGTCTCCATTATTTTTGTTCTTTTAATATTGTTTGTATATTTGCAAAAATAAAAGTTAAGATTGACCTTAAACGTCGGGACGCTTTGGAAAATATCTTAAAAATGTAGTTTGTTAATCATTAATTATTAATCGTTATGAATGGATTTATGAAAAGACTGAAGCCGATAGGATTGTTCCTCTTGCTATCGGCAGCCTCCTCAGGAATGACTTTTGCGGACGAGTCCGTGACGGACAATGCAATCTCCGGCAACATGGCAGTTGTACGCGGCGATTGTAAAGGTGTCGTGAAGGATGCCTCTGGAGAAGCGGTAATCGGTGCTTCGGTAGTGGTCAAGGGAACCGGAACTGGAAGCATTACCGACATTGACGGTAACTTTCTGATTCCGAACGTATCTCAGGGTGCTACGTTGGAAATCAGTTTCGTAGGTTATCAGACGGTGACCGTCACATGGGACGGCAAGCCGCTGAACATCGTTTTGAAAGAAGATGCCCAGGCTTTGGAAGAAGTAGTCGTAGTGGGTTTCGGTTCTCAGAAGAAAGTGGATCTGACGGGTGCTGTTTCACAAGTGAAAATGGATGACGTGTTGGGCGACCGTCCGGTTATCAATGCGACCTCAGCACTGCAAGGAGCAATGCCCGGTTTGACAATATCGGGTGCTTCCAGTCCGGGACAGAGCCGAAATTTCAATATTCGTGGTGACCTTTCAATCAATGGCGGTTCGCCTTTGGTGCTGATAGACAATGTGGAAGGTGATCTCAGTGCGCTGAATCCCGATGATATTGAAAGCGTATCGGTGCTGAAAGATGCTGCGTCGTCAGCCATTTACGGAGCGCGTGCAGCGAGTGGTGTTATTCTGGTAACTACCAAACGCCCGAAAAGTGGGGCCAAATTTCAGTTTAACTACAGTTTTAACCAAGGTTGGGAAAAATCCGTCGGACGACCCAAACAAGCGTCATTGTTGGACTACATAGCCGCTTACGAAGAAGCCGGTTACTCCAATCAATATTGGGCAGGAAACGGACAGCTTAGTACTTGGAAAGAGCTTATCCAACAATATCGGGCCGGAACGCTGCAAGGGGTTTATGACAATGGTATCTATCAGGATGCCGATGGCAGTGTATATTATTTGAAGGAGAATGATGTTCAGGGAAATGCATTGGATACAGGTGTACTCTCCAATCATAATATTTCTGTATCCGGTGGCACTGACAACCTCCGTTTCCGTATCTCAGGAAACTATAGTTATGAGAATGGTCCGATGGTGACTGACAAAGACCAATACACTCGTAAGGCGTTATCGGCTTTCATCTCGGCAGACATTGCCAAGTGGTATACGCAAGAGATTACGATGTACTATACGGATACAAAGCGGACGGCCTTGTCCAGTAATATCCGTGATCCATTTGCTACCCGACTAATTAGCTGGTATCCTGAAGGATATATGCCAGGTGAAATATTAGGAACTGCCGAGGATTACATCATAGACTCGCCTCGCAATTCATATTTGGTTTCGCCTACCTCAACTACGCGTAATTCTATCCCGCGTATTCAGGTAAAGTCAATCATAAAGCCTCTGGAAAATTGGGACATCGTGGCGGAATATACCTTCAACAGAAAGAATTATAAGTACAACAATTATACCGGGCTTATGTCGTATGCCGATGTCCAATTGGCTGTGAAGACTAATCCGGTGAGCGGGATAGATACTTATACTATTAATTCGAACGAAACCAAGTACAATGCGCTGAACCTTTATTCAACCTATAAACTGGATCTTGGTAAACACAACGCTAGTGTCATGGCCGGTTTTAACCAGGAAAGCTCCTGGTACGGTTATCTGAATACCAGCATTGATGAGCAGTCGGTGCCGTCTGTTCCCTCTTTTGGTGGTGGTACAGGCACCAAGAATATATCTGAAAGTTATCAGGAGTATGCCATCCGTGGTGCATTTGCTCGTTTAACTTATAGTTATGCCGATAAATATCTGCTGACTGCCAATATGCGTTACGACGGGTCATCCAAGTTCCCGAAAGAAAACCGTTTTGGTTTCTTCCCGTCTATTTCTGTTGGTTGGCGTATGGGCCAGGAACATTTCATGGATTGGTCGCGCGAATGGTTGGATGACTTTAAAATCCGCGCTTCTTATGGTTCCATAGGTAACCAGAACATCAGCCCTTACGGTTATATTGCATCAATGGGAATCAGCCAATCTAATATATGGTTGGACGGGAACGATCGGGTCAGTCTTATTAGTGTCCCCGGTTTGGTACGAGCAAACTATACTTGGGAGACTGTAACAACCCTGGATATTGGTTTTGATTTGAATATGTTTAATAATCGTCTGAATATGGTGTTCGACTGGTATCAGCGCAAGACAAAGGATATGTTGGCGGCCGGTCTTGAATTGCCGTCGACGGTAGGTACTTCGGCACCGCTCCAAAATGTGGCCGATATGAAAACCAATGGTTGGGAGTTGGCCGTGACATGGCGTGACAAAATTGGCGACTGGAATTATGGTATCGGTTTTAATTTGTATGATCACCGGTCAACAATAGATAAGTTTAACAATAAGTCCAATAACCTGGGGCAATATTATGTCGGCTACAAAATGGGGCAGACTTGGGGCTACCTCTCTGATGGTTATTATTCTATTGATGACTTCGAACCCGAACAGGCAAAGCTTGGTACATGGGTGCTGAAAGAAGGGGTAACAAAGATACAAGGTGTGACTCCCCAGCCCGGTGATGAGAAATTCTTGGATTTGGACGGTGACGGTGTGATAACTGCTGGTGCCAGTACACTGGATAACCCCGGCGATCGCAAAATTATAGGTAATACAACTCTAAGATATGAATTCGGTTCCAACTTGAATGTAGGTTATAAGGGATTCAATATCAGTGCTTTGTTGCAGGGAGTAGGAAAACGGGATGTCTTTTTGGGAGGTGCTGCCTTGTATCCGTTTGGTGGAGCCGGTGCCGACGGTGTATTTTGGCCGCTTTTCTATAATCAGACAGATTATTGGCGTGCTAAAAGTTATGATCCTGCAAGTCCTGACTATATGGTGGCTGAAAACCCGAATGCAGAGTTATTCCGTATTTATGGACAGTTGAGCAATTCAGGTTCTAATACGCGTACCAGCAATAAATATATGCAGAGTGGTGCCTATTTGCGAGTTAAGAATATGACCTTGTCCTACACTTTCCCGAGACAGTGGATTGAGAAGATCAGTCTCGACCAGCTTCGTCTGTATGTCAGTGTGGAAAATCTTGCAACATTTACATCCTTGCCTAAGGGGTATGACCCGGAAAGTTTGGCATGGTCGTATCCTTTCTATCGTACATGGTCAGTTGGTGCAACTATTACATTTTAAATAGACAGATTATGAAAATAAAGAATATTATCATGAGCGGTGTTGCGGCTTTGGCTTTATTCACAGCCTGCAATGACAGTTTTCTAGAAAAAGAACCCGTTGGTACGTTGGGAGAAACAAATGCTTTCCAAACGTACGATAACTTTAAATCGTATATGTATAATTGTTACGGTTTGTTTACTGATGCACGCATTTACACTAACTTTTCCGGTGGTTCTTATTACTGGGGCGGACAGTGGAGCAGTGACTTTTATGCAGGTATCATGACTACGCGCGACAATAGCTTCAATCCTTATGCGTATGATGGTATCAGTGTGACGACCAGTTCAAGTAATTGGAATTTCTCTTATCCTCGCATAGTGAATATTATGCTATCCCATTTGAACGACGGTAATTTGACAGAGGATGAGAAAAGGCATTGGCGTTCTGTTGGCTACTTTTTTCACGCCTGGTGGTATATGGAACTGATTGCCAAATACGGTGATGTGCCTTGGATAAATACGGTATTGAATGATGAATCGGAAGAAGCTTATGGGGCACGTATGCCGCGTGCACAGGTCGCCGATTCCATTATTGCCCGTATGGAATATGCTATCAACAACATAGGGGATGCTTCAAAGGACGGTGACAATGCAGTGACAGCAAACGCTATCAAAGCCGCATTGAGCCGGTTCCTTTTGCGTGAAGGTACATGGGCCAAATATCATGGTTTGGACGAGCCTTGGGAACAATATCTCCAGAAATGTCTGACTGTTTCTCAGGAACTGATGAATGAATACCCCACATTGCATCGCGGTAACGGACACAATAAATATCCGGGAGCCGGATATGATGAGGTGATGACTTCAGAAAATCTGGGTAGTGTAGCAGGTGTGATTATGTACAAGCAATATCTGGATCCATTGTTGCGCCACCGCTTCAGTGATTTGGTGCACGTTGAAGCCCATCGTGCAGATGCGCCGCAGCAGACGGTAGACATGTTCCTGATGATGAACGGAAAGCCGATTGGAAACCCGGAATCTGGATTCAAGGGTGGAGAAGGTAAGGATTTGTGGGATTATTTTGAAAATCGTGATCCGAGACTCCATATCAATTTTTGTCCACCTGCTCAAGCTAATACTTATGTTTCTCATGCCAATCCCGATAATGTGACAACTTTCAAGAAATGGCAGTTCTGGAAAGCCGGTGAGGCATTAAATCAGGGAGCTTTCGTCATTACTCCTGAATATGAAGAGAAATTTAGACGTTATATCGACTATTTTGGGCCGAATATCCTTTGCGAGAACGGTACAGGAGATGAATCCATCGGTTCCAAGCGTCTGCCCGGACACAATTGGGGAGGTTCCATGACAAAGTCTTCGCCTAATATTACACAGTATTGTCAGACGGATAACTATATGCGTTGCTGGACGGGCTACTATTTCTGGAAACATTTTACCATGTGGGAGGTTGGTAGCAATGATGCTTTCCAAACTTCAGATAAACCGATCTTTACAATCGAAGAAGTACTGCTTAACTATGCTGAAGCGGCATTTGAATTGGGACAATTCAACCAGGGGGTTGCTGATATGACGATCAATAAATTGCGTGACCGTGTGGGAGTATCTCCGATGGTGGTGGCAGAGATAGACGCAAATTTTGATCCCAACCGTGATAAGGGTAATGCACCCTGGACACGTAATTATGATGCCAAGACAAACTATGAAGTTCCTCCTGTGCTTTGGGAGATTCGTCGTGAACGTATGGTGGAACTCATGGGACAAGGTTTTAGCTTCTATGATGTCAAGCGTTGGCATAAAGCTCCTTACTATACGAATATTCAGCCTTGCGGTGCTTGGATTACTGCCACAAATGTTCCTTATGGCACAGGTAAATATACGGGGCCGTTTGTTGACTATAATGAAATCCGTAAGAATGGATATGCAGATCAGCAGACTAATGATGCCGGTTCCGGTTGGATTTATACTAAACATGGTCCTCTGTCTGTGGGAGCGGGCTGGAAAGATGTCTTTTATCTGGAAATGGTTCCGCAAGACCAGATTAACTTGAACCCGGCATTGACTCAGAATCCCGGTTACAATGAATTGTTTGGATTGAATTAAATGATAGTAGGGAAAGACAATCTTATATCGGTTGCCTTATTCCTGATAATTGATTGAACAATATTTGTTAAAGCGAAAAGACTATCGCCATGTAAGGTTTGGACATAATTTATTTATGACTTAACTTCGTGGCGATATCTTTTTATTATTTTGGATACAGTAAATTTAATGCGTATGAAATTATCCTTTCCCCTTCTGTGCTCGACTACGTTATTGGCGGGTACATGGCCTGCCGCTGCCACGTTTGCCCAAAAGCAGGCTTCTTCTTCGGACAAGCCGAACATTATCTTTATCCTCTGTGACGATATGGGTTACGGCGACTTGGCCTGTTACGGACAGAAATATATCCAAACTCCCAATCTGGATCGTATGGCTGCTGAAGGTATGCTTTTTACGCAGGCATATGCAGGCAGTCCTGTCAGCGCACCCTCGCGTGCTTCATTGATGACTGGCCAGCATTCGGGGCATGGGCATGTACGTGGAAACAAAGAGTATTGGGGCAATGTTCCCTTGATGAAATACGGTGACAATGATGAATACACTGTCGTAGGTCAGGAACCTTACGATCCCGGTCACATTATCCTGCCTGAGATTATGAAGAAGAACGGCTATACCACTGGCATGTTCGGCAAGTGGGCGGGTGGTTACGAAGGGTCGTGCTCCACGCCCGACAAGCGCGGCATCGACGAATACTACGGTTTCATCTGCCAGTTCCAGGCTCATCTGTACTATCCGAACTTCCTGAACCGTTATAGTAAATCAAAAGGCGATACAGCTACCATCCGCGTCACAATGGACGAAAATATCCAATATCCGATGTTTGGCGATGACTACAAGAAGCGCACTCAGTATTCAGCCGACATGATTCATCAGGAGGCTTTGGCTTGGCTTGACAAGCAGGACGGCAAACAGCCTTTTTATGGCTTCTTTACTTATACGTTACCCCATGCTGAACTGGCCCAGCCCAATGACTCTATACTACAAGGTTATAAAAAGAAATTTTTTGTGGACAAGACTTGGGGCGGTAATAAAGGTTCGCGCTATAACGTTGCAGTGCATACGCATGCCGAGTTTGCGGGGATGATTACCCGTCTGGATGCCTACGTGGGCGAGATTTTAGCCAAATTGAAAGAGAAGGGACTGGACGAGAATACACTTGTCATTTTCAGCAGTGATAACGGCCCTCACGAGGAGGGTGGTGCCGATCCAGAGTTTTTCGGACGCGATGGCAAGTTGCGCGGATTGAAACGCCAGTGTTACGAGGGCGGCGTTCGCATTCCCTTCATCGTGCGTTGGCCGGGACATGTACCTGCCGGTACGGTAAACGATCATCAGCTGGCTTTTTACGACGTAATGCCTACGTTTTGCGAACTGATAAATGACAAGAAGTTCCCCCAAAAGTATCTGAATAAGAAGCTGGAGGGCGACTGCTTCGACGGTATCTCGTTCGCGCCGACGATGCTGGGTCAGGACAACAGGCAGCAGAAGCATGACTTCCTGTATTGGGAATTCCACGAAACGGACCAGATTGGTGTGCGTATGGGCGACTGGAAACTGGTTGTAAAGAAAGGGAAACCCTATCTCTACGACTTGGCTGCGGACATTCACGAAGATCATGACATAGCTGCCCAGCATCCCGATATTGTAGAGCAGATGGTGGAAATTATTCATCGCGAACATCGCCCGAACGAATTGTTCAAGGTGACACTGCCCTGATAGAAAGACAGATGATATAATATAATATAATGAAGAAGGCTGCATTAATCCGGGAAGGGCTATTTTACTCGTGCCAATACCCCGTATTTCTTCCGTTTTTCTTCACGGGCAAGTTCTTCCGTTCTGACGCCGTGCTTGCTGACCCTCTGACGAAGTGCTTCGTCACCTCCTCAGAAAGCACTGCATGACATCCTCACGCAGCACTGCGTCGGGACTTCAGGAAGTGCTGCGTGGTAGCGGAAAGGGATAGACACTTCATTGCCAATTCATTGTCAGCTATCGCAGTCTGTTGTTGCTTTGAAAAGAAACCCGCCATTGAAGTGAACTTTATCAAGGACGGGCAACCGGCTATCTTTTGATTTTATGTTGAACTCACGTCTTTTTAGGATTGCGGTTTAAGTGTAATGCAGTCGATATCCGGAATCCAGGTGTAGGCGCTGCCCAAGCGTATGGTGTTGCGGCCGGATTCTAATTGGACGGTCAGGCTGACGGTGCAGATACCTTTGGAACGGTTCTTCGTCAGCTTTTTGATGGGAGCGTAGGCGTGTCCGTTTACTTCTACCTCGATGAGGCGGTCGTTCACCTCGTATTTCCCTGCTTCGGGAGGCAGGTAGGCGATGGTCAGGGTGTAGTTGCCTCCTTTGTCGCTATGGACGTTGCTCCATTCCATGTAGTTGTCTTTGCTTCCACCGATATGGGTTACAATCATACGTCCCGATGCTCCTTCAAAGGGCTGAGGGCTGATGATGCGTTTCTGCTTGCCTAAGTCGTTGTAGAGGGGCAGATAGGCCCATTCGGCTTCATAACGGGTAGGCTCGAGACGTTGTTCTGCCTTGAGGCGGAAAATCTTTACACTGTGAGGCGGCAGGGTGTACGACAGGTACTCTTGGACCGCTTTCTCGTCTTTCTGTTCTACGAGGTCGCGCACTTTCACTTTCCCGCCCAATTCAAGCAGAGCCAGCGGCACGCGGAAGGTGCATGTGGTGTCTGACGGATTGTACAGGGCGGTGGCACGCACATTGCCGCGCAGTTGTTCTATATCTTTCACTAGCACGTATCCTTCGTCTTCGTGTTGCGCCACGTAGGCCTGAAGTCCCAGCGGATCTTGGTTGAGCGCTATCAGTTCCTTGTTTTTCAGCAGCTTCAGGGAGGCCTCGGAGATGGTCGTCAGGTCGCACCCGATGAGTAGCGGAGAGCTCATGAGACACCACAGCCCGAAGTGTACCTCCTCTTCCGTTTGTGTCAGGCCGCGCCCTATTTCCAGCATGTCCATATCGTTGTAGTGTCCGTCTCCGGCGTAAGCAGAGAGATAGAGATTTTTTCTGATGATAGACTTCACTGAACTCCAGCGAGGCGAAATATCTCCGCTGATGCGCCACGAACGGGCCAGGCTGCGTGCCCAGGTGCCGGGGAAGGCCCATCGGCAGATGTTGACCGAGATGTCGCGGGAACACACTTCCCCAACGGCTTTGCTGATGGCGGTGTACCGTTCCCGTTCATCTAAGTCGAGTTGCTGTCCGGCACCGCAATAGTCTATCTTGATAAAGTCGAATCCCCATTGGTTGAAATAGAGGTCGGCATCCTGCTTCTCATGGCCGTACAGACCGACGCCTACTCCATTGGGGTCGGCATCCCAAAGCGAACCGCAGGTGTTGGCTTCGGCATCGGAGTAGATACCGGCTTTCAGTCCGAGGCGGTGGATGTGGTCGGCCACACACTTGACGCCGTTGGGAAAACGTTCGGGGTGAGTCTGTAGTATTCCCTTTTCATCGCGGTAGCCAAAGAAACCGTCGTCAATGTTGATGTATCGGTAACCGACATCCTTCAGTCCAAGCGAAACCATGGCTTCAGCCTGCTGTTTGATCAAGTCTTCACTGATGTTGATGCGGTAGGTGTTCCACGAGCTCCAGCCCATGATGGGAGGAACTATTGTAGATTGAATCTGGGCAAGGGTATGTGTAGCAAGTGTCAGGGAAATAAATAGAGAAGTACAGACACTGATTAATGTATGTTTCATGGGTAAGTGGATGAGGAGTTAAAAAAGCAAAGATGCCATCTTATAGTTTGCAAGATGGCATCTTCGGACTGGAAAGAGAAGATTATTTTACTTCCCAAGTATCGTTGGTCATCAGCAACTCTTCGAAGTTATGATAGTTTTTCTTGGCGCTCACTTCCTTGATTTGGGCATGTATGGCTTCGTCGTAGGTCGGTTCGTCCACGTCACGGATTACGCCGAGGGCGATGGGGAAGTCCGGGCCTTCCATCAGTGCAAGTTTTAGTTGCAAGGTGTTGTCCATGCAGTGGGCGTCATGCACCAGGATGTCTTTTTCAGTAATGCCGTTCTCACCCAGTTTCACCACTTTCAGGCCAAAGCCTTCCTGCATCAGACCGTATTCATGGTTTTCGCCGAAAATCATGGGTTTCCCGTGTCCCAGATAGATGGCGTTCTTGGCCCGTCCTTCTTTATTATAGACAGAGTCATGCGTACCGTTGTTGAAAATGACACAGTTCTGGAGGATTTCGCAGACAGCAGCGCCCTTATGATTGTAGGCTGCTTTCAGGATTTCAACCGTACCGGCAGCATCGGTGGCTACGGCACGGGCAAAGAAACGTCCCCGCGCACCGAAACACAGTTCGGCCGGATGGAAGGGATCTTCTACGGTACCATAGGGTGATGACTTACTGACAAAGCCGCGAGGCGACGTCGGCGAATATTGTCCTTTGGTCAGACCGTAGATGCGGTTATTCAGTAGAATCATGTTCAGGTCGATGTTACGGCGCACAGCATGGATGAAGTGATTGCCTCCGATGGCCAGTCCGTCACCGTCGCCCGAGATCTGCCAGATTGCCAGATTGGGGTTGGTAACTTTTGCACCTGTCGAGATGGCAGCTGCACGGCCGTGAATGGTCTGCATGGCATACGTATTCATATAATAAGGCAGACGGCTGGAACATCCGATACCCGAAATGACTGCCGTTTTCCATGGAGCCTTGCCGATTTCGGCCATAGCCTTATGCAGGGAAGCCAGTAAGAAGTGGTCGCCGCAGCCCGGACACCAACGGGGTTGTCCTTTCTTGAAGTCTTTAGCTGTATATTCGTTCATAATTGTGTCCTCCTCGATTTTATTGGTTAATGATTTCGTTGAATGCTTTTACCAGTTCTGCCACGACGAAAGGTTGTCCTTTCACTTCATTGAATTGGTAAGGAGTGAAATTGTCTACTTTCATACGCAGATAGGCGGCAAACTGTCCGAGGTTCTGCTCGGCCACTACTACCTTCTTGTAGCGTTTCAGCACTTCCGCAGTGTTCTTGGGTAGCGGATTCAGGAAACTGAAATGGGCCAGGGCTACTTTCTTGCCGGCTTTGATCATCTCGTCCATAGCCGAATAGAGATGTCCGTAAGTACCACCGAAACCTACGATGAGCAACTCTGCGTCGTCGGCACAGCCCTGTATCAGAACGTCGGGTACGGGAATCTTGGCAATCTTTTCGGCGCGTAGGTGGCACATCAGGTTGTGGTTTATTGGATCGGTGGAGATGGCTCCAGTATTACTGTCCTTTTCCAGACCGCCCAGAATGTGCGTATAACCTTCCTTGCCGGGGATGGCCCAGTAACGGACACCGGTTTCGGGGTTGCGGCGGTAGGGTGTATAGTTGTCCTTCATGTCGGCAGGAGCATAAGGCGGATTAATGGCAGGGTATTCGGTCAGCTTAGGTAGCTTCCAGGCACCCGAACCGTTGGCTACGTAGCCGTCGGTCAGCAGCACAACGGGTGTCATGTGCTCCAGGGCGATTTTACTGGCCATATAGGCAGCGTCGAAACAGTTGGTAGGCGATGTGGCAGCGATGACTGGCATGGGACTTTCACCGTTGCGGCCGAAGAGGGCTTGCAGCAGGTCAGTCTGTTCCGATTTGGTAGGCAGACCGGTAGAAGGGCCGCCACGCTGTACATCGAGTACCACGAGCGGTAACTCGGTAATGACGGCCAGGTTCATGGCTTCGGATTTTAGACAGATACCGGGACCCGAAGTGGAGGTTACGGCCAATGCTCCGGCAAACGAGGCACCGATAGCAGTGGCGCAACCCGATATCTCGTCTTCACATTGTACGGTCATCACGCCTAGTGACTTGTGTTTGGATAGCTCGTGCAGCACGTCGGTAGCCGGAGTGATAGGGTAGGAACCGAGGAACAGTTTCAGGCCGGCTTTCTCGGCGGCAGCAATGAAGCCGTAGGCTGTAGCCTTATTGCCGGTGATGTCCATGTAGCGTCCGGGCACTTTCACCTTGCTTTCGATGCGGCAGGTCGCGTGTGCGATGGAGGCGTGTGTATTGTGTCCGTAGTCCCATCCGGCATGGATGACTTTGATGTTTGCTTCAGCCACTTCGGGCTTTTTGCCGAACTTCCCACGGATGAAGTCTTCGGCTATCTTAAGATCGCGGTCAAAAAGCCAGCACACCAAGCCGACGGCGAACATATTGCGGCATTTTAGAACGGATTTGTTGTCCATCCCCATAGGTGCCAGGCAGTCTTTCACCATTGTGGTGATGGAGGCGGCTATTACTTCCTGCTTAATTCCCATCTCTTCAATGGGGTTTTCGGTTTGGAAAGCGGCCTTCTCAAGGTCAGACTTCTGGAAAGCGTCGGTATCAATGATAATCGTACCGTTGGGTTTGACGAATTTATATTGTGTTTTCAGTGCGGCTGCATTCATGGCTACCAGCACGTCACATTGGTCACCCGGTGTGTAAACTTTCTGTGCCCCTATGTGCACTTGGAAGCCGGAGACGCCCGTCAGAGAACCTTGTGGAGCACGGATGTCTGCCGGATAGTCAGGAAAGGTACTAATGTCGTTTCCCACCGTAGCCGAAACTGTTGAAAAGATGTTGCCGGCGAGTTGCATTCCGTCGCCGGAGTCACCGGAGAAGCGTACTACCGCTTCGTCCAGGTCTTTGACCATCATGTCGTTTGCCATAACTTACGATTTTCTTAGGTTAATTTTATGGATATGCATTCAACGCAGTCCGCAAATGTCGGAAAGTTAATCGGATTAACAAAACTTTTTTCGGAAAATCGGCAGAAAGTATTATCTTTGCGGCCTATTCCTGCATACAGATGCAGGATTTTCGTTTAAAGGCCTTGTAGTTCAACGGATAGAATAGAAGTTTCCTAAACTTTAGATAGGGGTTCGATTCCCCTCGGGGCTACAAAAGCGGAAGAATATTCTATGGAACGTTGGCAATACTAATTCCTTACCAATGTTACTGACATCAGGCCGATAACTACTTCATTCGCTATCGTTTTCAGATAAAGCCCTTCTAACTCTTTATTAAAATCAAGTGGTAGATCCAATAAAGTAGCCATTCCTCCTTCGATATAGATGGGATTGTTAGACATGTGCTTTTTAAGCTTTCCGGCATGGTAGGTATCTGCTTCACCTGTTTTCAGACGTATTCTGTATGGTCGTGGCTCCTTGCTGTAGAATGCTGCGTTATCAATGAATATATCTTGGTTTAACGGAAGCAGGTTTTCAGGAAGTACCAGTTCCAACACGTCTTCTGTGCCATCTTTGTATCGGACGGTTATGGTTCCGTTCGGGCAATGGGATTGCATGTGATAAGTGGAAGCAGCTACCAATAGATAAGCTTTCGATGCTTTGCCATGCAATGCGACAGAAAGTGAATCGGGATAATTATCCCACAAGGTGGTAAATGCAATATTTCTTTTACCTTCAGCGGCAGGGGTTCTGAATGGTATTCCTTGAGGCATTAAGAACATGTCATTTTTTACTTTTGAACGTAAACCGGTATCTTCTATTGGGGAAAGATCATTCGGATGGCACCATTGTCCCATTCCTTGGGTCGGTACACATAAGGTTGTATAGGGCCATCGGGGGGATTTATATTTCCCGTATGCGAATATATTATTGACTTCATCGTTAAAGCAGGCATCCATATTTACGGTATCATATAAGACCGATGGTGAATTCTGTAGATTCCAGTTTATGGCTTTCAGTGTATAAGTCTTGTCCGGGGTATTTACAGCTATCCGGTTCGTACCCATAGAAACGACAGGTGTCCGGTAGGCAAACGTCCGGCTACCGCCGGCCGGAATATTTACATCTTCTACGTTTGTCCTGTTGTTAATATGTATATTTCCTTTGATTGCCTTTCCTGTATGATTCACCAGCATGAATTTCAGAGAGTCGGAATTCGGGTCATTTATGATTTCCAGCGGTTGTAAGATACGTATATGAATAGGAATCCACCATGAAAAGTTGTTTTCCCTGCATTTTACAAAAAGCGTGCGGTAACCTTCTGTTCCATTAGCTGTTCCTTGCAATCTGTTTTCTGTTAGAGTAGCTTCTGTGAGAATATGTTGGGGGTCATACAGTTCCACTGCGTTTTCAAACCCGATCTCCAGTTTGTCTCCAAAGGCCACTTCTGCCTGGATTTCTCGAGGCGATTTATCCCGTTTCCCTTTCCAGGCAATCTCAATGTCATAGTTTTCTTCCACTCCGGCCTCTACAGCAATACGAGGAATGCCGATGCTTGGTTCCAATACTCGGTATCCGGTCGGTTTCCCATTGACCTTAATGTAATCTACTTCGTTTCCACGTACTTCCACTTCCAGTATAAGATTTCCTTCAGTCTGTAATGTGGGGCTGAACTTATAGAAGTCTTTGTGTCCTTCGCGTTTGAATTCATATTTCATGTTCAGAGTTTCTAATGAAGCATGATCCCATTTTTTCGGGAAACCGGGGCGAATAACCAACCGTCTGTTCATAAGATCTGGAAGAATACCAAACATTCCCTGAACGACAGCTCTGACACCCACAGCGACCGGATCTGCAAAATCTCTGTACATTTCTCCTCGTGCTGCGTCATAGTGTGATACTTGCGTGATATTGCCCGGTCCCGATCCTAAATACATGGCATCCAGAATGGCTCCTTTAAACATCCTGAAAGCTTCTTCCGCACGCCCTGCCAGCCAGAAGCTATAGGCTGTATGTACGATTTCACCGAAAGCTACATTGTTGATAGACCACATATAAGGCTGCCAGTTGGTAGTACTTATCACGTAGTTGTCCGTTTCTTCGAGTCCGTTGGCTACAACAGGAATATGTGGAATATAGTTATCCACATATCGTGTAGCCTGATAAGCCTTGAAGGCATCATGTATGTCCGAATCAATGGAGTGGTAGACAGTCCATACGGCAGCGTTTTCATGCAGCATCCGGTTCCCCATGTTATCCTTGAATTCGGCCCACCAGCCTTTTTCAGGAATCCATAGTGTCTCGTTAACAGCTTTCAGAATCTCTTCTGCTTCCTTTTTGTAAGGAGTCGGATCTTCACCTATTTTTTCAGCGATCTCGGCAGCCATCTTATTGGCTCTGTAATTGTATGCAGAGGAATGTGTCACTTCCCCTCCATTGTATTGGAGTGCATCTGAAGCCCAAATACAGCAGTAAGCATCATATAGATGATCGTTGTCCGGGTCGAAGGTCTGTTTTTCCCATTGTAAATGCCGTTTGATAACAGGGAAAATCTTGCGTGCATAGTCCGAATCGCCTGTCCAGTTCAGATGCCATAACAATTCATCTATATACACCAGGTTCATATCATAATGGTGCATTACATCTGTACGGTTTGTGGTTCGGCAGATGTAGCCGTTGCTGTACATGGGTGTCCCCCACTTTTTCAGCGAGCGGGCCCCATGCAGTTCGTCGTCCTGCAAATGCGGCAGACTGACCGGAATGTTGGTGATTTGGGCTGCTGCATAACCGTCGAAGTGCATACGGGCTCGGTCATGCATTCCTATAAGATCTCCCAGATAGCCGGCTCTCCATCCGGTGAGGGGCATCCGCCATCCGATGGCTCCGTGCAGGTAGCCGGGTGCTTCCCAAACGGCATCCTCTGCACCGGCGAATATACCTCCTAATGTATTGATATAAGGGTCTGGAGTATTTATTTTCATTCTTCCTGCAATCTTTTCACGGAAGTTTTGTGCCGACTTGAAATCTGTTGCAAAGTCAATCTTTTCTTTTACAGTCCGGGGATTTACCCATTCCATGTATTTGCATTCTTTCCCGATTGGAAATGTTGCTATTGCCACCGGCTGTTCTCCGGCTTCAGACTTCAATAGTTCGGCCAGGTTGCCGATGGCTCCTCCGTCTGCCAGCCTGAATGTAACCCCTTCCGGGAATATCCCTTGCACTTGTTTGGCGTTCTGAGCGACTTCCTTTTTTCCTTTTATATCTTTTATAGCTCCCTCCTGCGACACAATCCGGCTTTCCTTACCATAGAAATTCGTAATCCGGCATTCTTCTATTTGGAAGAAATTTCCCTCGCAGTTTTCCGGTTTGATATAGAAACAGTCTTTGGGATCGGCACCCAGATCTCCTTCCCGGTAAAAACGTTTGTTGCTGGCACCACCATAAATGGCAATCAGTTTCACTCCGTCCGGCAAATTATCTCCCCGGATGGATGCAATCATCCCATCTGCATGGCTGAGAGCTAACATATCAATCAGGATAGTTCCATTTTGCAGATACTGTTTATCTTGTATGATGTAGCGACGCTCTCCTGATCTGAACCGCGATTCTATGCTGCCCAGATCTTTTATCCATACCGTCGTGTCAGCCGTTTGCAGTGCCATATATACTGTACCGCCCAATCGAGGCATGTAGAGTCCTATTTCTGGATAATCGCTGGTCTCGAAACGGAACCCCGTATTGGTTCCATAAATGGCACGTGTAAACCGTTTGTCGCCATTCTTTCCGACGAAGTACTCTCCTTCGGGCTTATATCGGAGTTGACGTTCTTGACTGTGCCAGAATGGCAATGTCTCGTTTTTCTGTTCTGTCGTACAAGAGCTGTAAAGCATTAACCCTGCAAATAATGATAAAATTCCTCTTTTATAGCAATTAAAATTCATGGTATCAAAATGTGAGTTCGATATAAGAATGAATATATTTATCTGATTAATAAAAACATAGCCATAAAGGTATTAAATTTATAGTGTCAAGTTATTACATTTAAACGATTATCACTATGTTTTCGGAGTCTAAAGTTATAAAGATTTATTGTAAGACCGATGATTTTTGCAAGAAATTTACATTGCAACAGGAAAAATAGAGAGATTAATTGGGAATAAATATCGGATGACCATAAAAAAGGGAGGACGACAAACATCCTCCCTTTTTATCAGCTGTGTCTAGTCCTGAAATAGCGTTACAACAAAAAGTAACATTATGGAAAAGACAGAAACAAAGTACGTTAAGCGCACAC
>NZ_CANRPM010000058.1 GCF_947632445.1 uncultured Bacteroides sp. | reverse complement strand
GCTGCTGTACATCTTTGCCGTCTTTTTTGTCACAAAGATATCTCGCTTTCTCTCTATGCCCTTTTTTGACCACTAACAGCGGAAACATATTTTTGCGCTCTGAGCCTTAAAGTGTTAAAGTGGCAGGAAACGTGCATAAATGCTAAATTGTCAGCCTATGCCGTTAACCGCTGTTAAGCTCAAAAAAGGCTTTGTTAAAAGAGGACAAAAAAGACTGACAGGGTGAATAACTGAATAGTTTTTGTCGTTATTTTAACGTCATAAAGTTAAAACAAAGTCGAATATTAACATTTTAAAGAGATAAGATTTATGAAACGGACAGTAAAAATGGTAATGGGAGTCGCCGCCGGCGTACTTCTGAGTTCCGCGATAGGTGGCTTTACCGCCTATAAGTTAATGGCGAAGCAACAGACGGAAAACGCGACGTTCAGTGAGCTTTTCCAGCAAAATCCCGATAATATAAGGTTGGCAGGTCTGAGTGCTGTCAATGCGCAGCCTATTGATCTGACCCAAGCCGCCGAAAGTTCGGTACATGCTGTGGTGCATATCCGCGCTACAGAGCTGAGCAAGACGCGCACGGTGCAGGTGCAACCTGACTTTTTCGACTTCTTCTTTGGCGACGGACGCGGCCAGCAGCGTCAGATTCAGACACAGCCGCGTGTGGGCTTCGGTTCGGGTGTCATCATCTCGAAGGATGGTTACATCGTGACGAACAACCACGTAGTCGAAGGAGCTGACGAAATTACCGTGAAGCTTAACGACGAACGCGAATTGAAAGGACGTGTCATTGGTACCGACCCCGACACCGACTTGGCCTTGCTGAAGGTCGAAGGTGACGATTTTCCCACCATTCCTGTGGGCAATTCGGACGACCTGAAGGTAGGCGAATGGGTATTGGCCGTAGGTAACCCGTTCAATTTGAATTCTACTGTGACGGCAGGTATCGTAAGTGCCAAGGCTCGTTCCATCGGTACGACGGCTGCTAACGGACAGGCAGCCAGCATCCAGTCGTTCATTCAGACCGATGCCGCTATTAACTCAGGTAACAGTGGTGGTGCCTTAGTCAACGCTGCGGGCGAGCTGGTAGGTATTAATGCCATGCTTTATTCACCTACGGGTGCCTATTCGGGCTATGGTTTTGCCATTCCTACCAACCTGATGACGAAAGTCGTTTCCGACCTGAAACAATACGGTACTGTACAGCGTGCATTGTTGGGCATTAAGGGCGGTGACTTTACGACCGACCTGCAGATGAACAACGAAGTGGTGAAGGAGATGGAGAAACGTATGGAAGAGCTGGGCGTGAAGGACGGTATCCTGGTGGCTGAAGTTATCGAAGGTGGTTCGTCTGCCGGCATCCTAAAGGAAAACGATGTCATCATCAAGCTGGATGGCAAGAAGTTGCATAAGTTCACTGAGTTGCAGGAGGCTCTGTCCAAGCACCGTCCGGGCGACAAGGTGCAGCTGACCATTGTCCGCGACAAGAAGGAAAAAGAAGTGACCATCACGCTGAAAAACGCTCAGGGCAACACGAAGGTTGTCAAGAATGCCGGTATGGAAATCCTGGGTGCCGCCTTCAAGCCGATTGACGCCGACTTGCGCCGCCAGCTCAACTTAGGTTATGGCCTCGAAGTGACGGGCGTCAGCGGTGGGAAGATGGCCGATGCAGGCATCCGCAAGGGCTTCATCATCCTGAAAACCAACGGCGAACCGATGAAGACTGTCGAGGATTTGGAGAGTGTACTGAAGGCCGCTACACAGACGCCTGAACAAGTGCTCTTCATCACCGGTATGTTCCCCTCAGGCAAGCGTGCCAGCTACGCAGTGGACTTAGGGCAGGAATAAAAGATTGGGTATTAGGAATAAAACAGGTTAGACAGTTGATAAGGTAAGAAGATTGAACTTTGTTTAATTTATCTTGTAAGTGGTGCCGGCAAAGAACTTGTCGGCACTCTTTTTGTTACCTTTTGTAAGGAGCCTGAAAGGTGTTTCCCGGATTTTTTGTTGAACTTGGCAAAAAGATGGCAAAAGATGGGCACTAATCCGATTTTTTGTCGTAGCTTTGTCGCCCCAATATGTATATAGAAGAATGAGACAACTGAAAATTACCAAAAGTATCACTAACCGAGAGAGCGCTTCTTTGGACAAGTATTTGCAGGAAATCGGACGTGAGGACCTCATTACCGTCGAAGAAGAAGTGGAGCTTGCTCAGCGCATCCGCAAGGGTGACCGTGTTGCATTGGAGAAACTGACACGTGCCAATCTGCGTTTCGTCGTATCTGTTGCAAAACAGTATCAGAACCAGGGCTTGAGTCTGCCCGACTTGATCAACGAAGGCAATTTGGGTCTGATTAAAGCAGCCGAAAAGTTCGATGAGACACGTGGTTTCAAGTTTATCAGCTACGCGGTGTGGTGGATACGCCAGTCCATTCTGCAAGCCTTGGCCGAACAGTCGCGTATCGTGCGCCTGCCACTCAACCAGGTAGGCTCGCTGAACAAGATCAGCAAAGCCTTCTTCAAGTTCGAGCAGGAGAACGAGCGCCGTCCGTCGCCCGAAGAGTTAGCCGATGAGTTGGGAATTCCTGTTGACAAAATCTCCGATACGTTGAAGGTGTCCGGCCGCCACATATCGGTTGATGCGCCTTTCGTCGAGGGAGAGGACAACAGTCTGCTGGATGTTTTGGTAAATGACGATTCGCCTATGGCTGACCGCTCGTTGGTGGACGAGTCTCTTGCAAGGGAAATTGATAGAGCGCTTTCTACGCTGACCGAACGTGAAAAGGAGATCATCCAGATGTTCTTTGGCATCGGACGACAGGAAATGACCTTGGAGGAAATCGGCGACAAATTCGGACTGACCCGTGAACGTGTACGCCAAATCAAGGAAAAAGCTATCAGAAGATTAAGACAAGGTGATCGTAGCAAATTGCTCAAATCTTACTTGGGATGAGTGGAAACATCGGTTTCCGACAAACCAGAAGAAGTAATAAATCGGAATTATTGAAATCAGAAAGACGTATGAAATACATTCGACTGATTATGGCGGTGGCTCTGACTTTCTTGATGTGTTCCGCCTTTACGATGAAAAGAGACAAGGAAAAGCCCGTGTATGTTTTTGGCGTGGCAGCTTCGTTCACCGACACACTGGTCTATTATACTGACATCCAGTTGCTGGACAGCGTATATCTCGACCAGCATGGCTTTTTGCCCCGGCGCGACCTGTATTCCTACCAGCTGAAGAACCATCTGGAATATAATTTGGAGAAGTTCAACTATACGTGCGTCATCTATTTTTCCAACAACAAGAAGAAACTTGAGAAAGAGGCTTCTAAAGTGAAGTCGGGCTATCTGAAAAGCAAACAGACCTTGCGGCCGATTGACGCTTCGGAGTTTCAGTTCAAAAAAACAGAAGAATGAGGTTGTACAGAGATATGTTTTTATGAAATAAATAATAGAGTTTCCTGCGATGAAACATTGGTTTCTATTCCCCATCGTCCTGTTTCCTTTTCTGCTGACGTCCTGTCACAAAGATGATGAACCCGAAACAATACCTTATAGGCGGACGGTTTTGGTCTATCTGGCTGCCGACAACAATCTTTCTTCCTTTGCCTTGAACGATTTGAAGGAAATGAAGGAAGGCATGGCGCAGGTATCCGACGGTATGCTTCATCTGCTCGTCTACATTGACACAGGCAGTTCGCCCCGCCTCATAGAGCTAAAGAAGCAGAACGACGAGGTGGTGGAAGACGTGATACGCACCTACGACGACCGCAATTCCGTGGGTTTGGACGAGACGCGCGAAGTCTTTACCGATGTATTTTCCAATCCCGATTTCAAAGCCGAAGGTTACGGCCTGATTTACTGGTCGCACGCCGACGGGTGGATTCCTTACGGACCTTCGACCCGCTGGGTAGGTCAGGACACTACCGACGGTACTCACTACATGAATATCTCCGAGCTGGTGACGGTCCTTCAGTCGGTGCCCCATCTTGATTTCCTTATGTTTGATGCCTGCTTCATGGCTTCTGTTGAGGTAGCCTACGAGTTGCGTAGCTTTACAGACTACTACATCGGTTCGCCTACCGAAACTCCAGGTCCCGGTGCTCCCTACGAACGCTTAGTCCCCCTAATGTCGGCTGAGCAAGCTGCGGTCGAGATGTCCAAAGCCTATTTCGACTTCTACTATAAAATCTATAAGGACGGTATCGGCATTTCCAGCACCCATTGGACGGGCGGTACATCCATCAGCGTTATTCGCACCGACGCCTTGGAACAGTTAGCCTCACTCACCGCCCGGCTCTTGCCGGAAGAGGAGGTGGATATTGATGTCTTGAAAGAGGAAGTTTTCGACTACGATGTCAGGCCGCGCGACTATGTGGGCTATTTCGACCTGAAACAACTCATGGAGCAGGTGCTCGATGATGCTTCGTATGCTGCGTGGATACAAACGTTAAATACCGCTATTGCCGATTGGAACTCTACACCCAAAAATTACTCTCAGTTTGTCGGCATGTTCTCTATCCCTGTGAAGGATACCAAAGGAATCACCCATTACATCCCCGGCAGCAGCATTCAGCGCGATGCAGCCTACCGTTCCCTGCAATGGTATCGCGACGCAGGGTTGGAGAAGTTGGGGTGGTAATTGGCCTGCCTTTGCTGTCGGTCGAGGCAGTGGGCGGGGAGTGTTGTAGCGGAATCTTGAAGGGAGAACTTGTTTTTCGGAGAGTTCTTTCTATAGAATTGAGCCGATAATTATTGGATACTACAAAAGAAGAACGATATGCAAAAGCTGTTGTCATTGCCCCCTAACTTAGTGGAGGCTTTCTCCGAACTGGAACATGTGGACACGAACGAATGGTTTTGTACCTCCGATCCTGTCGGCATGAAACTGGGTTCGGGTGGCGGCACTACTTGGCTCCTGCGCCAGTGGGAGCAGAACCGTTCCGCTGAGGCTAAGGCCGAGAAGCGCATCCTCCTTCATGCCGGCGGACAGAGTCGCCGTCTTCCTTCCTATGCCCCATCTGGTAAGATACTGACGCCCCTGCCTGTCTTTCGCTGGGCACGCGGTCAGCGGCTGGGTCAACATCTGCTCTCCCTGCAACTCCCCTTGTATGAAAAGATAATGGAGCGTGCTCCCAAGTCGCTTCGCACCCTTATAGCCAGCGGCGACGTTTATATCTGCGCTGAAGAGCCCTTGCAAGAGATTCCTGAGGCCGATGTGGTGTGCTACGGCTTGTGGGTGGATCCTGTACTGGCCACCCATCACGGTGTGTTCGTCTCCAGCCGTAAGGAGCCCGAAGTGCTCGATTTTATGCTTCAAAAACCTTCGCTGACCGAGCTCGAAGCCCTGTCACAAACCCATCTCTTCTTAATGGATATCGGTATCTGGCTATTGAGCGACCGTGCTGTCGAGCTGCTCAAGAAGCGCTCGCTCAAGGTCGAAGGAGCGATTGACCCTGCCGTATCTTGGTTCGATCTGCGCGACTACGACCTCTACTCTGATTTTGGTCGGGCACTGGGTGCCCATCCGAGCATCGTGGACGACGAGCTGAACGCCTTGTCGGTGGCTATCCTGCCCCTGCCGGGTGGCGAGTTCTATCATTACGGAACCGGCCGCGAGCTGCTTTCGAGTACCGTCTCCTTGCAGAACAAGGTGTATGACCAGCGTCAGATTATGCATCACAAGGTGAAACCTAACCCTGCCATCTTTACTCAAAACGCCGAAGTGGGTGTCAGGTTTTCCGAAGCCAATGACAGCGTGTGGATAGAAAACAGCTGTGTGCCTGCTTCGTGGGAGGTGGGTGCCCGTCAGATCATTACGGGCGTGCCCCGCAACGATTGGCCGCTCGTCTTGCAGGACGGCATCTGCATCGACATTGTGCCTCTGCAGAGTGGGGGATGGACGGTGCGTCCCTATGGCTTCGACGATGCTTTCAAGGGTGCATTGGACGATGAGAACACCCTTTATCAGGGCCATCCCTTCAAATTTTGGCTGGAGTGCCGCGAGTTGACGCTGGATGATGTGCCCGGCCGTCATGACGATATTCAGGCCGCCGCTCTCTTCCCTGTGGTTCACGACGTGGAGACAATGGGGCAGATGGTGCGCTGGATGACGTCCGAACCCCTTCTGTGGGAGATGCGCCAGATGTGGTTGGATGCTGAACGTCTCTCGGCCGATGAGATTTCCGCCCGTGCCGACCTGCGCCGTCTCTATGCCCAGCGCGAAGCTTTTGTCAGGGAGAATTGGAAGTTGCTGGCTGCGAACTACGAGAAGAGCGTCTTCTATCAGCTCGACTTGGCCGACGCTGCGCGTGAATATCATCGTCTTGGCCTGCCGAAGCCGGCCCCACTGTCTGACGATGCTCCGCTGATGCAACGCATCCATAACCGCATGCTTCGTGCGCAGGTGGACAAGCTGGACGGCGCCGATTATAAGACTGACGAACAGGCTGCCTTCGGCCTGCTTCGCGAAGGTCTGCTGGCCGACCTCTACAAACACAAGAGCCACCCCGTACTCAACGTCTATAGCGACCAAATTGTGTGGGGAAGAAGCCCTGTGCGCGTCGACATGGCAGGCGGATGGACCGACACGCCTCCCTATTCGCTCTTGGCGGGCGGGCATGTGGTGAACATTGCCGTCGAGCTCAACGGCCAGCCGCCCCTGCAGGTGTATGTCAAGCCTTGCAAGGACTTTCACATCATCCTCCGCTCCATCGACATGGGAGCCATGGAGGTCATCCGTACATACGAGGAATTGCATGATTATTGTCAGATAGGCTCGCCCTTTTCCATTCCCAAAGCGGCATTGGTGCTGGCGGGCTTTTCACCCAAGTTCTCTGAGGTAGCCTATGCTACGTTGGCTGAACAACTCCAGGCCTTTGGTACAGGCATCGAAATCACGCTCCTATCAGCCATCCCGGCGGGTTCAGGGTTGGGCACCAGCTCCATCCTGGCTTCTACTGTCTTGGGTTCGTTGAGCGATTTCTGCGGCCTGTCGTGGGACAAGAACGAGGTGTGCCGCCGCACTCTTGCCCTCGAACAACTGCTTACTACGGGCGGCGGTTGGCAAGATCAGTATGGCGGTGTGCTTCAGGGCATCAAGCTTCTGCAGACGGAACCGGGCTTCGTCCAGCAGCCTTTGGTGCGTTGGCTGCCCGACCACCTTTTTGTTCAGCCTGAATATCGTGCCTGCCACCTGCTCTACTATACAGGCATCACTCGCACGGCCAAAGGTATCTTGGCGGAGATTGTCCGCTCAATGTTCCTTAATTCGGGGCCTCACCTTTCCTTGCTGGCCGAGATGAAAGTGCATGCGCTCGACCTGGCCGAAGCCATCCAGCGCAACGACTTCAAAGCTTTCGGCAAGCTGGTGGGCAAGACATGGATGCAAAACAAGGCATTAGACAGCGGTACCAATCCACCGGCCGTAGAAGAGATTATTAACAAAATCAAGGATTATACGCTGGGCTGCAAGTTGCCGGGCGCGGGTGGGGGAGGCTACCTCTACATGGTGGCCAAAGATCCGCAGGTCGCCCTTCGCATCCGAGAGACATTGACCCGCGAGGCACCCAATCCACGCGCCCGCTTCGTCGAGATGTCTCTGTCTGACAAAGGTTTCCAAGTGTCGAGGTCTTGATTTTAAATGATAATTAACGTGAGTTCGATATAAGAATGAATATATTTATCTGATTAATAGAAACGTAGCTGTAAAAGCATTACATTTATAGTGTCAAGCTATTACATTTAAACGATTGTCACTATGTTTTCGGAGTCTGAAGTTATAGAGATTTGTTGGGAATAAATATCGGATGACCATAAAAAAGGGAGGACAACAAACATCCTCCCTTTTTATCAGCTATCTTGTCTATGAAAGCTTCCAAATCACTTTGGAAATAATCCGGGAGGGGTTCAAAATAGTCCTGTCACATCAAGTAACAGATTATCAATAAATTAGTGCGACACCTTAGTACCTTTGGTAAACATTTCCGCGAAAAATAAAAAATACCTTTCCTTTAAAGGCAGCCTATTTTTTATTTTATTTCAAAAAAGTTTGCACAGCTGCTGTCACTGTCGCAGCAACCGACTGTATATCAACAAATTAGTGTGACAGGACTGTTTTATTCGTGATAAAACCCCGTTTTTCTTCCATCTTTTTTCACGGGCAATTCATTCCGTCCTGACGCCGTGCTTGCTGACCCTCTGACGAAGTGCTTCGTCTCCTCCTCATAAAGCACTGCATGACACCCTCACGCAGCACTGCGTCGGGACTTTAGGAAGTGCTGCGTGACAGCGGAAGGGAATAGAAATTTCATTGCCGATTCATCGTCAGTTATCGCAGCCTGTTGCTGCATTGAAAAGAAACCCGCCATTGAAATGAACTTTATCAAGGACGGGCAACTTTGCTATTTTTTGATTTTATGTCGAACTCACGTTAATTAAGAATGCTTTGTAGAGAAATAATTCTCCATTACTCATGGTGATAGGGGCTTCCGTTCAGGATGGACATGGCGCGATAGAGCTGTTCCACGAAGATAAGCCGCACCATCTGATGGGAAAAAGTCATGCGTGAGATCGACATCTTCTCGTGGGCTGTCTCGTAGACCTTCGGTGCGAAGCCGTAGGGCCCTCCGATAACGAAAACCAGCCGCTTGTTCACCGTATTCATTTTGTGCTTCATGTAGTCGGCAAACTCCATGGAGCGCATTTCTTTTCCTCCTTCGTCGAGCAGCACCACAACGTCGCCCGGCTGGAGCGCTTTTAGGATCAGTTCGCCTTCCTTTTCTTTCTGCACTTCTTCGGACAGGCTTTTGGTATTCTTCAGTTCGGGGATTACCTCCATGTCGAACGACAGGTAGTGTTTTGTGCGTTGCACGTAATCGGCAATGGCAGTAATGAAATGAGGCTCAATGGTTTTTCCTACAACAAGCAGAATGGTTTTCATACGTCTTTGAGGTTGGTTTGGCGCACAAAAGTACGACTTTTCTTGCGTTTTCTTACAATAAATTTCTACCTTTGCGTGGGTAAACGCTTGTGATATGAAGAAACAGGTTCTCTTTGTATTGTTCTGCTTATGGACGGGGGTGGCTGCACTGATGGCGCAGGAAATCCCTGCCGAAGTGTTGACAGCCTTTCAAAAGGGAAGTCCCAAGGGACTGACCCGTTATATGGGTGACAAAGTCGAGTTAGTTATTTTGAATGAGACAACCCATGTCGATAAAGAAAAAGCCTCAGATATTCTATCGGATTTTTTTGCCAAAAACGAGGTAAACCGCTTTGATGTCAAGCATCAAGGCAAACGGAATGAGTCCGGCTTCATTGTCGGCACGATGCAGACGGGCAGAGGAACATTTCGTGTGAATTGTTTTCTTAGAAAGGTAAATAGCAATTACATTATACATCAAATAAGAATTGATAAGACGAATGAATAAGGAACAAGAACTGATAGACAGGCTGATAGACTTGGCTTTTGCGGAAGACATAGGCGACGGCGACCATACCACCCTCTCGTGTATTCCTGAGACGGCGATGGGCAAGTCGAAGTTGCTGATTAAAGAAGCAGGCATCTTAGCCGGCATTGAGGTAGCCAAGGAAGTGTTCCGCCGCTTTGACTCCACCATGAAGGTGATGGTTTACATCAATGACGGTGCCGAAGTGAAGCCCGGCGACGTGCCCATGATTGTGGAAGGCAAGGTGCAGTCGCTTCTCCAGACAGAGCGTCTGATGCTGAACATCATGCAGCGTATGAGCGGCATCGCCACCATGACCCACAAGTATCAGGAGCGTCTCAAAGGAACGCATACCCGCGTACTTGATACCCGTAAGACCACTCCCGGCATGCGCATCCTCGAAAAGATGGCCGTCAAGATAGGAGGAGGGGTGAACCATCGCATCGGCCTTTTCGACATGATCCTGCTGAAAGACAATCACGTGGACTTTGCAGGCGGCATTGACAAGGCTATCACCCGCGCAAAAGAATATTGCAAGGCCAAGGGAAAGAACCTGAAGATAGAAATCGAAGTGCGTAACTTCGACGAACTCCGACAGGTGCTTGATTTGGGAGGCATAGACCGTATCATGTTCGACAACTTCACGCCTGAGATGACCCGCAAGGCCGTCGAAATGGTGGGCGGCCGCTACGAAACGGAGTCATCGGGCGGCATCACGTTCGACACCCTGCGCGACTATGCCGAGTGTGGCGTCGACTTCATCTCTGTTGGTGCCTTGACTCACTCCGTGAAGGGACTCGACATGAGTTTCAAGGCTTGTTGATTTTCATATTGATTAGATAACAGGATTTGCCTTTCATAGATTGTCTGATTGCAGGGCAGTTTATGAAAGGCTTTTTCTTTTCTGTTCATGTGTATGGAGACGTAAATAGGTCTCTATCTTTAACTTCTTTTTAATCTTAGAATTGCAGCATTTGGACAGATGCTGCGTCTAACAGACAAAAGACGCGGGGAAGCGTCCGTAAAAGGTTGGCATTGGATTGTGAAATAGGGCTGGTTGAAGGGTGTCGGGCAGGCGATAATGCTGCTCGGAAAGAATTGTACACTCTTTATTCCCGCCAGATGCTGGCCGTGTGCTATCGTTATGTGGGTGATATTGATGAAGCCCACGATGTGTTGCACGACGGTTTCATCAAGATCTTTTCCAATTTCACCTTTCGGGGCGAATGTTCGCTGGTCACGTGGATGACGCGCGTGATGATGACACAAGCCATCGACTACCTGCGGCGTAAGCAACGCTTCAATCAGTTAATAGTCAGTGACACCCAATTGCCTGACATGGCGGATGAAGCGGATGTCGCGGAAAGTGGAAGCCGGTTGTCTGAGGAAATATTGATGCAGTTTGTGGCCGAATTGCCCGACGGATGCCGAACAGTCTTCAACCTGTATGTGTTCGAGGAAAAGTCGCACAAGGAGATAGCCCGCCTGCTTCACATCAAGGAACATTCTTCCACCTCGCAACTCCACAGGGCCAAAAATTTGTTAGCAAAGAGAATAAAAGAATATACAGAACATGAAAGGAAATAACGAAGAAATTGTCGGATTGTTCCGTCAGAAGTTAGGCGGGTCGGAGATGCCTGTCAACGAGGGCTTTTGGGAAGCATTGGAGCGCGATTTGCCCGCTTCAGGCATTCCTGAAAGCAAGCGTCGTATCTTGTCTCCTGTGTTTTATAGGATAGCAGTCGCCGCCTCGGTTGTGTTGGTGCTGGGCATGGCGTCGGCTGCCTTCTGGCTCTTTTCTCCGAGAGAGGAGATGAGAGGAACCTTTACGCAGTTGCCGCCATTCGTGCCCGGCGTAGAGGAAACGGCTCCTGCGCTCCCTTCCGCAGGGCAGATGCAACCTGTGTCGGCTGCTTCAGATGTTGCTGAAGATGAGGACGAACAGACGATGTCTGTACATGTCTCCATCCGCGTCACACAGCAGGTGTATGGCCATATAGGACGAAACAAGCCGGGCGGCTATCATGCTGTCTCATCGGCCGGAGACATGTCGGCACAAGAAGCCGATTCGTCACCGCAGGCAGAGGAAAAAACCTTTTCCAAGTCTGCGTTGAAACCGCGCAACTGGGCCTTAAAGGTCTACGTGGGCAGTTCATTGCCCGATGGCGATTTCAGGATGCCTTTGACGACGGGAATCAACGTAGAACGTCGGCTAAACAAATGCTTTTCACTGGAAGCGGGGCTGCAATACAATCGCCTGCACGACGCGGCTGTGCCGGAAGGCAGTCACACCTACCATACGCTTTCCATCCCCGTGAGACTGAATGTAAACCTGGCAGGCAATGACAAAGTCGACCTTTATGCTATGGCGGGCGGAAGCGTGGAGAAGTGTGTGGCCGGAGCCGAGAACAACAGCTTCGGAGCCGAACCCCTGCAACTGGCCGCTTTGGCGGGAGTAGGGGTACGCTACAAATTGAACGACCGCTTTGCCCTTTTTGCCGAGCCGATGCTGACCTACCATTTCGATACGGATTCTTCCACCCGTACCCTGCGGACGGAACGTCCTGCCAATTTCAATCTTTTGTGCGGTGTACGCATGACATACTAACCGATAAAACTCAACGACTATGACTACCACATTAAAATCCCTGTTATACAGTCTCCTTGCAGGTTGGCTGTTGACGTTGGCACTGACTTTCACGGCGTGCCATGCCGAAACTTTCGATTCTGAAAATCCCGATGTCGACCTTTTTGTCGACCAGCTTCGGTCAGGTAAATACCACGCCGACGGAGAAGATGCCTTAGGCAAGCTGCCCAAGTTTACCCGTGCGGATATCAGCCGCCTTCTGAGGTATGCCGACGACCTGACACTCATCCCTTCCTTTCCTTTGGCTACGGCCTCTTATTCGGCATCCGGCAGGCTTCGCTTGGGTGAATGTATTCTTTGGACGGTGGAGACCATTCGTCTGGGGCATCATGCGTCGATGGGGTGCAAGATGGTGCATACCGATGCGGACAACTACGAAGGCATCTACTTCCTCTCCGACGAAGAAGTGCTTGACGCTGCCGTCCGATACCGCCGCTGGTGGGAGAGCCGCAAGTATCCGCGTACCATGTGGACGATAGATCCCTGCTACGACGAGCCTCTCTGCGGCAGCGGATACATGTGGTGGTAAACCCGGTTGCGTACCCATTTCCCGATCGCATTGTGAAACGTTTCCGATACCTGTACGGGTTGCTTTGGCTGACTGTTCTTCCCCTTCATGCGCAAGGTTGGACGAAAGCCGACTCCCTCCGCCTCTGGCAGCTGCTTCAGTCCGACGGGGAGATTATCCTCAGACCGGACATCCTGAAGGAAGTGGACGAACCCCTTTGGGAAAGCCCCGAAGTCGTCGGGTCGAAGTCATGGCTTGAGGTGGACGGAACGTTGCCTTCCGTGCAGGGCATCCGTCCGCGCAAGGTGAAACTGACTCTCTTTCCCTATACGGCAAGCACGCCCTATAACTGGGATCCGGTAAGGCAATGCAAGATAAAAGTCGGCAAGCATACCTGGCGCAACGATCCTTTCTACGAACTGAAGACGAGAACCATTTACTCTAATTGGGCCCGGTCGCCGCTCGATGCCGGCCCGCGCGAGACGGTCGAACAGATAGAAGCCACCGGCCTCCGCTATGTGGTAGTGGGGCGTGTGGCCAACCGGGTCGTTCTCGGATGGCAGGCCGTCGGCCCTCCTTCGGGTTATAGCCTGATGCCCGACAAGGGAGCCTGGAATATCCGTGCCCGCAAGCGAAGGGCGCGGACGCTGGAAGTTCTCCGCATGTACGCCGACTCCATCCGTGACCGATAGTGAAGAAAACCGTACTTCCCATACCGCCTGTGCAGCCGGTATATTCCACATATTTTACTTAAATCTTGCTAACAGGCCAACAAAACGGGAAAAAGGATACTATAAATCAGTAAAAACTGCTAACTTTGGGCAATTTTTTAAAACTCTAAATAAAATAATGGCATGAGAGAAATGATTAAACCGGCAACAGGACGCTTGGGCGTACTGGTCGTAGGAGTGGGTGGCGCCGTAGCTACCACTATGATTACAGGTGTATTGGCAGCCCGCAAGGGACTGGCAAAGGCAATCGGTTCGATAACCCAGATGGCCACAATGAAAATGCAGGACGGCAAGGTGCATCCGGTCAAAGAGATCGTTCCCCTGGCCGACCTGAACGACATCGTATTCGGAGGTTGGGACATCTTTGCCGACGATGCCTACGAGGCAGCCATGTATGCCGAAGTGTTGAAGGAGAAAGATCTGAACTTGGTGAAAGACGAGCTGAAAGCCATTCGTCCGATGAAGGCCGCTTTCGACCATAATTTTGCCAAACGTCTGAACGGCACGCACATCAAGTCGGCCGCCACGCGCTGGGACATGGTGGATCAGCTCCGTCAGGACATCCGCGAGTTTAAGGCTGCCAACGGTTGCGAACGCATCGTCGTGTTGTGGGCGGCAAGTACGGAAATCTTCGTGCCCCTTTCCGACGAACACAAGTCGCTTGCTGCGTTAGAGAAGGCTATGAAGGAGAACAACACGGAGGTAATCTCGCCGAGCATGTGCTACGCCTATGCGGCCATAGCCGAAGGAGCTCCTTTCGTGATGGGCGCTCCCAACCTCTGCGTAGACACGCCCGCCATGTGGGAATTTTCCAAGAAGATGAACGTGCCCATCGCAGGCAAGGACTTCAAGAGCGGGCAGACGCTGATGAAGACCGTGCTGGCTCCGATGTTCAAGACGCGCATGCTGGGCGTGAGCGGATGGTTCTCTACCAACATCCTCGGCAATCGCGACGGCGAAGTACTCGACCAGCCCGAAAACTTCAAGACGAAGGAAGTGAGCAAGCTGTCGGTCATCGACAACATCTTCGAACCCGAAAAATTCCCCGACCTCTACGGCAATGTCTACCACAAGGTACGCATCAACTACTATCCGCCCCGCAAGGATAACAAGGAGGCATGGGACAACATCGACATCTTCGGCTGGATGGGTTATCCGATGGAAATCAAGGTCAACTTCCTGTGCCGCGACTCGATTCTGGCCGCACCTATCGCACTCGACCTGGTGCTCTTCAGCGACTTGGCCCTGCGTGCAGGCATGTGTGGCATCCAGACGTGGCTTTCGTTCTTCTGCAAGAGCCCGATGCACGACTTCGAACACGAGCCGGTGCACGACCTCTTCCAGCAGTGGCGCATGGTGAAGCAGACGATCCGCGGCATGGTGGGCGAGAAAGAACCCGGCTATCTTGACTAAGGGACGGATGACAGAAAGCAATGGTATAAAATAGGAGAGAGGGTGTACGCCGACGGTTACAGACCGTTTCAGTGGTGTACACCCTCTTTTGTGTAAAACAGAGAGACAAGACAATGGACAGACCGCCTTTCCTTCCGATGCTGATAGGCACGGGTTTCGGTTCGGGCTTTTCGCCGGTGGCACCCGGCACAGCCGGTGCGCTGCTGGCTGCCGGAACGTGGTATCTTCTCTCGTTCCTCCTATCGGGAGGGGCGTTGTGGTGGACGACGCTGGTCCTGATTGCCGTGTTTACTCCGGCAGGCGTATGGGCGGCCGACCGTCTGGAGCCTTTCTGGGGCGAAGACCCTTCGCGGGTGGTCGTCGACGAAATGGCAGGTGTCTGGATCAGCCTGCTGGCGGCTCCTGCCGGACATGCGGGATATGGTCTGGCCGCCTTTGCACTCTTCCGCTTCTTCGACATATTCAAGCCGCTTGGCATCCGCCGGATGGAGAAGCTGCCCGGAGGATGGGGCGTGATGACGGACGATATTTTGGCGGGCATCTACGGTCTTGTCATATTGGCAGCATTCAGATGGATAACCGGATGACAGCAGACGGAGGAGGACGCAGGCATCGGCGCAGGGAAATGTGGATGTTCTGCAAGGCGCAGGTATCGGCCTGGCTTGCGAGCGCCGTCGACTTTTTGGTCACCATCGTGCTGGCCAAGTTCTGCGGCCTCTTCTACCTGTATGCCACCTTTATCGGCTCGGTTGCGGGAGGCGTCACGAACTGCGTGGTCAATTACGGATGGGTGTTTCATGCCGGAGAATGCCGGAAAGCCTGGGTCGCCGTGAAGTACCTGTTTGTCTGGGGAATGAGTATTCTGCTCAACACCGGCGGCACCTTTCTCCTGACCGAATGGCTCACGGGAATGGACCGCACGGAGCATCTGCCCGCCTGTCTGGCCGACAACCTCTTCATCTTTGCGAAGGGACTGGTGGCCGTGACCGTAGCCCTCGTCTGGAACTACGGCATGCAGCGGACGTTTGTCTACCGCAACTTCCACCTCAGACGCCTTTTCGCGAAAGGGAAGCAGCCGCCGCAAGACTTGGAACATGATTAATTATTTATGCTGTATGAACTATAGAGACTATTTGCAACAGTTGGTTTACAGGATTATCAATCCTGTCGTGCACGGCCTGATCAAGGCGGGGGTCACTCCCAATTTCATTACGACTACGGGACTGGTGCTGAACATCGCGGCCGCCGTCCTCTTTGTGTATGCCGGGTTTGCCGGCGGAAGCACGGCGTCGGCCTGGGCCGGATGGGCGGGCGGCATCGTATTGTTCGCCGGACTGTTCGACATGATGGACGGACGGGTTGCCAGGGTAGGGAACATGTCGTCCACTTTCGGCGCCCTGTACGATTCCGTGCTCGACCGTTACAGCGAGCTTTTCACCCTTTTCGGCATCCTCTACTTCCTGCTGCTGCGGGGCTATCTCTGGGGCAGCATCGTGGCGGGTGCGGCCATCGTCGGTTCGCTGATGGTGAGCTACGTCCGCGCAAGGGCCGAGGGACTGGGGCTGGAGTGCAAGGTGGGTTTGATGCAACGTCCCGAACGGGTGGTGCTGACGGCCGTGGGAGCCATTTGCTGCGGTGTCTTCCGAAACTGCACGGCTTTCGACAGCGTATATTTCCTGACGGTTCCGCTGGCCCTCATTGCCGTACTGGCCAACTGGACGGCCTTTGTCCGAATCGACCATTGTCGCAAACTGCTGAAAAAGTAAGCTGAAAGATGAATACTTCCTTCCTGCCCAATCCGAAAGAGAGCATGTGGGTGCTCCTGACCCTCGTCCTCTACATGGCACTGACGTGGGTGTTCGTCGGCATCCGTGCCGACCATTTCGTGGTGGTGGGCGTCTTCCTGGCGCTCTACTACGCGGGACTGCCCACCCGCAAGCTGGCCTTTGCCCTGATTCCCTTCATCCTCTTCGCCATGTCCTACGACTGGATGCGGGTGTACCCTAACTACCGGCTGAACCCCATCGACGTGCAAGGCCTATACGAAGCCGAGAAGAGCCTCTTCGGCATCGGGGCGGACGGCCGCACGCTGATACCCGGCGAATACTTCCTTCTCCACCACCGGCCCCTGCTCGACATCCTGGCCGGCCTCTTCTACCTCTGCTGGGTGCCCGTCCCACTTGCCTTCGGGCTGTGGATGTTCTTCAAGGGGCGGCGCAGCATCTACCTGCGTTTCGCGATGGCCTTCCTGCTGGTCAACCTGGTAGGATTCGCCGGATACTACATCCATCCCGCCGCCCCGCCCTGGTATGCCATGAACTACGGCTTCGAACCGGTGCTGTCTACGCCGGGCAATGTGGCGGGCCTCGGCCGCTTCGACGAGCTGCTGGGCGTCCACATCTTCGAAGGTCTCTACGGACGCAACGCCAATGTCTTTGCCGCAGTTCCCTCGCTCCATGCCGCCTACATGGTTGTGGTGGTCTACTACGCCGTAGCGGCCCGATGCAATCCCCGGCTTATCTCCCTCTTCGCCTTCATTATGGCGGGCATCTGGTGGACGGCCGTCTATTCGGGACACCACTATATCATCGACGTCCTGCTGGGCATCCTCTGCGCCCTGACAGGCATCCTGCTCCTCGAAAAGTGGCTGTTGCGCCGCTGCAAAACTTTCCGGCTCTTCTTCCGGCGTTACGTCGATTACATTGAGCGGCCCGTCAGGTCGTGACCTGCATCCTCCCGGCTCTATTCTGACAGATGCGTATCTGTGCTCCTGACAGATGCGCATCTATGCTCCTGACAGATGCGTATCTACCGACTGACAGATGCGTATCTACCAACCGACAGATGCGTATCTACCAACCGACAGATGCGTATCTACCAACCGACAGATGCGTATCTACCGACTGACAGATGCGTATCTACCGACTGACAGATGCGTATCTACCGACTGACAGATGCGT